>JAEXDU010000157.1 GCA_023401495.1 Bacillota bacterium
TAAAGAAAGTAAATGCCCGCCCCGGCACGAGGGGCAAGCCCTGCGCCAGCAGAAACCCCACGCGGGGACACCCGCAGGCAAGCCTGCGCCTGCACGCGCATCAAAAAATTCGCAGAAAAAACAACCCGATCTGTGGCGAACAAATAACTTTCGCCGAACAAAGAAGAATATCTGCCCCTGCATGAGAGGAAAGCCCTGCGCCAGTAGAAATTTCTCGCTATATCTCAAAAAATGTTATATTTCAGAATATTTATACTATAAGTATTGAAAATTGATGTGAAAAACAGATTCTACAGAAAGAAAATCCCATGCGTGCGTCATGGAAGAATCACATGCACAGCAACAAAAAAGAGGAAAGCACAAAGGCTCTCCTCTTTCCTAATAAAAATACTGATTACGCCAGCGCGGCTTTCAGCTGCTCTGTTTTGTCGGTTTTCTCCCACGCGACGCCCAAATCCTCGCGGCCCATGTGGCCGTATGCCGCCAGCGGGCGGTAGATCGGCTGATTGAGGCCGAGTGATTTGATCAGCGCGGTCGGGCGCAGATCGAACACCTTCTGAATCGCTGCTTCCAGCTGAGCGCTGGTATAAGCGGAGGTGCCGAAGGTTTCCACCAGAATAGAGACCGGACGCGCTACGCCGATGGCGTAGGCGAGCTGCACCTCGCATTTTTCGGCAAGGCCTGCGGCAACAATGTTCTTCGCAACATAGCGGGCCGCATACGCTGCGGAACGGTCCACTTTCGTCGGGTCTTTGCCGGAAAACGCGCCGCCGCCGTGACGGCCGAAGCCGCCGTAGGTATCGACGATGATCTTCCGACCGGTCAGGCCGCTGTCGCCGACAGGGCCGCCGACCACGAAGCGGCCGGTGGGATTGATATAATATTTGGTGTTCTCATCCAGCAGATCGGCAGAAACCACCGGGCGGATCACCTGCTCGAGAATGTCCTTGTGAATCTGCTCCTGGGTCACGTCGGGGTCATGCTGCGTAGAAACGACAACTGCTTCCACACGGGTGGGCTTACCGTTCTCATACTCCACCGTTACCTGCGTTTTTCCGTCGGGACGCAGATACGGCAGGGCACCGTCTTTTCGTACAGCCGCCAGGCGTTTGGCCAACGCGTGAGCAAGATAAATGGGCAGCGGCATCAGTGTTGTGGTTTCGTTGCAGGCAAAACCGAACATAATGCCCTGATCCCCCGCACCGGTCAAATCGTTTTCATCTGTGGCGCCGCCGCGGGCTTCAAACGATTGGTTCACGCCCATCGCAATATCAGGCGACTGCATATCGATCGAAGTCAGCACGCCGCAGGAATTGCCGTCAAAGCCATACTGGGGGTCATCGTAGCCGATCTCGCGGATCACCTCGCGGGCGATCGCGGGAATATCGACATAGCACTCTGTCGAGATTTCGCCCATTACATGCACCAGGCCGGTGGCCGCCGTAACCTCGCAGGCTACGTGGGCTTTTTCGTCCTGTGCCAGAATGGCGTCCAGAACGGCGTCGGAAATCTGATCGCAAACTTTATCGGGATGTCCCTCTGTTACCGATTCAGATGTAAAAAAATATTTTGACATAATTACGCCTCCTAATACAATAAGACAATAAAAAATCCACCGTTCGGAGAAGCCAAACGGTGGAAAGCAACCTCATCTGCCGGCTTTATCCGCAGGATTTGGCACCTTTCGCACATTGCGCAGGTTGCCGGACATCACAGGGCCTGTTCCCTCCGTCACTCTTGATAAGGAATTATTCTGTTGTAAACCAATACTCTTTCAGGCACCAGAAACAATGCTCCGGCATCTGTGATAAGATTATTATAACATATTATATGAAGAATACAAAATAAAAGTCGAAAAAATAGTTGCTAAACCGGATGAATCATTTCGCGATTTTTTTGAACAAATGGTTGTAAGGACTTAAACAATACTGCCGCAATCGCACTGTTGAGAGAAGCTTTCAGCAGATTGAACGGGATGATCGCCGGCAGAATCAGCGCGTCGAGCGCCGCCTTCGGCATGCCGAAGAAATGTACGGTAAAGATGTAGTTCATCGGTATCATCAGGGCTGTCATCGCCAGCGTGCCAAGCACCATGCCGAACACCGCATCGGAGAATTTATGCTTTCTCTTATAAAACTCGCCTACCAGGAAAATCAGAGCGCCGGATGCCACAAAATGCATCACCAGTCCGACCCATCCATTGCCGCCGAAGAAAACCGCCTGAATGACAGAAACCACAAAAAGCACCAGAAGCGCCGGGCTCGAACCAAACAGGAGTGCTGCGATCAAAATGGGAGCATCCGCCATGTCGTACACCAGAAACGGCGCCGCGGGAATCAGGGGAATACGGACAAAGGCGACCAGCACCACAGAAATTGCCGCCAGCACGGCAAGCTGCGTCATCTGAATAATGCTCTTTTGGGTCATGGATTTATTCATTTCTATTGTCTCTCCTTTTTTCGCTGTCAACGAAAAAAATCCCGCAGAAAATCTGCGGGACAAAACAAACGCAAATGCGCAGTTCTTCTTCCATCCGGACTATACCGTCGGCTTTGGAATCTCACCAAAATCAGCACATGCTCGCGGGCTAACGGCTAAAAACCGCATTACCGCCGGTGGGGAATTACACCCCGCCCCGAAGACAGCTTATTTAATTGATGTTTTTATTATATTCATTTGATATTAATTTGTCAACAGGGGATTGCAAATTCCCTCCGCCAATCATAAAAGAAAAGAAACCGTTCTTCTACCCATGCCCGAAGAAACAAAACACAAAAACGGTTGACATCAGCATTGATCATGCAAAAACCCCCGGCCAAAATGGTCGGGGGCAATCAGACAAGTTAAAACCTGAAATCAGGCTTTTACAACGCCGGTAACAACACCGGAGCCAACTGTACGGCCGCCTTCACGGATAGCGAAGCGAAGACCCTCTTCAATCGCGATGGGGGTGATCAGCTCAACATCCATGTCAACGTTATCGCCAGGCATGCACATCTCGGTGCCCTCGGGCAGAGAGATAACGCCGGTAACGTCGGTAGTTCTGAAATAGAACTGGGGACGATAGTTGTTGAAGAACGGAGTATGACGTCCGCCTTCTTCTTTGCTCAGGATATAAACCTGGCCCTTGAACTTGGTATGCGGATGAATGGTACCGGGCTTCGCCAGAACCTGGCCGCGCTCGATTTCATTTCTCTGAATACCACGGAGCAGAACGCCTACGTTATCGCCGGCCTCAGCGTAATCCAGAATTTTTCTGAACATTTCGATACCGGTAACAACAACCTTGCGGCGCTCTTCGGTCAAACCAACGATCTCAACTTCCTCAGAAGTTCTCAGCTGGCCACGCTCCACTCTACCGGTAGCAACAGTGCCGCGGCCGGTGATGGTGAATACGTCTTCAACAGGCATCAGGAAGGGCTGGTCAGCCTTACGCTCAGGAGTGGGGATAAAGCTGTCAACTGCATCCATCAGCTCGAGAATGCACTTGTACTCGGGAGCATTGACATCCTTAGAGGTGGATTCCAACGCCTGCAGGGCAGAACCGCGGATGATCGGGGTATCGTCGCCCGGGAACTCATACTCGTTGAGCAGATCGCGGATTTCCATTTCAACCAGATCCAACAGTTCGGGATCGTCAACCTGGTCAGCTTTGTTCATGAACACTACGATATAAGGCACGCCTACCTGACGGGACAGCAGAATGTGCTCTCTGGTCTGGGGCATGGGGCCGTCCGCAGCGGAAACAACCAGGATAGCGCCGTCCATCTGAGCAGCGCCGGTGATCATGTTTTTCACATAGTCGGCGTGGCCAGGGCAGTCAACGTGCGCATAGTGGCGGTTAGCGGTCTGGTACTCAACGTGGGAAGTGTTGATCGTGATACCACGCGCTCTCTCTTCAGGGGCCTTATCGATGTTCGCGTAATCAACGAACTCGGAAGTGCCGTTCAGGTTCAGAACCTTGGTGATAGCGGCGGTCAATGTGGTTTTACCATGGTCAACGTGGCCAATGGTACCAATGTTTACGTGCGGTTTGTTTCTTTCAAACTTTGCCTTTGCCATTGGAAATCCTCCTTTTATTTTTCATAAATCAATTTTATCATGTTAAGACTACGCCTATTCTAACAAGTTGGGTATGAAAAATCAAGCCCTTTGCGCCTGTTAGTCGTTCTTTTTGCTGCGGTCGGAGATGATGCCTTCCGATACGGATTTCGGCACTTCAGAGTAGTGCGCGGGCTCCATAACATACTGGCCGCGGCCCTGTGTTTTAGAGCGCATGTCGGTTGCATAACCGAACATCTCGGACAGCGGAACCTCGGCATTGATCTGCTGTGCGCCGGAAACGGCGTCCATACCCAGAATCATACCGCGGCGGGAGTTCAGGTCGCCGATAACGTCGCCCATGTACTCGTCCGGAACAGTGACAACAACCTTCATGATGGGTTCCATCAGAACCGGGTCAGCTTTTCTCATAGCCTCTTTGAACGCCATAGAACCGGCGATCTTAAACGCCATTTCAGAGGAGTCGACCTCATGATAGGAGCCATCATACAGCGTAACCTTTACGTCAACTACGTTGTAGCCCGCCAGAATACCGGTCTGCATCGCGCCCTGAATACCCTGATCAACAGCAGGGATATATTCCTTCGGGATCGCGCCGCCGACAACAGCGTTGACAAACTCGTAGCCCTTGCCCGGGTTCGGCTCAATACGGATCTTTACGTGACCGTACTGGCCCTTACCGCCGGACTGTCTGGCATACTTGGTGTCTGCCTCGGCATTTCTGCGAATGGTTTCTTTGTAGGAAACCTGGGGCTTACCAACGTTCGCCTCTACCTTGAATTCACGCAGCAAACGGTCTACGATGATTTCGAGGTGAAGCTCACCCATGCCGGCGATGATGGTCTGGCCAGTCTCTTCGTCGGTATAAGCCTTGAAAGTGGGATCCTCTTCTGCGAGCTTCGCAAGAGCAATACCCATCTTCTCTTGACCGGCCTTTGTTTTCGGCTCGATCGCAACACGGATAACAGGCTCCGGGAACTCCATGGACTCGAGGATAACCGGGTGCTTTTCATCGCACAGGGTATCGCCGGTGATGGTGTTCTTCAGGCCGACCGCCGCGGCAATATCGCCCGCATACACGGTTTCGATATCCTGACGGTGGTTCGCGTGCATCTGCAGAATACGGCCGATGCGCTCGTTGTTATCCTTCGTGGAATTGTAAACAGTGGAGCCCGCGGTGAGCATACCGGAGTATACGCGGAAGAAGCACAGCTTACCGACAAAGGGGTCGGTAGCGATCTTAAACGCCAGAGCGGAGAAAGGCTCTTCATCGGAAGAATGGCGAACCTCAGGCTCTTCGGTGTCGGGATTTACGCCCTTGATCGCTTCAATGTCTGTCGGAGCAGGCATGTAAGCCACGATCGCGTCGAGCAGCTTCTGCACACCCTTGTTCTTGTAGGATGTACCGCAGGTAACCGGAACCATGTGGTTCGCGATGGTCGCCTTGCGGATGCAGTCGCTGATTTCAGCCTCTGTCAGAGCTTCCCCATTGAGGTACTTCTCAAACAGGGCGTCGTCCTGCTCTGCCACATGCTCTACCATCTCGGTGTGGTATTTTTCCGCCAGCTCTTTCATATCCTCCGGAATTTCTTCCTCGCGGATATCTTTGCCCAGATCATCGTAGTAAACATAAGCCTTCATGTTTACCAGGTCGATAATACCGCGGAAGGTGTCCTCACTGCCGATCGGCAGCTGGATCGGAACCGCATTGCACTTGAGGCGGTCTTTCATCATCTGTACCACACGGTAGAAATCGGCGCCCATGATGTCCATCTTATTGACGTAGGCCATACGGGGAACCTTATATTCCTCAGCCTGGCGCCATACGGTTTCGGACTGAGGCTCCACCCCGCCCTTCGCGCAGAAAACGGTAACGGAACCGTCCAATACGCGCAGGGAGCGCTCTACCTCTACGGTAAAGTCAACGTGGCCGGGAGTATCAATAATGTTGATTCTATGGCCCTTCCAAAAGCAGGTAGTCGCAGCGGAGGTAATGGTAATACCTCTCTCCTGCTCCTGTGCCATCCAGTCCATTGTCGCGGAACCGTCGTGGGTTTCACCGATCTTATGGTTAATTCCCGTATAATACAGAATACGTTCTGTTGTTGTTGTTTTACCAGCATCGATATGGGCCATGATGCCGATATTTCTTGTCATTTGAAGCGATACCTGCCTCGGCATAGTTTCCTCCTTAATTCTGAAAAATGTATCCGCTCATTATGCTAACACGGAAAATCTTTCGGTCAACGCCGGAAAATTACCACCTGTAATGAGCAAACGCCCTGTTGGCCTCCGCCATCTTATGCGTATCATCACGCTTCTTGGCAGCGCCACCGGCACCATTAATCGCATCAAGGATTTCCCCGGCAAGTCTTTCTTTCATGGTCTTTTCGGATCTCAGTCTGGAATAACGGGTGATCCAACGCAGACCCAGCGTCTGCCTTCTTTCGGGGCGAACCTCCATAGGAACCTGGTAGGTAGCACCGCCCACGCGGCGGGCTTTAACCTCCAAAGCAGGCATTACATTTTCCATCGCCTGCTCGAACATCTCGAGCGGGTCTTTTCCTGTTTTTTCACTGACAATATCAAACGCGCCGTAAACGATCTTCTGGGAAACTCCCTTTTTACCGTCCAGCATAATATTATTGATCAGTCTGGTGACAAGCTTGGATTTGTAAAGCGGATCGGGCAAAACATCACGTTTCGCAATAGAACCTCTTCTTGGCACTTTACTTCCCTCCTTCACATAAATGATATCATAGGTACTCGAAAGGACAAACTCCCGTGGGCCGAAGAGACGCTCTTATCTATTTTATAAAAACGCCGCAGTTGTGCATACGCACGCAGCCGTAAGGTTTCTGTCATATTCGGTTTTTAGCCCTTTTTCGCAGCGCCGGGCTTCGGACGCTTCGCACCGTACTTGGAACGGGCCTGCATGCGCTTCGCAACACCCTGGGCATCCAGAGTTCCGCGGATAATGTGGTAACGCACGCCAGGCAGGTCTTTTACACGACCGCCGCGAATCATTACAACACTGTGTTCCTGCAGATTGTGGCCGACACCCGGGATATAAGCACTGACTTCAATGCCGTTCGACAGACGCACTCTGGCGATCTTTCTGAGAGCCGAGTTAGGCTTTTTCGGGGTAGCGGTCTTGACAGAAGTACAAACGCCGCGCTTTTGGGGGGAATCCTGATCGATAGCGATCCGTTTCTTGGAGTTCCAACCTTTCAGAAGCGCCGGGGCCTTGGCCTTTCTTTCGCTGACTTCTCTGCCCTTGTGGACCAGCTGGTTAAACGTGGGCATATGACACCTCCTCACTGAAATTTAATATGTTAAACAGGAATATATTTCCCGCATTAACCGAATTGATACTTTAAGATAGACGGCTTGTCTTTGCAGGACGCAAAGAAGTAAAATTTTTACAAAACAATTGCGGAATTCCTCGTCTTCCGGCGAAAAGAGCGCTGGAAGAAACCGGGAAATACCGCACTACAATTTGTAAAAACTCCACAAGGAGACAGCGGAATCCTGCTCTTTTTTACGATGCTTTGAGCAGGATTTTCGCTGTTCTTTTCACAAATCATCACAATTGGTTATTCTATCACGATACTGCGTCGTTTGTCAATACCGGTTTTTGGGTCTCAACCTCAACGTCGCCGTAGCATTTCATGCCGGTACCGGCGGGGATCAGCTTACCGATACACACGTTTTCCTTCAGGCCCAGCAGCGGATCGACCTTGCCCTTGATGGCGGCGTCGGTCAGAACGCGGGTGGTTTCCTGGAAGGACGCGGCCGACAGGAACGAATCGGTAGCCAGAGAGGCCTTGGTAATACCAAGCAGCATGGGAGTAAAGGTGGCGAACTGCAGGTCGGCTTCACCGGCGTCAATGCGCTTCTGAACCGCCTCGTTCTCCGCCTCGAGGTCACTCTTATCCACCAGCGCGCTGGGCAGCAGGTTGGTGTCGCCCGCCTCTTCAATGCGAACCTTCTTCATCATCTGGCGAACGATAACCTCAATGTGCTTATCGTTGATATCAACGCCCTGCATACGGTAAACGCGCTGTACTTCCTGAATCAGGTAGTCCTGCACCGCCTGCGGACCGCTGATGGCAAGCACGTCATGCGGGTTGACGGAGCCTTCGGTCAGCCTTGTGCCGGCCTTGATCTCCTGGCCCTCCTTCACGCTGATGCGCGAGCCGAACGGAACGAGATACGACTTCTGGTCACTGGTTTCTTTATTGGTAATCACGACATGGCGGTTTTTCTTGATTTCCTCAAAAGAAACCTCACCCGTGATCTCACTGATGATGGCCAGATGCTTCGGCTTTCTGCCCTCAAACAGTTCTTCAACACGCGGCAGACCCTGTGTAATATCCTCGGCACTGGCAACACCGCCGGTGTGGAAGGTTCTCATGGTCAGCTGCGTACCGGGCTCACCGATGGACTGCGCCGCAATGATACCCACAGCCTCGCCGACATCGACCGGCTGGCCGTTCGCGAGATTGGCGCCGTAGCACTTCTTGCAGATACCGTGTCTTGCGTGGCAGTTGAGGATGGAACGGATTTTGATGTGCGTTGTGCCCTTCGAAACAATCAGTTCCGCATCCTGCTCATCCATCAGCTTATCCTTGGACACCAGCACCTCGCCGGTCTCTTCATCGAGGAAGTCTTCCACCAGGTAACGACCCTGCAAGCGCTCGGTGAGCGGCTCGATGGATTCCTTGCCCTCGCGGATATCGAACACCTCGAGGCCTTCGGTGGTTCCGCAGTCGTCCTCACGGATGATGACCTCCTGCGAAACGTCGACCAGACGGCGGGTCAGGTAACCGGAGTCCGCCGTTCTCAGAGCGGTATCGGCCAGACCCTTTCGGGCGCCGCGGGAAGAAATAAAGTATTCCAGAACATTCAGGCCTTCACGGTAGTTGGCCTTGATGGGGATTTCGATCGTACGGCCCGAGGTGTTGGCGATCAGGCCGCGCATGCCGGCGAGCTGACGAATCTGGCTCATCGAACCACGGGCGCCGGAGTCCGCCATCATGAAGATGGGGTTGTAGCGATCCAGCGCATGCTGCAGCGCATCGGTAACCTCGCCTGTCGTCTTTTCCCAGATTTTCAGAACGGCATTATAGCGCTCCGACTCGGAGAGCAGACCGTTTCTGTACTCATCCGTGACCATATCGATCTGGTGATCGGCCTCTTTAATGAGGGTCTTCTTCGCCTCAGGAATGGTCGCGTCGCTGACGGCAACGGTAATGGCGCTTTTGGTGGAGTATTTATAACCCTGCGACTTGATGCTGTCGAGCACTTCAGCCGTCTTAGAGGTTCCGTGCACACGGATGCAG
>JAEXDU010000092.1 GCA_023401495.1 Bacillota bacterium
GTGCGTCCTTCACCTGCGGCGGGCCCATGGATACCACGACGACACGGCTGCCGGGGTTGGCGTCTTTAATGCGCGTGGCGACTTCCAGTGCGTAGGTGTCAAAAGTGTTGACGATGCTCGGCACGCCCGCGCGAATCAAGGTGTTGGTCACCGGGTCAATCTTGATTTCGGTGGTATCCGGCACTTGCTTGATGCAAACAAGTAAGTTCATAATTGGTCATCTCGCTTTCAAAAATAAATGAATGAAGGGGTACGCCGGGGCATGCGCTGCCGGGGTATGCCCTCGCAAGGCGGGGGAGTTTGCCACGCTCATGCCGTAGACATTCTCCTTTCATACAGTTGGTACCTAAATAAACATATATTGAGCTCCTTGAATTATTCGCCCAATTTCGAGCGTAAATCCAATTTTACTATAAGTTCTTTTTCTCACCGCCGTGTGTCAAACACCTGCGTTGCAACTGTCAATTTCACACGACTTTCCACCGGTGTCAGCAGACTTAACAGGCTGCTGACATCGGTGGCGACGGCCAACTCGCCAAACAGCCGACCTGTCTGATAATACTTAACGCTGAGTCCCCGCTGGCAGGCTTCTACGCTGACCGCGCACGCCAACCACGTCTTGCCAGCGCCGGTGCAACCCGTGATTATCAGGTTCTTCGACTCTCTGACCTAGGCGAAGTCCAAAGGGTGCATCACAAAGCTCCAGTCGAGCTTTCCTGACGGCCGGTAGTGAAACCACCTATAAGTCATTCCCAAAGCCCACAAAGCAGGCCTTGGGAATGACTGTCAAATATGTAGACGGTTCCCGAAGCATATTTCTAACCACTTATGCTGTCTCCCGGACATTGCCATGACGACCCGGAAGGGCGTGAACTATTAAAGGGACTTGAAAAAGCCATGATAGCGCATGTGTTTTGATGGATCGCGGTTATGAAAGTGACGTTACTCGTGCATTGGTGGATGAAATGGGTTATATCCCGGCGGTTCCGTCTAAATCAAACCGCTATGAGCCGCGGGAGTACGATAAGGAATGGATAGACATCCCACCTCGTTCATTCCAATTTCTTGCATGATGAAAATACAGGGTTCTTCATACTTATCCTTTCTTAGAATTACTCTCGGTTTTAAGCTTCTTTCCTGATTTTACAGTCGCCAGCATACACAGATAACCCAAAAGCAAGAGTACGAGAACAACTGTCAAAGCTGGGATATAGGATCGCGTTACATCGTAAATATAGCCATAGGTAGGAATGATAACAGCACTGCTTACCATCGTGACTAATGTTACATAAGATACAATGACACTATACTCTTTATCACCGAATAGCTGCTTTATAAGTATCGGAGGCTGGACGCCGGTCAATGCGAAGGATATACCGAAAAATGCAGCCCCTGCCAAAAATAGCGGAACATTGATGCTTAAGAACAATAAAATAATACCGATAACACTTGAAGCCACGTATAAAGTTGTTGTTTTTACAATCCCAATCTTGTCGTTAAAATAACCAATCGCTAGTTTTCCAACTATCGCACCCATCAAAACGAAGGAAACTGCTGTTCCGCCTAATGTCGCGGACAAACCCAAGGAATTCGCATACCCTGGCATAGATGAATTAAAAGCTGATAGACATGTCGCGCCCGCTGTAAAAACCACAAGCAAATAGAATGCCGGACTTGCTAACGCTTTACGGGCTGTAACCCCAGATAATTCAGTGTCGCCTGCCGCGGCTGCGGTCTGTGCCTTCTCGCTTTCCTTGGCACCATAAGGGAGCAAGCCTTTATCGATAGGCTTAAAGCGAACAACAAATAGAGACATCGGCATTAAAATTACCAGCGCGATGATTCCGTAGCACAAGTAGCCAGCGCTCCATCCGTAATTCGCAATGATCGCACTGCCAACAGGACTGAACACCGCGCCACCTATACTGGAAAAGGTCATAACAATACCAAGCACCGTTCCGGATTTTTCATTGAACCAATTGTTGATTAGGACAGGGATAATCATTAATCCACAAAAAGTCATAGCGACACCGGATATGACACCGGCAATGTAAAACTGATAAAGCGAGGTAAATTGTGACATTGCTATATACGTGCCGCCTATGACCAGCGAGCATGCGGAGAGCAAAACCCGAATATTAACCTTTTGCACAACTTTACCTGCAAAAAATAAGATTACCATCGTCGTGATATTTTGTGTTGTAACAAAGGTCGCGAAATCGCCCCTCCCGATCCCCAGTGATTCAGCTACTGGCTGAAAAAATATGCCTGCGGTGTTTTGGATCATTCCGACCACGATGAAAGCTATGAGGCCGCAGCATATGGCAACAAGCCATGCATAGTGCGGTTTCTTTTTTTCCATTTCCAATCCTCCCAGCTATGTTTCATTCGGCAAATACAACTTGTTTTTGTGATAACAAAGTCAGAAGATAAGATAAGCAACCAGCCGCGGACAGCACCTTCGACTGGTTAGCTCATATTGGCACCTGCTACTATTGGAATATTTTATTCTTTTGCAATGATCTTCTTTTCATATAGTTCCGCGATCTGGTTATCGCTATAGCCAAACTGCTTCAAAACTTCTTCGTTATCGCAGCCAAATTTCCCGCCCGCACACCATACTTGCTGAGGATTTTTCTTGAACTTCGGAGAAGGTGCAAAGGTCTTGACTGTGCGCTCGCCAATGGGATCATAGCACTCGATAATGTTCTCTCTGGCTTTGAAATGCGGATCACTTAGGATGTCAGCATAGTCATAAACTCTTGAGCAGGGAATGCCGTTGGCGGCCATCTCTTGTTCAACCTCGACATCCGTACGGGCAGCGCAGTAATCCCTGATTGCCTGTACAAATTTTTCGGCATAGGGCTTGATTTTAAGAACCATACTGACTCCCTTGAAATCGGGATCATCTCCCAATCCGATCAAACTGCAGCCCCGTTGCATCGGACCCGCTCCGGAAATGGCGAGGAAGATAAATTTATCGTTTTTGCACTTATAGAACATATCGCCTGCCGCGTTTAGATCCGATGAGGTAAAGCGCTTAAATTCTTTGCCATCTGTCAAGCCGTCAATTGACCAGCCTGCCTGTATACGGGTCATCACTTCATACTGGGTAACATCTACACTCTCCCCAACACCGGTTTTGAGCGCTCTTATATATGCAGCCAAAGCGGACCATGCTACCTGAAAACCGGTAAAATAGTCGTTTAAGTAAGGTCTGCCCAAATAAGGCATTTCGGGGGAACCGTTTAGGTTGGCATAGCCGCTGAAAGACTGACCCACCGGATCATAGGAAGCTCTTGGAACATAACTGGGATCACCAGTCTGGCCAAAGCCGGAAACATGGACAATGACCAGCCTGGGGTTGTTTTCCCATAGCACCTCGTCTGTTAACCCCCATTTATCATAGGTTCCCGGTTTGGAAGATTCCACCCATATATCGCACCACTTAATCAACTTCAGAAAAATTTCGCGCCCTTCCGGGGAAGGTATATTTAAGGCGATGATCTTGTTATTGCGATGCTCCTGAATCCAAGCCGATCCCAGCATACGCAATATATCCTTGTTGACGGAGCTTTCGGTATAAATGACTTCCGCACCATTCTCGGCAAAAAGCGTTGGCGCAAGTGGCCCTGCTAGAACAGCCCCGGAGCTAAGGACCTTAACTCCTTGCAAACATCCAAATTGAGGCATATTTGTTCCCATATTTCTCTCCTCCATTACATTTTAATTTGCCAACTTTACGCTGGCTAATAAGGGGCGGCACTACCCTATTAAAGAGTCCTAACAGTGGAATCCCTCAAGAATCCTTATTTCTTAACTGCCTCCGGATCCTTTCCGGCAAAAGCCTTGGCAATCGTATGCTTGTTGATCTGGTTTGTTCCCTCGAATATGGCATAAATCTTAGCGTCCCGCATTAGCTTTTCAACGGGATAGTCCTTCATATAACCATAGCCGCCAAGTACCTGAACCGCATCAGTAGTCACAGACATGGCCATTTCAGAAACAAAGATTTTCACCTCGGAGCTTAGCGTACCAATATTGATTCCCTTGTCAATTGCGTTGGCCGCATAGTAAATAAGCCCACGAGCCGCATCCACACGTGTTTGCATGTCGGCAATAAGGAAACCCAGGCCCTGGTGGTCAATAATGCGTTTTCCGCCTTGCCTGCGCTGCTTCGCGTATTTCACCGCGTGATCCACAGCCGCCTGCGCGAGTCCCAGTGCGGTAACCAAAGTGGAAACTCTGGCTTCAGTGATGGAGGACATAGCGTGCTTGAAGCCTTCGCCGACTTTTCCCACAATGTGATCCTCCGGAACGCGGACGTCTTGCATAACGACCTCTGCAGTAGGCGACAAGCGCAGACCCATCTTGTTTTCCTTTTTGCCAATGCTTAGCCCAGGCATACCCTTTTCCAACAAAAACATGGTGGTTCCTCTTGGACCCAAGCTCTTGTCTGTATAAGCGACGATGCAAAGAAAATCCGCAAGAGGGGAATTGGAAATAAAGCACTTTGTGCCGTTCAGAACCCATTCATTTCCGTCCTTAACGGCAGATGTCCGCATTGCCAACGCATCTGAACCGGCATCCGGTTCAGTCAGTCCCATCGTGCCAATCATATCGCCTGCAATACATTTGGCTACCCAATCCTTCTTGACATCCAAAGGTAATGCGGTATGTAAAATGTATTCCCAAGGGCTTGCGTGGAAAGAAAAAGTAAAACCGGCATCGATTTTTGCCATTTCCTCATAAACAAGGCATCTTGTGACAAAGTCCAACCCAAGTCCGCCCCACTCCTCGGGAACTTCCATGCAATAATAACCGGCATTCGCAAGCGTCTTCAAAACGTCCATCGGGAATGTCTCGGTTTCCTCAAGCTCCGCCAACCTGGGGGCCAACTCTTTTTCAAGAATTTTCCGCGCGCCCATTGCAAGATCTTTCTGTTCCTCAGTTGCTAATAAATAATTAACCATCGTTTTCTCTCCTTGCTACATTTTGATATTTGATTCTTTCAGCATATTTTAGGATACCTATGACACTATCATACACTTCTTATAAGCACTTCTCCTTTCCTTTATTTTAGTTTGAAGCAGCTTACCATGTATTTGCAAAGAGAATCAATCTATTACTGTTCTCTCCATATAATACAGAGCAAATTCCGTGCCAACCTTCCAAATGGTGAAAAAAGGAGGATGAATCTGCTTGAAACGCCTTAAAAACCGTATCTTTCCTTTTTCATTGCATTCTTTACGTCAACATCGGGATACAAGATGTTACCTCTGCGTGGTAACATCTTGTATCCTCGGATGCAAAGTGACTAAGATTTTTAGATCTTACCTTGTGAATTTATCGCATGTGTGATATAACATTTATAATATATTTAATGGCTATAGCAAGATGAGATCAGGAGTAGGAGGTCAGAAAAATGGAATGGACTGAACAGGAAAAATGGACAGCATATCACAGGGGCGAATATAGAAGTTCCATGGAAGAAGTTCTAGCCTTATCTTGGGATAAATCGATTCGGGCTAATGTGAATCCAAATAAAAAAACATTTGACTTATGCTCAGAAGCAGAATATCTAAAAGCAAAGGAAGAATCCTTCATGCTTTTTTTATACTGCAATCGGCTTCTTAAGGATCTCGTAGAAAAAACAAAAGATTCCTCTATCGGCTATGCAATTTTTGACCCAGCTTGTCGGTTGATGCGCCTTTACGGTTCGGAAAGCTTCATGGAATGGGCGAGTGATTTTTTTTTACAGAAGAAAACGATCTGGACTGAGAACTCCATCGGCGCTAATGCCGTCACAATTGGAATCAATGAAAAAAGACCTTTTTTGACGGATTCGTCAGATCATTTCAGCCAGTTGCTTCTGCCTGCTTTTGTTAGTTTCGCCCCCTGTATCCTCAATCTTCCGAATAAGGATTATGAAGAGGCCTGCCTGGGGGGAATTGCTGCTATCGGCCCTTCCAGTCCAAAAGCGTATGAATACCTCCTTGTTGTTTCCAGTCTCATTAAAGAAGTGGGAATGCATATTTCTATGTGCACACACTATGCATTTTGGAATAGTGAAGTGTCAGGCGTGCTAAGCGTTGATCTGACTAAAAACTCCAATTTGATTCTGTACATTAACAGAAAAGTCTATGAAGTGTTGGATATTCCATACCGCAATTTCGAATTCAAGAAAATTGATCAGGTTTTTGATCCCTATCCTAAAAACAAAGAACTATGGAATATCATAGAGCATGCCAAAACTGTGCAGGATTATCGAATAACCCTCAGTATGCAGGGAATAAAAAGAAATTTCATCATATCAACCTCCTACATAAGGCAAGCCCATCTAGGTTATGCATGTTTGGTTTTTATGATCAATTCGGACAAGCGGGTCAACACATATATCTCAAAACGGATTGGCAATAACGCACAATTAACATTTGAGGATATTTTAGGGGAAAGCGAAGCCATTAATGATGTTGTCATCCAAGGCAAACGGATTTCCCGCAGCGAAAGCAATGTACTTATTTTGGGAGAAAGTGGCGTGGGAAAAGATATCTTTGCACAAGCTATCCACAACAATAGCTCCCGTAAAAACGGCCCCTATATTACCATTAACTGCGCCGCAATTCCAAGGGATCTTATTGCCAGCGAATTATTTGGTTATGAACACGGCGCGTTTTCCGGCTCTAAAAAAGGGGGAAACAAGGGTAAATTTGAACTGGCAGATACCGGGACATTGTTTCTGGACGAAATTGGCGATATGCCTCTTGATTTGCAGGCTGTATTGCTGCGTGCTGTTGAAGAGAAGCGGTTCCTGAAGCTAGGGGGAAATGAATATATACATACGGATATCAGGATTATCTGTGCTACCAATGCAAATTTACAACAAAAAATCGACCAAAATCTATTTCGAGAAGATTTGTTTTATCGCATTAGTGTACTAATGTTGCGCATACCACCGCTCAGGGAACGTGGTGCGGATATTCTAGTATTGTCCCGCGCTTTTATCTCTTCAGCCTGCCGTCGGTTGAATATCCCGGATAAAGAGTTATCAGTAGAAGCGTCTACCCTTTTGATGAGCCTCCCATGGAAAGGAAACGTAAGAGAGCTGCAAAATATGATAGAATCGGTTTTGCAACTATATTCTGATAAAATAATTCAAGCAGAACATATTACTAAACATATTGAGGCTGTAAATTATGTGGGGCAAAGATATGATTCACAAACAATTGCGGACATGCCTTCTATAAGCTCTCAGAACATGCAGGTCAACTTTAATGGTGAGGTTATTACAAAGGAAACCGTTGAAAGTGCCCTTTTATGCGCACATTACAATAAATCCACAGCAGCGAATAATTTAGGTGTTTCCAGAAAAACCTTATATAAATGGATTCATTTATTCGGTATTGAGGGTTGACCATCCCAAAAAAAACTTTCAGAAACTGTGTCCTGAAAGTCTTTTTTGTACCATTCATACGGTGCTTTGCTTGTAGTTACCGAAAAGCGGCCTAAGTCAGTCCCTTTTCCTTTTCACTTTTGCAGTTTACCGCCACATGAATCACAATAACTTTGCCTCTCAGGATATTATCAACATACGGGACATTGGTCTTGTTCTGATTGCTATCAGTTGGAGAAGTAAACATATCATTTCCAAGAGTGCAACTCCCTTTATAGTGGTTACAGTTCCGGCAGGCCGGAAGCATATTTTCAATCGTGTCTGTACCATTTTTACCGTATAAAGATTTCACATGGTCAACCTGCATCTGAGATAGAGTGATTTTTTTACCGCAGCAAGCACAATGACCTTTCAACTTGTCATAAATAATTTGCCTTTCGGCAGGGGATAATCTACGGCGTTTTATCTTATTTCCAATCATACATTTACCTCCTTATGAATTTCGTAAATAATCTTCTGGATTTATTGCATTTTCATTTTTTCTTATCTCAAAGTGACAATGATCGCCGGTTGAATCACCTGTATTTCCAACCAGGGTGATAACGGTTCCTTGCTTGACGGTTGATCCGATCGGAACCAAAAGCTGGCTGCAATGAGCATATAAGGTGCTGTAAGTTTCATCATGCTTAATCAATATCACATTTCCGTACCCATTAAATCTGTTGCCAGGGCTGCCAAATCCGGAAAAGACAACAGTGCCGCTTGCGGAAGCATAAATTTTTGTTCCTTCCGGAGCTGCAAAATCGATTCCTTTGTGAAGCTTACCCCAGCGATACCCGTAGCTGCTAGATATGCTATAGGTTCCTGTGGCCAGAGGATAATTAAAGATTCCGTTTCCTGAAGGAAACAAAAGGGAGTAATATCGCAGAACATGGCTGACATAATCAATATCTCCGTAGCCAGTCCAACCTAACTGACTGGCTTTGAGTTCAGAAAAGGCTACAGCATTTTGTTTGCTGTAGCCTCCCTGAGCAGTTGCCCACGATATGTAACCGCCACCAAAGTTGTATCCTTGTAATGCCAAGCTGATACCCGAAATATCTTCAGGTGATTTTACTTTTGCCGCCCTAATGCAGCTGGCCAGATATTGAGTGCCAATTTTGATTGAATAATCCGGATCGGTGATCCCGCCGGGCTGCTGTGGGTAATCCAAATTATAAGGACTCCATAGGATCATTGCCAGCTCCACCGCTTTCTTGTTGCATAACGGCCATTACCAGAGCTGCATAGTCGGGAATATCAAACTGCTTGCAATATTTTTCTATGCTTATCTGGTAGGAAAGCACGCCATCCGAGTAGCCGCCGAAGTATGAGCCTGACTGGCCTAATACTGCAACTATAGATGTTAATGTAACAATCAAAATTATTAGGGGAAAGAGAAGCATCAGGCAAACGGAGCTGATCCCCAGCAATACAAAAATCCGCTTCGCTTTTATCACTTATATCATCACCTGTCTTCATATTCCTGCCTGGGCCTGGTCAATAGACTGTTACAGTTTTCTGAATTCCATCTGATTTTTTGCGCTGTTATAATCTTTTTTAAGCGCCTTTTTTAGTTCATGCAAACTGTTTAATCTGCTACGAGATAGGTGTTTTTTTTCATAACCCGAAAGTCGTAGGTTCAAATCCTGCCTTCGCAACCAGTTGTGATAAAACCGTTGGGAATTTTCCCAGCGGTTTTTTTCCATTTCAAAAGAACTTTTTAAGAGGCAATTTCCCCGAACGGAATCGCGACTGATCAATCCGATGTGGAATGAATTTCGATCGGATCGAATGAACGTATCTGCGGAATCGTGCGGGAACGGTGAGCGGATGATCTATGGAATATCTGCCTAAATCAACAATAAAACAGGGCCCCTCTGTCTTTGACAGAGGGGCCCTGTTTTATTTAGAATGAGTTAATTCAGCAGGGTGCTGCGGATTCGGACTGCAAATTCGTCCAGCCGCTCTGCAATCCCCGGCAGGGCCAAAGCTTCGCCGGGGTCGTTGGCCGTCTCCAGCATGGAAAACCGGCCGGGGAGAAAGAACGATTTATTCATATTCAGTCCGGCAATCAGCTGCCGGGCTACGATATCGCACCCAGAGTAACCGGACACCACAATGGAGAAAAGCGCCTTGTCGTAAAAGCGTGTCTGGCGAAACAGGGCGGTAAGGCGGTTGATGAAGGCGGTCAGGTTGGCGGACAGCGCGTCATTGTAATTGGGACAGAGCATCACCACCCCGGCACACCGGCGAACAGCGGGGTAGACCTCATCCTGCATTACGCCGCCGTAGAAGCAGCCACCCCGTTCGCCAAAGTGGAGGCACATGGTATAGGGACAGCCCGAACAGTCCGACAGGGTGCCGTTGCGCAGCCCGATCTCGGTCACAGTGAACGCGTCGCCAAGGCGGGACTTGACTTCCTCCCACAGCGCCAGGGTGTTGGAGGTGTGGTGGCTGGAGGCGTGGAGCACCAAAAGCTCCGGCTTCTCCGGCTTGGGGAAGGTTTCCCGCTCCAATCGATCGGCCAGTTCCCGGGCGGCTGCGCGGTAGGCTCCCAGAAAATCAGTATTCAGCTGCTTGGCCTGAACCTTAAAGTTGACGAGGGAACCGGTACCCTCTACCAGCGGACGGCCCAAAAACGCGCAGCCGGCCAGATTGGCCGTCAGAACCAATTCCGCCGCCGCCGACTTGGTATAGAAAGGGGAGGTTCCGTCTACGATCAGTCCGGCCGTGCAGCCCTCCAGCAGCCCGGGCTCTCGGCGCAGGCGGGCCAGCAGTTTGACATACTCTATATTTGTGCCGGTATCCCCAAGGGGTAAGGCGAAGAGGAGACGTTCGCCGGCAAGGTCAGTCAGATCCTCCGCCCGGCGCAAAGTGCGGGTCTCCCGCCCCTCCAGGGCGTGACGTAAAATTCCGTCCAGACGCATGTCTGCTCCCTGGGCGTCCGGATAGGGACAGATTACTATCAGGGACATTCCATTAACCTTCTTCTCAAACAGTTATAAAATCTCTTTCAGATGTTGCGCCGCCTCACGGATATGGCCGAACAGGGCGTCCGGAATATGGGGCAGCAATTCGGTTTCGATGCCGGCAGGGGTAAAGCGGTTTTTCACACCCATGTAAATGCCGTCCAAAAAAACAGAGCCGCAATGCCACTCTCCCCGCAGGGCAAGAAGCAGAGACAGAGCGCCGGAGGACAGGGCAGGAGCCACATAAGGCTTAAAGCCCAGCTCACGCATTTTTAAATTGGCCGTAACGGTAAGATGCGTCAGCTCCTGAGACAGCGACTCGTCATAGTTCTGGATGGAGTTGGCAATGAAAAGCCCGGTGCCGTGGGGGCCGAAGGAACGCCCCTCCGACAGAAAGGAAGACAACCGTGTGTCCCGCTTGGCATAGTAGGCGGCCCGGGCGTTCATTACGCCAAGGCCAAAGCCCTGAATCTGTTCGGGGCGCAGACCTTTGCCGTCCCACACGCCGGATTCATCGCGGTTGCTCTCCAAATAGGCGGTTTTGGCCAGGGGATCCACCGGATCGGACACGGCGCACCACAGGCCCTGAAACCGGGCGTCGCGGGCCATTTTGGCATAGTGCTTCACGATGGAAGAGTTCACCTCGAACTGTGCCATGCGTACGTCTTTGACCTGAGACCCCACCGGAGGAATGCCTTTCGAAGCAACAAAGACAAACACATCACAGTCAAAGATTCGGTCAGGGGAGACGATCTCCACCTCGGGCAGAGCGTCGTAATCCCACGGTAATGCGACCTGACCCATCTCAAATTCCCAGCGGGCGGTGATCTGATCCGACAGATCGCAAATGCCGATGGAAGAGATGACGTCCCCGCCGAGCAGCTTCAACCCGGTGAGCAGAGTGGAACCCACATCCCCGATGGCCAGCAGATTGACCCGTCGCTTGCCGGTTTTCGGGGCGGCGGTGAGCAGTTCTTCCCATCCGGGGCGGCCCGTATTGACAGCGGTGAGCCGGCCCTCGGCGATGGCGGCCCGTGTGGGGTCGTCGACTTCCGCCTCGGTCAGACGGGAAGCGTCCAGTACCTCCAGCCCATGGGGGGCCAGCAGCTGCCCTGGGTGGCCGACACGAAAAGAACCTCTGCCCAGAACCGCGTCCCCGGGAACCGGAGCAAAGAGCATTCCCTCCGTCACCGGAGCTATGGGCGGGCCGAAGCCGTCCAGAGGGGTGAGAGACACCAGGTTAGCGCCCTTGTAACTATAGTAATACATAGCATCACCTTCCAGAAAAATGAATTGTGGACAAACAGACACAAAAAGCGGAGAGGAATCCTCTGCGTGCAGTGCGATTTACTGGTATTCCCGCAGAAGCTGCTCCAGATCGTTTTCCAGATAAACGGAGGCGGACAGGTTGGGGTCATAGCTCAGGCAGGTGCCCTTGTCGGGGCACAGGGGCAGGATGACCGCCTCCGGCAGTCGGGACAGAGTCAAATTGCGGCCATAGAGAATCCGGTATTCCTGCTCTAAAGTAGAGATGACGTCGTGGGCGGCCTCCAAACAGGTGCGGGACAAATGGAACACCGCGTCCCGACCGCACTCAGCCAGGTTGGAGGGGGCCGCGTAGGGAAGAATGTGGTTGATGCCCGGCAGCAGGCCGGGAACCGGGAAGCTGGGCCTGCGGATCGTGTTGCCGCCGATGAAGGGATACAAAGTGGATTCCACAAACCACTGCCGCAGCCGGGGCAGGAAATAAACGCCGTCGATCGGCCGATCCCAGGAATGCATCAAATCCTTGCCATAGCCTGACAGCACGCCCACCAGCACCATGCGGATGGGAACTCCCTCTTCGCGCAGGATGGGATCCAGCACCCCCATACGAAGGCCGGGATGCATCAGGTCATCCACCAGAATCACCGGCCGATGAAAGGATTTGATGGTGCGAATCTGGCAGGGAATGGAGGCGTAATAAGGGAAAGCTTCGATGGTGGTCTCGGTCAGGTCCGGGGAAAACACCCGGTCGGTGTGGAGGGTTTTGGTCACCGTGTTCGGAACGCTTTTGCCCCGAAGCAGCTTGCCGAAAGGCACACACATATTTTCACCGAGTGTCCGCGGAGTGGTGGACGTGGAAGGCACGTTGTTGTAGGCGGTGATCTTCTCGAGCAGCCGGTGGTGAATGATATCGGCGGACAGCGTCAGAACCAAAGAGCCCGGATACAGCCCTGTCAGGGCGTGCTGAAGCCGCTCGTGTCCCCGGCGAATGGAGGACAGCACCCGGGAATTGCGGCACAACGGCTCCTGAATCGTGGTTTCCAGGTTTTGAATGAGCACCGTGGGGGCATGCATATCCACCTCCCGGATCGGGGCGTCTCCTTCTCGGGAGACAAAGCCCTGTCGGGACAGCGCATCCTCCAAAGTGGGAGACATGCGGCCGTCATGGGGGCGGAAAACAGCGTAAACACATTCCTCCTCCAGCGCCCGGGCAAGCAGCTCACTGAGAAGAAGCTGGCCGTAATCCTTGTGCCGTTCAGAGGTATCGGCGCTCAGGGCGGTGATGAAAAGCACGTTGCCGGCGGAACGCAGACGAATGCGGTTGGCCAGCTCGTAATCCTCCAGTGCGGCGAACAGCTGAGAGGTCGTCAGCAGGCGGTAGCTGATAAAGCCCAGATGCTTCTGGTGTCCGGTGCGGCGCAGCAGCAGGATGCGATCCTGCCGGCGGATGATCGCGGCGCAAACCGCTTCTCCGTCCGGCTGCCCGGCAGTCAGGCTGATCAGAAGGGCCGGGGAAGGGGTATCGATCCACTGAAATTCCAGATCCCCGGCATAGAGGAGGGGTTTGTCTGGTGTGTCTCGAAGATAGAGACCGTTTTGATAGATAAAGTCCTGAATGACAGGGTCAATGAAGGTTGAGATATCCCGGTTGAGGTCCACGTTTTCCCGAATGCGGGTCGAGCTGATGTCCTCCAGATGGGGGGGCAGCTGAAGCTGGATGACCTTGCCGGTGATGGGCAGGCTGCGGGGCAGCTCGGCTTCCCCCGCCCGGCGGAAGATAATATGGTTCATCTGATGGATGGAATAAGGGGCCGGCTGGGCCCGGTAGGAGGAGGCGTTGAGCACCACGTCGCTTCCCACGACTACATAAACCTGCTGCTTTGGGAACAGCTCCGTCAGCCGCCGCAGGTCGGCGGGATTGGCAATGTTGACCGGAATGTCGTCCGGGAACAGGTGAACATGAAAATCCCCGGCCACTGACAAATTGACGATTTGCCGGCGGATCAGATGGGGCTGGGCCTTTTTAGACCAGGAGAACTCGTCTACTGCCAGATAGACTTCAAACCCCATATCCCGGATGGCGTGGACGATGCCCTTATGAGACAGGGTAAAAGGATCGAAGGTACCGGGGAAAAAGGCGATATTCCGGGGCCTGTCAAAGGTGAAGGGGCCATGATCCAGCCGCCGCACGGCAATAAAGCGGTTGATATGGGCGAGGGCGGCAGCCCGGTAGAAGAAGGTCAGGCTGTTGTGGCCCGGCACCTCCTGAATAAGGAAGAGCAGTTTGCGGTAACACAGGGAAAATAGCCGCCCTTTTTCTTCCATGTTCAGCGTAGGAGATTCGAACAGCAGCTTGCCGATGACCAGCAAGGCTTCCTGATGCACCTCTTCCCGGTAATGAGCCAGCCCCTGGAGCAGCAGGCCAAGCAGCTCCTGCCGCCGGGCTTCATAAGCGGACTCCGACTCGGAGAATCGCTCCCGATAGGCGGGATAGTGCTGAAGCAGCACCCCAATGGTGTTCAGCGCGCCGGAAACGGCAGAGTTGCTGGGGGAGCCCAGCAATCCCTTCAGCCACAGCACCTGCTCATCCAGTTCTTCGGGGTAGAGATATAGGGCAGTCTTGCCCAAATATTCAGGGATATATTTGGAAATTTCGTACTGACCCATTTCCAGACCCTTGCCCAATTCCACAACTACCTCGTTGCGCTGATCCCGTCGCAGAATCGGCAGAGTACGCACCAGGGCAGAACCGGCGGTGTGCCGGACTACCACCCGTTCGGATACCTTTACCAGATTGGAGAAGTGGGTGGCAATATGAAGCGTATGCGTTTTCAGACCGTGTTCCACCTGATCCCGCAAAAGCTCTACACCGGCCACCTTGACTACCCAGGGAGTGGCGATTTTCAGGTTATCCAAAAAGACCTCGCTGGTGATGTCCATGTGGTACAGGGTATTCTCAAGGGCGGTGACATCCTCTCCGGCCCGGCGAAGAATCTTGTACTGAAGGAAGATGGTGGTCAGCTGATTCGATTCCAAATTCCGGGCAACCTGAACGATGTGGGCCATCTGTGGGTGGCTGCGGGGAAGGGAACGTTCGGCTTCCCGCAGAAACTCCAGAGCGGCGATGATCAGCCGCAATTCTCCGGAAGCGGCAAAATAGGCGGCAAAATCAATCAGTTTGCTCCGCGTTTCCTCCCCATAATATTGGGGGGGCAGATACCGGATAGCGTCCAGCAGAGTGAAGGCGGTATCGGGGACGATTTCCTCCGGCTTGTCATAGTAGCTGAGCAGAGCGCCTAAAAAACGGGGTACATCCCCGGGCCGGGCGTAATCCAGCATGGCCCCGACCACCAGCTTTAAAGCGTAGCTGATGTGAGAGCGCTCTTGTGGGGTAGTCTTATGGTCCGGAAAAATGATTCGATCCAGATATTGCGCCCACAGGGTGAAGGGGACTTCTTCCGCCGGGTCATTCTGAGCGTCGACGGGAATCTCTTTGCGGTAAACCAGATAAAACCGGGCGATCAGCTGGCCGATCAGGCCGCCGGCCTGACGTCGGATATCGCCCTCGCGGTGAACCAGCAGTTCATACAGAAAAGACAGTGCCTGCGTCTTCTGCCGCACGGACAGATAGGTAAAATATTCCTCAAAAACGTTGAGGTAGGCCCGCAGCTGCTGCCAGCTTTTGGCGGAACGGGCTTCCTCGATGATATTGCCGAACTTTTGCTCGTTGGACAGCATATGCATCAGCCGCACGTTGTGATCCACCGACAAAAGAATCAGACTGTTCAGTGTTTCCTCCGGGCTCATAAGCGCGGGGTCCTTGTGAGGGGTGGAAGGCTGCGGATGTCCTGTCAGATCGATATCCACTCCAAGGCTGCGCATATAGTCCTCGAAGTCGTGGAGCTTTCCATAGACAAATTCATACCGCCTGCGTTTATTCTGGTCCACATTGTCCAGCTTGGATAAGATAATCTGATAAGACTCATCCAGTGAGTAAAGAACAATAGCCTCATTGCCGTCCGCGTCCCGGATTTGCTTGGAGCGAAAATCTGCGTAGATCAAAAGCAGGGATTCCACCGACAGGGACTCCAGCTCCAGATCCCAGGTGGAGTGGTTGGAGGCGATGTGACTGATCCCGTCCATCTTTCGGGCAAGGAGCCATTGGTCGGTATAGTAGTAGTGCAGATAAGGGACCCGCTCGCCGAGGCGGCAGCCGAATTTTCCAAAGTCGTGGGTTGCTGCGGCTCCGGAAATCAGGGACAAGTCCACCTCCACCCCCGCCTCCTTCAGTCCGCGGGCGGCGATCATAGCAACGTAATGGACGCCGGCGATATGGCTTAGGGTTTTATAAGGAGTGACCTCCATCCCAAGGCGCATCAGCTCGTAAAGATATTCCTCCCGCCAGGCATTCATCAGGCGGCGGTATTCTTTGGCGTTGTTGCAGCGGCTGTACTCCTCTTCCGACAGGAACTGAAAATCCAGCATTGGGTCGAATGGGAGGGCGGCACGCTCATAATCCAGAAGAATTTGAAGAATGGTCAGGTAGATACGGGCCCCCTGGGCATATCGGCCGGCTTTTGGCGCAAACCCGTTTTCCGGGAACATCAGACTGCAGATATATTGATAAGAAAACCGGAGCCAGCCTTCCTCCGGTGCGTCGGGGCACAGCTGACTGAGCACCGGAGCGCACAAATCCAGCACCTGGGTGCAGCGGAGCCGTTCCCGAATTGGAAACAGAGCGGTCAGCCCCTCGATCCAATCAGGATTTTTGAATTGATCCAGGGTGGTTTTTCGGTTAGGAAGGACAGCCAGTCGGAGTGAGGCCAGAGCCTCGGTAATCTCGCGGTTTACCTGACGAATCGGTTTGTCATACATGGAGTGACCCACCTTTCTCTTGCCGTAAGAGAGAATAAAAACATGCGGATGAACTGAAAATACGCGTCCATTGGGGCGCTGTTATATTTTTTTCATTGTAGCATAGTTCTTGCGGATTGAAAAGGGAGTAAGCATCAATGAAAATAGAGAACAATCCTGCGTTAGAGCGGGTTCAGATACGATTTTGACTGACGCTTCCAAAGCACCGGTTTGTCAGCATTCCGTTCCGCGCCCAATGGGAGGACACTCTCCCCAGAGTCATTTCCAATTCCTGATTTTTAGCGATAGTTCCCGCCGCCTGTTTGGACTTTAGATTTTCTCGACGCAACGTCTCGACAATGTCAGCACAAAATTCCAGAAGAATCTCTTTCCACTTCATTTTGATTCTCCTAATACTCCGGTTAATGAGGAAAGCTTCAAATCAGGTTTTTCTGCCCATAGCCACCAATCCATAAAATCGACTATCTCTTTGTACGGTGCTTTAGGGCTTTCTTATAAATAGAAAGCCATTCGCTTATTATTACAAAGAAGACGGCAGAAATAAAAAAACATATCATAAAAAAGCAAGTCGGACATTTTGTCCGACTTGCTTTTTTATGATATGAATATTGGGTATTAACGTTTCAGCTTTCCGCTGTTAAGGTGTGGCATAGTGTTCCACTATGTAATTTTTCACTCTCAGAGCAGCAGGTGTAAGAGGACGGTTCTTTGCCCAGGAGAGGTACACCGTTCTCACAAAGGCCTGATGATCATCCATGATAGGGATGACCGACACCTTTTCGTTTTCCATCGCCGGAACCTGCGGAAGCACCGAAATTCCAAATCGCAGCGCCACATATTGAAGTGCCGCATTGCATTCCCGCACTTCGAATACCACGTTTGGAATGATTTCGTGCTGTGCGAAAATCTGATCCATCTGGGCGCGCAGGCTGCTGGATTTTTCGAGCATAACGATGGGCTCCTGAGAAAATTCTTCAAAGGTGACAAAGCTGCGCTCCGCCAGCGGGTGATTGCTGGGTACCGTTAAATAGAGCGGCTGCTTCATGATGGCGATTGACTCAACATTCTCATCCCGGTGCATACAAAAGGCCAAATCCAGCTTTCCATTTTTCAGCTGTGAAAAGATATCAAAGGAAGTAGCTTCGAGAAACTGGAACCGTACCCCGCGATTCTCCTCCTGACTGTAGATTCCCGCCATGATGGAGGGAATCAAAGAGGTCGAGATAGAGTGAAAGTACCCCAGGTTGACCACCTGCAATGCGGAGCCTGCCATTTGCTGAAGAACACTGACACTCTCGTCCAAGAGCGCCAAAATCTTTTCCACATAAGTAAGGAATTGCTCTCCATAGGCTGTTAACCGAATTTTCCGGTTCTCTTTATCAAAGAGCTTGACGCCAAGTTCCTTCTCCAGTTCATTGATCGAGTAGCTCAGGCTGGGCTGAGCGATATGCAATTCTTTGGCCGCTTTGGTATAGTGAAGTATTTGTGCCAACGCTTTGAAATACTGCAATTGTAACAGTGTCATTTTATAACACTTCCCTTTCGCCACGCTGCAAGACATAGCTCTCAGGCGCTTTGGCTTGCGCTGTAAGGTTATTATAACATGATGGATTCCGGATGCTTTTGCTTCGGCTTGCGCCGTGAGGTTATTATAACATGAAATGATTCTCAGAAGACAATCAATAATGTTTTATGTTGTACTTGTTTTGTAATTATCAGGCGAATTTGGCAGTTTTAATAGACAGTTTCTATAATTAAGAAAGAAACCTGGTATTGGACAGAAGCTCCAAAGCGACCTACAATAAAATCATAAAACAGCTTTACCCCCCCAAAAAAATAACTGTTTAGTGAGGAGATTGTAATTATGGCGAAAGAAGTTTCTGCAGAGCAAATTCAGATGCTAGATGAAATGGTGGCCCGTGCCCGGGCGGCCGCAGACATCATTGCAACTTATGATCAGGAGCGGGTGGATCGTCTATGTCAGGCTGTGGCCGCCGCCGTGTGCGATATGAAGGTTTGGGCCCCTATCTGCGATGAAGCAGTAGATGAAACCGGCCTGGGCGACAAAGTAACCAAGCGCAATAAGCGCAACAAAATCAAGCTGATTCTTCGTGATTGCCTGCGCAACAAGAGTGTCGGCGTCATCGAAGAAATTCCCGAAAAGGGACTGGTCAAGTATGCCAAACCAGTGGGCGTTATCGCCACTCTGGTGCCTACTACCAATCCTTGTTTGACCCCTGCCGGTCAGATTGTTTATGCAATCAAGGCCAGAGACGTATTGATCTGCTCCCCTCATCCCCGCGCGAAAAATGTTACCAATAAATGCATCAATATCATCCGGGAAGCTTTGGTCCGTGAGGGTGCTCCCGCGGATATCATTCAGGGCATTCAGGAGCCCAGTATCTCTTTGACTCAGGAATTGATGAAGCGCTGCGACCTTGTTATCGCCACCGGCGGCCGGCCCATGGTGAAATCCGCTTATTCCTCCGGTGTTCCCGCGTTTGGTTCCGGCGCCGGCAACGCTACCGTTATTATCGATGATACCGCCAATACGCCGGATCGCCAAAGAGAAGCCGCGATGAACACCCGGATCTCCAAAACATCCGACTTTGGTTCCGGCTGCTCCTGCGACGGCAACCTGCTGATTCATGAGTCCGTCTATGACGGCTTTGTGCAGGCACTTGTGTCGGAGGGCGCCTATCTGGCCAATGAGGAAGAGGCCGAAAAGCTGAAGAATGTGATGTGGGACGAAATCGGTCATCGCCTGCCGAATACCGTTGCGATCAGCCCGCAGAAGCTGGCGGAGATCGCCGGCTTTGAGATTCCCGCAGACCGCAAATTGATTGCCGTCACCGGCGGCGGGAAAGAAGGCGTTGGTAAAGAGCATTTCTTCTCCAGCGAGAAATTGACCACTCTGCTGACACTGTTTAAGTATGAGGGTGAGTTTGAAAATGCTCTGGACATGATGCGCGCTGTTTTTGAGGTTGGGGGCAAGGGCCACTCCTGCGGCATTTATTCCTGGAACGATGAGCACATTCACCGTCTGGGCATGGCCGCTCCTGTTTCCCGCATTATGGTCCGCCAGCCGAACAACCGCGGAAATTCCGGCTCTTCTACCAATGGAATGCCCCCTACGTCCTCCATGGGCTGCGGTACCTGGGGCGGCAACATCGTTTCAGAGAATATTACTCTCAAACACTACATGAACACAACCTGGGTGGCTCGCCCGCTGCCTGAGGATATGCCCTCCAATCAGGAACTGTTCGGCGATTTCTTCAAAGAAGGCATGGATGAGGAATAAACAGGTTCAGTCGCCGGTTTTTGTATTCTAACCGAATGATATTGCTATTTACCTGGTCGAAACCGTCGTAAAAAACGGTGAGATCATTTTGAAACAGTAAACTCTCTCCTTCTACCGAAAAATTCGGCGAAGCGGCATTCTGCCTGCCGCTTTCGCCGGGCTTTTCATCCTTTATTAATTTTCCCAATCAATTGCTTTGACAATGCTTTGGTGTACAATGCCGCCACAGAAGGATCCAATAATCCTTCCTGGTGGCATTTTGTCAATTCAGATCAGAATTCTTTGTTTTATTACAAGACTGTATTACGAAGTGGAACGCAATCCACTGGAGAGGAACAGAAAATGAGCGAATTTATGGGAAGCCGGTTTTATGTTGCGTCACAGGAGCTGATGCAGGCAGTAAACATTGCTGTGGCGCTGGAGAAGCCTTTGCTGATCAGAGGAGAACCGGGTACCGGCAAGACGAAACTGGCCGAGGCGGTCTCCGATGCTTTGCGTAGAAAGCTGATCGTTTGGAACATCAAATCCACTACTAAGGCCCAGGAGGGCCTGTATGTTTATGACGTCGTCCAGCGCCTTTACGACA
>JAEXDU010000117.1 GCA_023401495.1 Bacillota bacterium
GTATGTGTACGCCACAGAGGAAAAGAAAACGACTCAGAGCACGCAGGATCAGGCGGCGAACGCTACCGTGAAAAATCAGGAGAATGACAGCCGCGAAACCAAGTACATTCTGGTCAAAGGTGCCGACGGCTCGCAGCAGGCGCTGGCCGTAACAGAGGTCGAGCCGATCGTGAAGGGGGTAGTCGTTGTATGTGAGGGCGGAAATCAGCCGGCGGTGCAGAAAGATATCATAGATGCGGTGACCACTGCGCTCAATCTTTCTTCTGCGCGGGTGTGCGTGATAAAAGCAAAATAAACAAGAAACAGGAGGAATTGTCTTATGGGTATTGGTAAACGTCAGCTGGTGCTTGCGTCCCTGGTGGTCGCGCTGGGAGCGGCTGTGTACTTAAATTGGGTGTTCCAGGGGGAGGGACCCCTGATTGCAACGGATACATTGACTTCCGGCGCGGAGCTTGGGGCGGCCCAGCTTGTGAACGGTAAGGGCAGCAGCAGTACTCCCGAAACGTCTTCTTCCGCTTCGTCCACTTCCTCAAAGGCAGTGGAGACAGCCGCAAAGGTAGATGAATACTTTACAGAGGCAAAGCTTTCCCGTCAAAAGGCAAGGGATGCTTCGGTAGAAATGCTGCAAAAGGTTTTGCAGGATGCTTCCACCAATGACACGGTGAAGAAGGAATCCCTCGAAAAAGCTGCCGAGATTGCTCAGAATATCGTTCAGGAAAGCAATATTGAAAGCCTGATCAAAGCCAAAGGCTTCTCAGACTGTGTGGTGTTCCTGCAAAATTCGGAATGCAGCGTTGTCGTCCGTTCCGACGGTCTTCTGCCCAATGAGGCAATCGCCATCAAAGACATCATCGGCGGTCAGTCCGGCGTTGCCTATGACAAGATCAAAATTGTAGAGGCAAAATAGTAAAGCACCGCGCCGAATCGAAAAGGATTCGGCTTTTGGTGTGTTTTGGGCAGGCATTTTCCCAGCGGCAGAGTCTCATTTTGCCGCCGGGAACAAACAAAATTGCCAGGAATCCATGTTTTCCCGCAAAAACAGTTGCACTGCCTTAAAATCATGGTATAATACTACTCATGAAGAGTGGTGCGGTTCATTTTCATGAAGTACCGCGGCGGGAAGAGCCTCTAGGTTTTTTCTGCCGTACCTGCGGAAGCTTGACAATGGAATGAAAAACGGATTTGATAACCCTCCACATATCTGTCTGGAGGGTTATTTTTTTTAAAGGTATTACGATGTTTGTATCTTTCCCCTGTCAGGGGCGGAGGAAAGATACGCCTTTCTCTCTCATAAGGGAACAATAAGAAAATCGTTTGGAGGACAAACTATGAGCAAAGGCAAGATGACACGGCGGGAAGAAAGAGAGCAGGCGTTTATTCTGGTATTCCAGCAGCTGATCAACCGGAATACCATTGAGGAGATCATTGACGCGGCGGAAGAATCGGCGGAGGTCCGCATTGCGGAGTTTGCGGAGCGGCTCGCCAGCGGTGTGGAGGAAAACAACGCCGTGGTGGACGATAAGATCGAAAAGAATATCCGCGGCTGGTCGATGACGCGTCTTTCGAAGGTTTCCTTCGCTTTGCTGCGGGTGGCGATTTATGAAATGATGTTTGTCGACAGCATCCCCGTCAGCGTTTCGATCAATGAGGCGGTCGATCTGGCGAAAAAATACGGCGGAGCGGACGACGCACCGTTTATCAACGGTGTTCTCGGCTCTGTGGCCAAAGAACTGGAACCGGCAAATGAAGAACGGTAACTATCTCGGAATCGACACGAGCAATTATACAACCTCCGCCGCGCTCTACCGGGAGGATAAAAGCATCACGCATTCCAAACAGCTTCTGCCGGTGAAGGAAGGCCAGCTCGGCCTGCGCCAGAGCGATGCGGTGTTTCATCATGTGCAGCAGCTGCCGCAGATCCTTGAGCCTTTGCTCCGGCAGCAGCCTGTGCTTCGGGCCATCGGCGCTTCGAGCCGCCCCCGTTCGGCGGAAGGCTCCTACATGCCCTGCTTTACCGTAGGGCTTGGCACCGCAAAAATACTGGCGGATACGCTCGGCATTCCGCTGTATCCCTGCTCGCATCAGGAAAATCATATCGCGGCGGCGCTGTATTCCGCCGGTCGTTTGGAGCTGCTGGGGGAGACCTTTCTGGCGTTTCATGTTTCGGGCGGCACAACGGAAGCGGTATTGGTGGAGCCGGACGTAGAGCATCTGATCGGAACCCGGCTCGTCGCTTCTTCTCTGGATTTGAAGGGCGGACAGGCCGTCGACCGCGTCGGGGTCATGCTGGGCCTTTCGTTCCCGGCAGGGCCAGAGCTGGAACGGCTGGCGCTGCAAAGCGACGCGAAGTTCAAAATCCGGCCCACCATGCGCGGGTGCGACTGCTCTCTTTCCGGGATTGAAAATCAGTGCCGCGCCATGCTCGACAAGGGCGTGCCAAAAGAAGAGATCGCGCGCTTCTGCCTGCTCTCTCTGCTTGCGGCGCTCGACGCCATGTGCGGCGCTCTGCTGAAGGAATACGGGGATTTTCCCGTTTTGTTTGCAGGCGGAGTGATGTCCAACAGCATCATCCGGCAGGCGTTGACTCAGCGCTACGGCGCATCGTTCGCTACCCCCGAGTTTTCCGCAGACAACGCGGCGGGTGCGGCGATTCTGGCGGCCATAAAGGAGGAGGCAACATGAATACTCCTGTTGTTCTTACGATTTCTCAGCTCAACCGGTACATCAAATCCCTGCTGGACGGCGATCAGATGCTGTCCTCCGTCTTTTTGACCGGAGAGATTTCTAATTTTACCAATCATTATAAATCAGGCCACATGTACTTTTCGCTCAAAGACAGCCAGTGCGTAGTGCGCGCCGTCATGTTTGCCGCGCAGGCCCGACGTTTGCGCTTTCTGCCGCAGGACGGCATGAAGGTGATCGTGCGCGGGCGGGTGACGGTCTATGAGCAGAGCGGGCAGTACCAGGTCTATGTAGACGATATGCAGCCGGACGGCCTGGGGGCGTTGAACCTCGCCTATGAGCAGCTGAAAACCCGCCTTGCGGCAGAGGGGCTGTTCGATGCTTCCCGCAAAAAGCCGCTGCCTGCTTACCCCAAAGCTGTCGGAGTCGTCACTTCGCCCACCGGTGCCGCCGTGCAGGACATCAAGCAGATTTTGGGGCGGCGCTTCCCGCTGGCAGAGGTGATCCTCTGCCCGGTGCTGGTGCAGGGCGCCGGCGCGGCGGAACAGATCGCCGCGGCGATAGAGCGCCTTAACCGCCTCGATTGTGCCGATGTTCTGATCGTCGGGCGCGGCGGCGGTTCGATGGAGGACTTGTGGGCGTTCAACGAAGAAATAGTGGCGCGTGCCATGGCAAATTCCATGATTCCCGTGATCTCTGCCGTGGGGCACGAAACGGATTTTACCATCTGCGATTTTGCAGCCGATCTGCGTGCGCCGACCCCGTCCGCGGCGGCGGAGCTGGCCGTTCCGGATATCCGTGAGCTGATGGCCTATGTTTCCGGCTCGATGCTGCGGATGAAGAAATCCCTGGGGATCGAGATGCACCGCATGCAGATCGACCGTCTGGTCGACCGCATGAGCGGAAAGATGAAGCGCGATCTGGAAACCGGGCGCATGCGTCTGGCGGAGCGTTCGGCTTCGCTGCAGGCGTTCAGCCCGCTGCGGGTTCTGGCGCGCGGGTATTCCGTTGCACTGGATGCCGACGGGGAAACCGTCCGCTCGGTAGCACAGGTGCGGCAGGGCGATTCGCTGAACCTGATTGTGCAGGACGGGCAGCTGGCCTGTACTGTAAACGAAGTACGGGAAGAACAAATTGGGCAGGAGGGGGATACTCCATGAAAAAAAATATGACCTTTGAAGCGGCGATGACGGAGCTTTCACAGATCGTAGACCGGATGGAAAGCGGAGAGGCTACTTTGGACGAATCCTTGAAGCTGTTTGAATCGGGGACGAAGCTGGCTTCGTTCTGCTATGAGAAATTACAGAACGCGGAGCAGAAAATCAAGGAGATTTCTGAGCTGGAAGAAAGGCGAGAGGAATGAGCATGAAGCGTCAGGAGCAGTATGTGGAAATGCTGGAGGAGGCTTTGTCCCGCTATTTGCCGGGCGGCGATCAATTGCAGCAGGAATTGTTCTCTTCTATGGAATACAGTCTGCTTTCCGGCGGAAAGCGGATTCGTCCGATCCTGACGCTGGAATTCTGCCGCCTGTGCGGCGGCAGTCTCACGGCGGCGCTTCCGTTTGCCTGCGCCATCGAAATGATTCACACCTATTCGCTGATCCACGACGACCTGCCCTGTATGGATGACGACGAGCTTCGGCGCGGCCGCCCCACCAATCACCGGGTATACGGCGAGGCCACCGCGCTGCTGGCGGGCGACGCCCTTTTGACGCTGGCGTTTGAAACGATGCTCTCGCCGCAGACCATCCGCACGGCGGGTGCGGTGAAAACAGCCACGGCTGCCGGTGTTCTGGCCCGTGCGGCCGGTGCGACTGGAATGGTGGGCGGGCAGATCATCGATCTTGCCTCGGAGGGAAAGAAGATCCCGCTTTCCACGCTGCGCGTGATGGATGAGCGCAAAACCGGCGCGCTGATTCTGGCGGCGGCGGAAATGGGCTGTGTCCTTGGCGGGGCAGGTAACGAGCAGATTCGTGCCGCACGCGAATATGCCAAGGCTTTGGGGCTGGCATTTCAGATCGTGGACGACATTCTCGATGTGACCGGCGACAGCACACTTCTGGGCAAAAACGTCGGCGTCGATGACCTGAACGACAAAAGCACCTACGTTTCCCTCATGGGGCTGGACGGCGCGAAAAAAGCCGTGCGCGAGCTGACCGACGAGGCCATTACGGCTCTTGCAAAGTTTGACGGCGACACCGCCTATCTGGCCGATCTGGCCCGTGAGCTGGCGGTCCGAAAGAACTGACACTGATTTTGTGTTATAATAACCTCACGGCGTAAGCGAAAGCGAAGCTTTTGACGCCTGAGAGAGCATGGAATCATGATCGTATAGAGCGGAAAACAGCTTTTTGTAAATGAACTGTAAATTGGTTCTGGTTATCATGTTATAATAACAAAACACAATCGTTATTCCTGATATCTTCCCTTGCCTGCGGCGGGGGAAGGAAGGCCCGTTTTTTATTTTCAGAATCGCTGATGGATGGGGACAACCTATCTTGACAAAATTGACAGGGTATGATAATATTGTTAGGCCGCATATTACGGGCTTTTGAAGTGATCTTTTGATCCGCCTGGGATAGCGAGATTGAAAAAAGGCAGGATACTCTATTTATGTATGCAGTAATTGAGACCGGCGGCAAGCAGTATAAGGTACAGTATGGCGATGTCATCTATATCGAAAAGCTTGCAGCGGAGCAGGACGCCACCGTTGAATTTAAAGTTGTTGCTCTTGGCGGCGAAGAAGGCCTGAAAGTGGGAGCTCCCTTTGTTGAGGGCGCAAGCGTAACCGGCAAAGTGCTGAAGAACGGCAAGCAGAGAAAAATTACCGTTTTCACCTATAAGCCGAAGAAGAGCTCAAAGCGCAAGATGGGCCATCGTCAGCCTTACACAAAGGTACAGATCGAGACCATTAACGCTTAATTATGATTCAGGTTTTATTTTTGCAGCAGCCGAACGGCGAGCTTTTGGGATTTCAGATGACCGGACATTCCGGATTGGCGGAAGAGGGTTTCGACATTCTGTGCGCAGCGGTTTCTTCCGCGGCGTATCTGGTGGCAAACGCGATTACCGATGTGGTTCAGGTAAAAGCAGATCTTTCTGTTTCGGAGGGCGATATGTCTCTTCGGGTTCCTGAAAAAGCGGTTTTTCTGTGCCGAACCCTGCTGCAAGGACTCAGGCTCCATTTGATGGGCCTGCAGGAGCAATATCCAGACAATATCAGGATAAATTTTACGGAGGTGTAAAGCTATGTTAAAGATAAATATTCAGCTTTTCGCGCATAAGAAGGGCGGCGGTTCCACAAAGAACGGCCGTGATTCCGAATCCAAGCGCCTGGGCGCGAAGCGTGCGGACGGTCAGTTCGTTCTGGCCGGAAACATTCTGGTGAAACAGCGCGGTACTCACATTCATCCCGGCAACAATGTGGGCAGAGGTTCCGACGATTCTCTCTTTGCTCTGATTGACGGCACTGTGAGATTTGAGCGTCTTGGCCGCGACCGCAAAAAGGTCAGCGTATACGCTGTTGAGCAGTAATTCAGTTACCAGCTGAAACCAAAATCCCGGGATTTTCCCGGGATTTTTTGATATGATCAGGTCTATACTAAGCGGGAGCAGTCCTACTGTTCCCCGATCGATTATAGATGCCGTGTCATCGTCAATTCCCGTAAAAAGCAGCCGAAGGGTAAGCTGCCGATTTCTTCCCCTGCCGCGGGCGGAGAAGAAATTACATCGCTTTTTTAAAAGCAGCATTCCATTATCTTTTGCTTTGACGGGGAGAAAATAAAGAAAATATCATATATCGTTTTGAAATAGGGGAATAGTATAAGGAGCCGGAAAGCATATGTTTGTAGATATCGCGAAAGTTAAAGTGAAGGCCGGCGACGGCGGCAACGGAGCCGTCAGCTTTCACCGGGAAAAATACGTTGCGGCCGGCGGGCCGGACGGCGGCGATGGCGGCCGCGGCGGGAATGTCGTGTTTCAGGTGGACAAGAACCTTTCCACTCTGGCGGACTTCCGCTATAAACGCAAGTATATTGCCGAGAACGGGCAGAATGGCGCGGGGAAACGATGCTCCGGCAGGGGCGCTCCCGATCTGGTGATCCGTGTGCCGCAGGGAACTCTGGTGCGCGATCTGGAAAGCGGACGCCTGCTCGCGGATTTGTCTACCGATGAACCGCAGATCATTGCCCGCGGCGGAAACGGCGGGTGGGGAAATGCCCATTTTGCCACTCCCACGCGGCAAACCCCTCGTTTTGCAAAGCCGGGCCAGCCAGGCGAAGCGTTCGACGTGCAGCTTGAGCTGAAGCTTTTGGCGGATGTCGGTCTGGTCGGTTTCCCCAATGTGGGCAAATCGACGCTCGTTTCCGTGGTGAGTGAGGCGAAGCCGAACATTGCGAATTATCACTTTACGACCATCACGCCAGTTTTGGGCGTTGTCTTTCTGGGTGAGGGACAATCCTTCGTTATGGCGGACATCCCCGGCCTGATTGAAGGTGCCGGAGAGGGTGCGGGGCTGGGCCACCAGTTTTTGCGTCATGTGGAGCGCTGCCGTCTGCTGGTGCATATTGTGGATGTTGCAGGCAGTGAAGGGCGCGATCCCAAAGAGGATTTTGAGACCATCAACCGTGAACTGAAAAAGTTTAACGGGGAACTTTCCGAGCGCCCGATGCTCGTGGCAGGGAATAAATGCGACCTTGCGTCCGAAGAGCAGATCGAGGAGTTTCGCCGCTTTGTGGAAGAGCAGGGCTACGAGTTCTTCCCGATCATGGCCGCCATCCGTTATGGGGTAGACCCGCTGTTAAAGCGGATTCAGGAAAAGCTCTCGCAGCTGCCGCCGGTGATTCGCTTCGAGCCCGATCCGGTGCCGCTGCTTGAAATTACTCCCGAACAGGCGGAGAAATTTACGGTTACCAATCAGGACGGCGTTTTTGTGGTAGAGGGAGAATGGCTGCTTCAGCTGCTGCGCTCCGTCAACTTCGACGACTACGAGTCCCTGCAATATTTCCAGCGTGTTCTGATCAGCTCCGGTGTCATCGACGCCCTGCGTGAGGCAGGAGCCGAAGAGGGCGACACCGTCAGCATGTATGATCTGGAATTCGATTTTGTGGAATAGGGGGCCTGATTTTTGGAACGCTTTTTAGAGATGGACTGCGATCCACGTCAGCTCAGCCCCCTGACCCTGGCCTTTGTCGGCGACGGCGTATTCGAGCTGTTTGTGCGCGAACGCCTGGTCTGCCAGGCAAACTGCCCGGTCAACACGCTGCATAAAAATGCTGTGGCCCAGGTGTGCTGCGGTGCACAGGCACAGGCAGCGCAAAAGCTGATCCCTTTGTTTACCGAAGAGGAAGAAGCTGTTTTCCGCCGGGGCCGAAACGCAAAAGTATCTCATGTCCCGAAAAACTCCAGCCCGGCCGATTATCACGCGGCCACTGCGCTGGAAGCCTTATTTGGATATTTATATTTGAAAGGGGAACTGGCGCGCCTGCGTCAATTTTTTGCCTTAATCTGCGAGGAGTGAGGTGCTTTCGTATGGGAGCTTTGAAAAAGCGCAATCAGATTGTTTTTATGGATGTCCTGTATTTTCTGATCGGCAGTGTGCTGTTTTCGGTTTCGGTCAACTGTTTTACCGCACCGAATCACATCGCACCCGGCGGAATTACCGGTCTTGCAACGGTTCTCAATTATCTCTTTGGCACACCGATCGGAACCATGCTGTTTGTCATCAACGTTCCGGTGTTCCTGTGGGCCATCTGGGAGCTGGGGTACCGCATGGTCGGAAAGACCATTCTGGCCACTCTGCTGTGCTCCGTTACCATTGACGCGCTTTCTTCTTACCTCCCTGTGTATGAGGGCGACCACATGCTCGCCGCAATTTTTGGCGGCGTACTGGAGGGAATCGGGCTTTCTCTGGTTCTGCTGCGGGGAGCGACGACCGGCGGCACAGACCTGATTGCCCGTCTGCTGGAGCTGAGGCTCCGCGGCCTTTCGATCGGCCAGCTGATGATGGGTGTGGACGCGATGGTGATTCTGCTCTCCGGATTTGTGTACCGCAGTCTGGAAAGCGCCCTCTATGCGTTTATCGCCGTTTTTGTATCCACCCGGCTGATCGATACGATCCTGTACGGCGCGGATGCCGGTACCGGCAAAATGCTCTTTATCATTTCGGAAAAGAATGATGAAATCGCGGCGAAAATTCTCTCTGAGATGGATCGCGGCGTTACGGCCCTGAAATCGAGGGGCGTATACAGCAATCGTGACGGAGAAGTTCTTCTGTGTGCCGTGCGGCGCTATGAGGTCAGCAAAATGACAGACGTGATCCGCTCCACAGACCACAGGGCCTTTATCATTATCGGTGAGGCGGGGCAGATCACCGGGCAGGGCTTCCGAGAGATCAGGAAGGAAGAAAAGACCCTGAAAGATCTTTTGAATAAAAACAAAAGGCCCGAAGATCAATAAGTACATCCGAAAGAAAGCCTCAAAAAGGGAAGAGCAGACGGTTTTGCCATTCGTCAAAACCGTCTGCTCTAAAATGTTACTTGCCGTTTAGCGGTAGTTATTGTTGTTCTCTACGTTGTTGTAGGAGGAAGAGTCCTTCTTCTGCTGAGTGGAATTGCTGGTCTTATTGTTGCTCTGAGTAGAGTTGCTGTTCTGAGTAGAGTTGTTGGTTTTATTGTTGCTGCTCTGGGACTTGCAGTTGCTGGTGGAATTCTGGGTCTTGTTTGTGCTCTTCTCATAATTTTTATCCAAGTATTTCACCCCCTTCGCGATTATTGTTTTCCGTTCCTTTTGAAATATACAAACAATCTTTGGGAGCTGACCTGTTTATGAACGAATATCCATCGGCGTTTTTGAGCCGTATGCACACGCTGCTGGGCGACGAATACTCCGATTTTTTAGAGTGCATGGAGCAGCCTTCCATGCGCGGAATTCGATTGAATCCGATCAAATGCGACGAAAAAACACTAAAAAACGCACTCGATTTTCCGATCGAAATCAGCCCGTTTTCGCCATATTCTTACTATATTCCCGAGGATGCGGACAAGCCCGGCAGCATCCCGCTGCACCACGCGGGAGCCTTTTATTCGCAGGAGCCCTCCGCGGCTTCCGCCGTGACCATACTGGGCCCTCAGCCGGGGGAAAAAATTCTCGATCTGTGCGCCGCGCCGGGTGGAAAATCCACGCAAATCGCGGCTTTGCTGGCTGGTAAGGGACTGCTGTGGTCGAACGAGGTGGTTCGCTCTCGCGCGATGGCGCTGCTCTCCAATCTGGAGCGCATGGGTATTTCAAACGCCGTGATTTCCTCGTGTCATCCCGAACTGCTGTGCGAAACGCTTTCCGGTTTTTTTGACCGTGTATTGGTGGACGCGCCCTGCTCCGGGGAGGGAATGTTCCGCCGCGACGCGCAGGCCGTGCAGGATTGGAGCGAAGAGCATGTGAAAATGTGCGCGGTTCGTCAGGGCCTGATTCTGGACAGCGCCGTAAACGCTCTGCGGGAAAATGGAGTTCTCGTTTACTCTACCTGCACCTTTTCGCCGGAAGAAAACGAAGAAACCGTCCGTGCGTTTCTGCTCCGGCATCCGGATTTTGTTCTGGAGGATTCCGGCGTTTCCTTTGGCAGGCCCGGAATCGGAATGCCGCAGGCGCGGCGCGTGTTCCCGATGGACGGCGGGGACGGGCATTTTGTGGCAAAAATGAGAAAGACTTCATCCGCTGCTTGCCGTGCGGGGGACTATCCCTTTGCAAAATTCCCTGCGGAGGCGGACGCAAAAGCGCTGTACGGCCAGATTTTTAACACTCCGCTGTCGCGCCCGCTGATCCAAAGCGGCAGTTCGATTTTGATTGCGCCGGAGTTTCTTCCCGGGTTGTCCGGCCTTGGGGTGATTCGCGCCGGCGTGATGCTGGGTGAAATCCAGAAGGGACGTATCGAGCCGGCGCACGCACTGTTCTTGTCGTCTTTGCCGCACCAGCTAAGGCAGACGGTGGATTTTTCATCCCGCTCACCGGAAATTCGCGCGTATCTGCACGGGGAAGAGCTGGAGGTCGATCCCGCTCTGAAAGGCTATGCGGGTGTCGCTGTTGACGGTGTGATGACGGGATTCGGCAAGTGTTCCTCCGGCAAAATGAAGAACCGATATCCAAAAGGCCTGCGCAGCCATACCTGATATTTTGTGTATTTTTCTGTCCGATTACGGATGACAGATGTCTTGAATTTAAAAATGAATGGTGCTACAATGAGTTAAAGCGATAAAAAATCAGGGAGGGCTCACTATGCAAATCAGAGTTGAACACACTCAACACCCTAAGGCTAAGCCTGCGGATGAGACAAAATTGGGATTCGGCCGTACTTTTACGGATCATATGTTTATTATGGACTACACCAGCGGCGAGGGCTGGCATGATCCCCGAATCGTACCGTATGCTCCCCTGAATCTGGAACCGTCCGCCATGTGCCTGCATTATGGACAATCTGTTTTTGAGGGTATGAAAGCTTACCGTACGGACGATAACCGGATTCTGCTGTTTCGTCCCGACAGAAACATGGCGCGTTTGAACGTATCGAACGAACGTCTGTGTATTCCGCAGATCGACGAGCAGTTTGCGGTGGAAGCAATCAAGAAGCTGGTCTCCGTAGATCGCGACTGGGTGCCTTCTGCTCCCGGTACCTCTTTATACATACGCCCGTTTATTATCGGCGTTGATCCGGTTGTGGGCGTACATCCGGCGCATCACCTGATGTTTATCATCATCTGCTCGCCTGTCGGCGCATATTATCCCGAGGGCCTGAACCCGGTGAAGATTTATGTGGAAGACGGCTATGTGCGTGCGGTAAAAGGCGGCATGGGCTTTGCAAAGACCGCCGGCAACTACGCGGCGTCCCTCAAGGCGCAGGACGAGGCGGAAAAGCAGAATTATACACAGGTTCTTTGGCTTGATGGCGTGGAGCGCAAATACATTGAAGAAGTCGGCACCATGAACGTATTCTTCCAGATTGGCGACGAAGTGGTCACTCCCGCTTTGCAGGGTTCCATTTTGTCCGGTGTGACCCGTATGTCTGCCATCGATATCCTGAAATCCTGGGGCCTGAATGTCACTGAGCGCCGCCTGTCGATTCAGGAAGTGGCCGATGCGGCCAAAGAGGGCAAACTCAAGGAAGCGTTCGGCACCGGTACCGCAGCTGTGATTTCTCCGATCGGTCATCTCAAATGGAGCGATACGATCATGGAGTTCAACGACGGCAAAATCGGCCCGCTGTCCCAGCGCCTGTACGATACCATGACCGGTATTCAGTGGGGCAAGCTGCCGGATACCTTCGGCTGGACGGTTGCAGTAGATTAATCATCAGGTCATTCGCTGATGTTTCAGAAAGCGGCGGCTTCGGCTGCCGCTTTTTTGATGAGAGGGAGGGAAAATGCTTTGCGCACACTGACTTTTGCGGTTCCCGCGGAATATGAAGGCTGCCGCCTGAAAGGCTTTCTGCGCGGGTATTGCTGTGTATCGGCCCGCCTTCTGGTAAAGCTCAAGCGGGTGCCGGACGGCCTTTGTGTCAACGGAACACATGCCACGGCCATTACTCTGCTGCATGCAGGGGACAATGTTTGCCTGAATCTGCCGCAGGACGAGGGGATTCCTGTTCCGTCGGAAGTTCCGATTTCGGTTTTGTATGAGGATGCTGATCTGCTGGCAGTGAATAAACCTGCCGGAATGGCGATGTATCCCGTGCCGGGCTCGGACTCAGGCACGCTGTCGAATGCGGTGGCGTTTCATTGGCGCAGGGCAGGGGAGACTTGTCGGTTCCGGCCTGTATATCGATTGGATAAAAATACAAGCGGAATTGTGATTATTGCAAAAAATTCCTATATTGCGGCAGCTTTGTCCCATAATATACAAAAAGAATACATTGCTGTCTGCGAGGGTGTTCTGTCGGGGCAGGGAACGATCGATTCGCCGATTGCGCTCGCTCCCGGCAGTAAGATTCAGAGAACGGTTTCCCCTTCCGGTGAAGCAGCCGTCACCCATTGGCAGAGCGTATGCTCGAAAAATGACCTTACTTTTCTGAAAATACGTCTGGAAACTGGTCGAACTCATCAGATTCGAGTGCATTTGTCGAGTATTTTTCATCCACTTTCCGGGGATGACTTCTATGGAGGACATCAGGATAAAATCGGGCGCCAGGCGCTGCATTGCCTTTCGGCCAGCCTGATTCACCCCGTTACCAAAGAAGAGCTTTTTTTGCAGGCCCCCATACCAGAGGATTTTGTTCTGCTGTTGCAGGAGCTGAATGTATCAATTGCATAAAATTTGAAAAACGATGCCTTTTGAAAACAACGAACCTAACAAAATTGGTTTTTATAAGATTTATGACTTGATTTATGTATAATTATGCGATATAATACATTCATATTTTTAGTTCTGTGAGAAAAATGAGATTGAATAGAAGAGGGATGGAACCATGAAAAAATCAGTAAAGTTTTTAGCGGTCTGTCTTGCAGCCGCAGCCATGCTGTCCATGTCCGCCTGCAACGGCAGCGGAACCTCCAGTGGGACGGCGTCTGATTCCAGCAAAGATGGCGTCAGCACCAGCACTTTGGATACGATTAAGAAAAACGGATTTATCACCATGTCTACCAACGCGGAATTTGAGCCGTTTGAATACAAAGACGGCGAGAGCATTGTGGGCATCGATCTTGAGATTTCCCAGAAAATCGCCGATAAACTTGGCGTAAAATTGAAGGTAAACGACGTTGCTTTCGATTCTTTGATTCCGGAAATCACCTCCGGCAAAGCGGATTTTGTTGCAGCCGGTATGACTGCCGATGACGAGAGAAGAAAGAACGTAGATTTCTCCGACAGCTATTTTGACGCAGGCCAGGCGATCATCGTGAAAAAGGGCGGAGACATTAAGGCGCCCAAAGATCTGGACGGCAAGAAGGTCGGCGTGCAGACCGGTACCACAGGCGACAAGTACTGCACCAACGAAGACGGCACCAGCGAGATCAAGGTTGGCTCCGTTGAGCGCTACAACAAAGGCATGGATGCTGTTTCCGATCTGATTGCCGGCAGAATCGACGCGGTTGTTATCGATGATTTCCCGGCTCAGAAATACGTTGAGAAGAACAGCGATAAAATTGCAAAGCTCAACGACATGCTGACGAGTGAGCAGTACGCAATTGCCGTGAAGAAGGGCAACACCGAGCTTACCGATCTGATCAATGAAACTTTGAAAGAGTTGAAGGACAGCGGCGATCTGCAGAAAATCTTTGATAAATATCTGGCACAGGAATCATAACAGAGCTTCTGTGATTTTCGGGCTGGGTAGCGGGATTCCCCGCTGCCCTCCTTTGCCTTTTTCGTCCCATTTAAGGAGGTTGCTATGGGGAATCTGATCCTGAACCCACAATATCTGGCCGGTTTTGATATTGGGCGTTTCTTTCAAGATCTGTACATGAATCTGGGGCAGCATTTTTATGATGCTTTTATCGTGAAAAACCGGTATAAATATATCATTTCCGGTTTGGGGAACACACTGCTGATCACCCTGTTTGCGGTGATGATCGGTATTGTGCTTGGCACACTGGTTGCCCTCATCCGCGTAACACATAATAATGATAAGAAAAAGCTGCGATTTCTGAATGCGATTTGCAGCATTTACCTGACGGTCATTCGCGGAACCCCTGTTGTGGTTCAGCTTTTGATTACGTATTATGTGATTTATCAGTCTGCGGATAAAATGGTTGCGGCCGTCATCGCGTTTGGCATCAATTCCGGTGCGTACGTGGCCGAGGTCATCCGCAGCGGAATTCAGTCTGTGGACAAGGGTCAGATCGAGGCGGGGCGTTCCCTTGGCCTGAATCAGAAAACGACGATGATTAAAATCGTGTTTCCGCAGGCGCTCAAAAACGTGGCCCCCGCTATCTTCAATGAGTTCATTTCCCTGCTCAAGGAAACCTCCGTTGCCGGTTATATCGGCGTGCAGGATCTGACCAAGGCGGGCGATGTCATCCGCAGCATTACCTACGACGCGTACACGCCGCTGTTAACGGTAGCCGCGGTTTACCTGTTGATCGTCATGATTCTCACCAGATTCCTCACCGTGCTGGAAAGGAGGCTGAGCGCAAGTGATATCCGTTAAAAACCTGGAAAAAACGTTTCACACCTCCCGCGGGGATCTTCCCGTTCTCATGGGAATCAACCAGACAATCGAAAAGGGAGAAAAGGTAGTCATCGTCGGGCCGTCCGGCTCGGGAAAAAGCACCTTTCTGCGCTGCCTGAACCTTTTGGAGCAGCCGACCTCCGGTGAAATCTGGTTTGAGGAAGAGGAAATCACCAGCCCAAAATGCAACATTAATCTCCTTCGCCAGAAGATGGGAATGGTGTTTCAGCACTTCAATTTGTTCCCGCACCTGACGATTATGGAGAACATCACGCTGGCCCCGACGTCTTTGAAGCTGAAAACCCAGGAAGAAGCCGAGCGTTCGGCCATGCAGCTTCTCGAAAGAGTCGGCCTGGCCGATAAGGCGCAGGCGTACCCCGCTCAGCTTTCCGGCGGGCAGAAGCAGCGCATCGCCATCGTTCGTTCGCTCGCGATGGAGCCGAAGATGATGCTGTTTGACGAGCCCACCTCCGCGCTGGATCCTGAAATGGTCGGCGAGGTTTTGCAGGTCATGAAGCAGCTGGCCCAGGAGGGCATGACGATGATCGTCGTCACCCATGAAATGGGCTTTGCCAGAGAAGTTGCCACCCGGATTCTGTTTATGGATCAGGGGCAGGTTTTGGAGGAAGCTCCTCCGCAGGAGTTCTTCGCGAACCCGAAGCACGCAAGACTTCAGGACTTTCTTTCCAAGGTTCTGTAATAGATGAGACTGTTGCAAAGCAGTTCCATTCCAAAAACAGTATATAAAAAATGCGTCTTGATTGGGCTGCTGAAGCCATCAAGTCGCATTTTTTTGTTTAAGGGGAAAATTCGGTTTTGCATGAGAACTGTAAAGGTCAGGAATTGTTCTGCCTTTCCTGCGACTGCAGATTCTCAGCAATCGCTTTCAGTTCTTCGATCGAATGAATCTCGATGCTGGACTGATTGATGGATTCCTGAATAAAATGGGGAAGAGAAGAAAAATATCGGTTCATTTCCTGATCATTCGCCTGAAACATGTGAATCGCCTCCTGAAAAGTTCATTCCTATTTGGTAGATTTTCCAGTTCCCCTGCAGATATTCATCCGCCGGCACTTTCATATTGCCGCACGGCACGGAATATATCTGGGCAGGAGGGGATTCTGATGAAAGCGTTTGGAAAAGAAATTTTGCTTTTTTTGGTCGGCGGTCTGATTTATTTTTGGCTCGAAATGCTGTGGAGAGGGTATTCTCATTGGAGCATGTTTCTGCTCGGCGGGCTGTGCTTTGTTCTGTGCGGGCTGATCAACGAGGTTGTTTCCTGGGATATGCCGCTGCTGCTTCAAATGTTGATTTCGGCTTTGATGATCACTGCGCTGGAATTCCTGACCGGCTGTGTCGTCAATCTTTGGCTGGGGTGGCAGGTGTGGGATTATTCCAAGCTGCGCTTTCAGCTGCTGGGGCAGATCAGCCTGAAATCCAGTGTGATCTGGTTTCTGTTGTCCAGTGTGGGAATTATGCTGGACGACTGGATCCGCTATTGGTTTTTCGACGAAGACAGACCGTATTACCGACTGAGCTAAAAGGCATGCTTGCAAAGAGCAGGCAAAAACGGTATTATAAAACAATAGACAGTGAGGCCTTGTTTGTGAAATCAAGAGTCTCGTCTGTTCCGGCTAAAATTGTGTCCTAAAAATGCTTGGAATACGGAAAGTATTCCTGCGCACTTTTCCTTGTCGGGCACAATTTCATCTTGAAAATCCATCGATTTTTTCATTTACAAATAAAACCGAAACGAAAATCTGATGATAAGAGGGATTTTACATGGATAAAATTGCAAGCTTTCAGATCAACCACGACATTTTAACTCCTGGAATCTACCTTTCCCGCGTAGACGGAGATATCACCACATACGATGTTCGCCTGAGAAAACCGAATGTGCCGCCGTTTTTATCGAATCCGGCCATGCATACAATGGAGCATTTGTTTGCGACGATGGCCCGCAACTCCGCGTTTCGCGACCAGATCATTTACTTTGGACCTATGGGCTGCCGCACCGGATTCTATTTTCTCGTCAGAGATATGAAGCATTCCGATGCCATTGCCCTGATGAAAGACATTTTTGCAAAGATTGCGGATTATTCCGGCGAGGTTCCCGGCTGCACCTCCATTGAGTGCGGCAACTATCTGGAGCACGATCTTGAAGAAGCCAAACAGGAGTCCGCCGCCTTTCTGCCGGTCATTTCAGACTGGACGGAACAGCGTCTGACCTATCCCGTCTGAGTCTCTTTTCTTTCGCCTGAATCCTCCAGAAAAATTTACCAAATTGTAAATTCCTTCCAAAAGGTTGCATATTTTTGATTTTTATATTATCATATAAGAGTTCATTACAAATTTGTAACCAATTTTCCTTGCGCGAAAGGAAGGACTGACGGAATGCAACAATTATCCCTTCATCGAGTTTCGATTCAGGGGTACGGCGCCGCTGGCTGCCGTATGATATATATCACCGGGGTTCAGTCTGTCCGGATTTTAAAAAGACTGCGCAGAAGGTTTGTCCGTTTTATGACTCCAGCTGTGGAGCTGGCCGGACTGATCTATGCGAAAACCATTGGCAAACAATTGATCAGGCTGAAAAAAGAGATCCGCCTGTTTTGGGATAATTTTAAAAAAGATGGAGAGCATTTAAAAGAGCTTTCCAAGGGCTTAACCCTCACAGGTGCGATCGGGCGTCTTCAGCATGTTGGACTTCACTTTGTGATCCGCAAAAAATTTGTGATGTCTGTGCTGAACATCGCGGCTCCGGTTTGTTCTGTATTTTTGCTGCTGGGTACCATCAGCTATTGGAATCATCAGGATTACGGTCTGGTTTTAAGCTATGACGGAAAACAGATTGCGACGATCAAAGACGAATCTGTTTTTGAAAAAGCGACAGAAATGGTGAATCAGCGCATGGTGTACAACACCGTGGCCTCCGCCAATTTGAAAATCACACCGACCTTTATTCTTACCGCGATGGACAGCGGCAGATTTTATGCTGCCAGCACGTTGTGCGACCGCCTGATTCAACAATCGAACGGGATTATCGAAGAGGGCAGCGGATTATATGTTGACGGGGAACTGATCGGCGCGGTGAAAAGCAGTGCGGACATGACGTATCTTTTGCAGAACATTCTCAACACCGCGAAAGCCGGTGATCAGGCGGCAAAGGTTTCCTTTTCCGAAGATGTGGAAACCATCAACGGATTGTTCCCGACCGCCAGCATCATCAGCGCCGAGAATATGGCTGAAAAGCTGACTGGTTCTGAGCAGGCTGCGGCGGTGTACACGGTAAAAGACGGCGATACCGCCACCTCGATCGCGAGGCAGTACAATCTGACGTTATCGGAACTGAACCGCCTGAATAATAATCGGGTCGGCGACGATTTGAAAATCGGCATGCAGCTGAACGTACAGACTCCACAGACTCTGCTGCATGTAAAAGTAGTTAAAAAAGAAACCCGGACAACCTCTTTGCCCTATAAAACCGTTACGGAGAAGGACGACAGCCAGTATACGGATTATTCCAAAATCGTAACACAGGGTCAGGAGGGCGTTCAGGAAATTACAGAAGAGGTCACTTATGTCAACGGGATTGAAACCTCGCGCACAACGCTCAGCAAGCGTGTTGTCACCGAGGCCGTGGATAAAAAGGTTGTGACCGGTACAAAGAAGCGTCCGCAGTACGGCGGTTCGGGTGAGAGCAGCGGGTCGCTGATGTGGCCTGTGCCTTCCATCCGCAATATCACCAGCTACTTTGCTTATCGCTGGGGCAGAATGCATACCGGTATCGATATTTCCGGCGGCAATTCCTACGGCAAAACCATTGTGGCGGCAGACGGCGGCGTAGTTTCTTATGTTAAATACAGCTCCAGCGGGTACGGATACCACCTGCAGATCAACCATGGAAACGGTATTTCTACCCTGTACGGTCACACCAGCAAGATTCTGGTTTCCTCCGGGCAAAGGGTTTCAAAAGGCCAGCCCATCGCGCTGATCGGCAGCACAGGAGATTCCACCGGTGCTCACCTGCATTTTGAGGTAATTAAAAATGGCCAAAAAGTGAATCCGTTGCTGTATGTGAGCCGCTGAGAAAGAATGAAAAAGCATTTCGCATAAAACCGAAATGCTTTTTTTATTTCTTTGCGCAGAATCGATAAATTTAGGGATTTTATTGACTTTTTTTCCTTGGTGTATTATCATCTTAGAAGTACAAAATAGCTTTGAAAGAAACTGATTTTAGCTTCTTTTTCTGACAAAAACAGGATGATTTTCTCTTATTTCAGAAACGACATTTCAATTGAATTTTACAGACAATTTTTTTGTTTTGACAATATTACAGTTATCCTTTGAATTTCATGACAATACTACCTGTTATTATAATGATTGGAGCGTGCCGCGTTGGATAAATTTGTGATTACCGGTGGCAATCGGCTGACCGGTGAAGTAATCGTGAGTGGCGCTAAGAACGCTGCTATTGCCATTATTCCGGCAGCTATTATGGCGGATGATATTTGCAGAATTGAAAACATTCCCAATATAACCGATGTTACAGCAATTACCCGAATTTTGTACGATATGGGGGCTAAGATTCGAAAGATCAACTCTTCTACCATTGAAATCGACCCAAGGCCGATTCATACCTGTGTGGCTTCGTATGAGCTGGCCCGGCATATCCGCGGCTCGTACTATCTGCTGGGCGCTTTGCTCGGCCGGTTCCGCCACGCGGTGGTCAGCATGCCCGGCGGCTGTGATTTCGGCGTACGCCCGATTGATCAGCATTTAAAAGGGTTCGGGGCGCTTGGCGCAACCTATGCGCTGGAAGGCGGTATGGTAGACGTTTCCGCAAAAGAGCTTATCGGGAACAATATTTACATGGACGTAGTTTCGGTCGGTGCGACGGTTAATATTATGCTGGCGGCCGTACGGGCCAAGGGTACGACGGTAATTGAAAACGCCGCCAAAGAGCCTCATATTGTCGATTTGGCGAACTTTTTAAACTCGATGGGGGCAGATGTCCGCGGCGCGGGCACCGATGTGATCAAAATCTACGGTGTCGAGCACCTCAAAGGGACAACTTACTCGATTATTCCGGACCAAATTGAAGCCGGAACGTATATGGCCGCGGCTGCGGCTACCGGCGGTGATGTGCTGATCAAAAACGTGATTCCGAAGCATCTCGAATCCATTTCTGCCAAGCTGGAGGAAATGGGCGTTACTGTCGAGGAATACGATGATTCCATCCGGATCAAACGCGATCAGCCTCTGAATCGCTGCAATATTAAAACGATGCCTCACCCGGGCTTCCCGACCGATATGCAGCCGCAGATTGCGGTTGTGCTTTCGATTGCCCACGGAACAAGCATTATCAATGAAAGCGTATGGGACAATCGCTTCCGTTATGTGGAGGAGCTCAAGCGCATGGGCGCTCAGATTTCCGTCGACGGCAAGCTGGCGGTAGTGGAAGGCGTCGACCACCTAAACGCCGCTCCGGTAAGGGCTACGGATCTTCGTGCCGGCGCTGCCATGCTGATCGCGGCTTTGTGTGCGCACGGCGTCAGCCAGGTGGAGGATATCCAACACATTGAGCGCGGGTATGAGGATGTAGAGAAAAAGCTTCTGGCTTTGGGCGCAGACATCAAACGGGTTCATGTGCCGGACCCTTCGGTGGCGCAGGCGGTCTGAAACGAATAAAGTAATCACAAAGGTTCAGGTCCCGGTAAGTATGGCCGGCCTGAACCATTTTTGTCAGTGAAGGAGCATGCTATGGCAAGGTTTTGCCCGCTGTTCAGCGGCAGCAGCGGAAACAGTTTTTATATCGGCAGCCGTGACGCGGGAATTCTGATCGACGTGGGCCGAAGCGCCCGGCAGATCACAAAGATGCTCGAAAGCTGTGAGATCCCCATTACGGCCGTCAAAGGGATTTTTATTACGCATGAGCATACGGATCACGTAAAAGGCCTGCGTGTGTTTTCGGAAAAGAACCGTATCCCGGTTTACGCCTCCGCCGGAACGCTCCTGGCTTTGGAAGAGGCCGGTGAGCTCACCGCGAAGATGACCTGCTGTGTGGCGGAGGAACGGGGAACGGAATGTGCCGAAATGATTATTCGCCCGTTCCCGATTTCGCACGACTGCGCCGAGGGCTTCGGGTACCGTGTCCATACGGGCGATGACAGAACATTTACCCTTGCAACAGATTTGGGGTACATATCCGACGAAGTTCGTCGGGAGCTGGAAAACAGCGATCTGGTGGTGCTGGAATCGAACCACGATGTGGGGATGCTGCAAAACGGCCCTTACCCTTATTATTTAAAGCGCCGGATTTTATCTGATGTGGGGCATTTATCGAATGAGGTCTGCTCCAGTATGCTGCCGCATCTGGCCGAAACGGGGACGACCCGTTTTGTGCTGGCTCACCTGAGCGCGGAGAACAACACGCCGGATATCGCGTATCAGACCTCTCTGTGTGCGCTGAAAATGGCCGGAATGCAGCAGCAGATCGATTTTGAACTGACGGTTGCGCCAAGAGAGAATCAAACGGGGAAGGTTCTGCTGTTTTAGCCGGAAACGGTTCTCCCTGCTTTCGGCAGGGGAAATTAACCTGTTGGGCAGCAACGTAGAAAGCAGCTTTCCCAACAGCCCAAAATGAGCTTTCAGGATCAGGAGATCATATGGTAACGATTCAAATCTTGTGTGTCGGCAAGCTGAAGGAAAAATACCTGCAGTCGGCCTGTGAGGAATACGCAAAGCGTCTGGGTGCTTTCTGCCGCTTTTCCATCACCGAGATCGCGGAGGAGCGCCTGCCGGACGCTCCCTCTGAGGCACAGATTCAGGCGGCCTTCAAAAAAGAAGGGGAGCATTTGCTTTCTTTGGCGCAGGGCGCTGTGATATCCCTGTGCATTGAGGGCAAACTCCTTTCGTCGCCGCAGCTTGCGGCGGAGCTTGAGCGCCGTGCGGTAGGCGGAGCCAGCGCATTTACATTTATCATCGGCAGCTCGTTTGGGCTTTCCGACGAGGTGAAAGAAAAAAGTGCGCTGCGTCTTTCCATGTCGCCGATGACGTTTCCCCATCAGCTGGCCCGGGTGATGCTGTGCGAACAGATTTACCGGGCGTTTCAGATCAACAGCAACGGAAAATATCATAAATAATCTCAAAATCACCCTTCATTCGCCATCCTTTTTGCGAAGAGAAAGACGAAAAAGAAATCTTTCATTTTACAACAGGAAAAACGGAGCCATTTGCTTCGGGAATTTTGAAAAAAATCTTGCAGTTTTTACCGGGTTATGGTATGATATATGGGCATTTGGATACCGTTGGCCTTTCCGGCGGGGTTCAATGCCCGGGAGTTCCCGTGACATTGAAGCGGACAGTCCTCTGCATTGCATGAATGTCTGATATTTTAGGAGGAAAAAAGAATGGATGCTTTAAAATTAATTGCTCAGGAATCTGCAAAGACCGAGCTGCCGAAGTTTGGAATCGGCGATACCGTTAAGGTCAGCGTAAATATCCGTGAAGGTGAAAGAGAAAGAATTCAGCTGTTTGAGGGCACCGTAATCGCCCGTAAAGGCAGCGGCATTACCGAAACCTTTACTGTCAGACGTGTATCCTATGGCGTAGGCGTGGAGAGAGTTTTCCCGATCCATTCCCCCAACGTGAAGGATGTTGCCATTGTGCGCAAGGGCCGTGTACGCCGTGCGAAGCTGTACTACCTGCGTGACAGAGTGGGTAAGGCTGCCAAGGTGAAGGAGCAGATTCGCTAATCGGGCGAACCACTCCTATTATATTTGGATTTCAAAAGGCTGTGGGGGGAAGTTCCACACAGCCTTCAACGGCTGAAAGGGACATTGATTGTCCCTTTTTTGCTATTCGCGAAAAGGAGGCGCTCGTCCGTTGCAAGAGGAAGAAAAGAACCCATTGGTGCAGGCCGCACCGGAATCAGAGCTGCAGCAGAATGATTTGGACCCGAATGATCCGTCTCCTCATCCCAGTGCGTTTACCGTAAGCTGTTTTGAATGGGTGGATTCTCTGGTCATGGCACTGGTCGCCGTAGTTATTCTGTTTACCTTTTTGTTCCGTGTGGTGACGGTGGACGGTACCTCTATGCTGCCGAATCTTTACAGCGGAGACAGAATTGTGGTTTCCAGCTATTTTTATCAGCCGAAGCAGGGCGATGTGGTTGTGCTGAAGCGTACCATCGGCCTGACAAAGCCGATCGTTAAGCGCGTGATCGCGCTGCAGGGGCAGACAGTGGATATTGACTACATTACCGGCACGGTCTCTGTGGATGGAAAAGAGCTGGATGAATCTACCTATATTGAAAACGGAATCACGCACGAGCCGATGACGTCGGAATCGCTGCTGCAATTCCCGCAGACGGTTCCGGCTGGGCACATCTTTGTTCTCGGCGACAACCGCGAGGTTTCGGAAGACAGCCGCTTTGAGGCGGTCGGCATGGTGGATGAACGATATATTTTAGGGAAAGCGGAATTGGTTTTGTTCCCGGTTTCCCGGTTTGGAAGGATTGGATCATGAGCGAGCCACAATCGGTTCATTGGTATCCGGGGCATATGACCCGGACAAAGCGACAAATTGAAAAAAGCCTCAAGCTGGTGGATATTGCGGCGGAGATGATCGACGCCCGCGTTCCGGTCAGCAGCAGAAACCCTGTGTTGGACAGCCTGATCCAGAATAAGCCGCGGGTCATTTTAATGAATAAGTCCGATTTGGCGGATCCTGCGCAGACCGAGCGCTGGATCCGCTTCTACCAGTCGCAGGGGATTTCTGCCGTTGCGCTGGACAGCCGCTCGGGCAAGAATCTGAAAGCCTTTTTCCCGCTGGTGAGCGATGTTCTTTCTGACCGCATCGCGGCATGGAGAGCAAAGGGCATGGTGGGCCGCCCCGTCCGCGTGATGGTGGTGGGTGTGCCGAACGTGGGAAAATCCTCGTTTATCAATAAGCTTTCTCACGGCGGGAAAGCGAATGTGGAGGACAGGCCCGGCGTTACCCGCAACAACCAGTGGTTTACGCTGGGCGGCGGCTTTGAGCTTCTGGATACTCCCGGCGTTCTCTGGCCCAAGTTTGAAGACCCCCTGGTGGGGGAGCGTCTGGCCTTTACCGGCGCGGTGAAGGACGACGTGGTGGATACCGAGCATCTGGCCGCCCGTCTGCTGGAGGTCCTATGCGTGTCGTACCCGGCGCCGCTGAAAGAGCGGTATAAGCTTCAGGATGTAGATTTTACCGGAATGAAAGGCCATGAGGTGCTTGCGCTGATCGCCAAAAAACGCGGCATGCTGATTTCCGGCGGCGAAGTGGATACCGAGCGCGCCGCAATTACTGTGCTGGATGAATTCCGCGGTGCGAAGCTTGGCCGCGTCACGCTGGAGCAGGTGCAGAAATGATGGATTGGTATGCCTATGAATGCGGCGTGCAGAAGCAGGGCTTTTCGGCTGTTTGCGGTATTGATGAGGCAGGCCGGGGGCCTTTGGCCGGCCCGGTGTTTGCCGCAGCGGTGATTTTGCCGCAGCACTGCGAAATCGAGGGTCTGAACGATTCCAAAAAGCTCAGTGAAAAAAAGAGAGAGCTTCTCTTTGATCAGATTCAGCAGCAGGCGGTTTCGTATTCCATTGCGTTTGCCACGGAGCAGGAGATCGACAGCATCAATATTTTGCAGGCGACCTTTCTTGCGATGAACCGCGCCTTTTCCGGCTTGTCGGTTCCCTCGGACTGCGCTTTGGTGGACGGCAACCGGGACCCGCATCTGCCGGTGCCCACTACTTTGATCATCAAGGGCGATGCGCAGAGCGCGAGTATCGCTGCGGCCTCGATTCTGGCCAAGGTCAGCCGTGACCGGCTGATGACCGAGGTCGATAAGCTGTATCCGGAATATCAGTTTCAAAAGCACAAGGGATATGGCACCGCGCTGCACAGAGAGCTTCTGCTGAAACATGGCCCTTGTCCTGTTCATCGAAGAAGCTTTTTGAAAAAAATTCTGGGAGAGGGTTTCGTTGGATAATCACTCCGGAAAAACAGGCGAGGCATATGTTGCGGATTGGTTGGAGCAGCGCGGCTGCCGGATTCTGTGCCGCAATTATCACTCCCGCTTCGGCGAGATCGACATCATTGCGCAGGACGGCGGTTATCTGATCTTTGTAGAGGTCAAAACCCGCGGAAAGCGCTGTTTCGGCGTTCCGCAGGAAGCTGTGACCGCGTCGAAACGGCGAAAGCTGATTCTGACCGCCTCGCAGTACCTTTCCGAACATGATTTGGAACTGCAACCGCGATTTGATATTGCCGTGGTGCGCACAGATGAAGCGGAACAGGTCATTTCGACCGAGTATTTTGAAAACGCCTTTGATGCGGAGAACAGCTTTGCATAAAAATACGAGAAAACCCTCTTTGGTCCATAGATTTTTGTATGGAAAAGAGAGGCTTTTTTCTGAAATGAAATTCCATGCCGCTGCCGTTCTCAATTTCTCGGAATTCTTTGACACGCTGAACAATTTATTATAAAATAAGGCAAGGAACGTACGAAAAGGGGGAATTCACCTTGCAGTATAAATGCACCAGAAACAAAGCAGAGTCACTTTCCGCCGCTCAGGCGATCGTACAGGGGATTTCGGCGGACGGGGGACTGTTTGTTCCGGAAAGCCTTCCGGCTTATACCGCAGACGATCTAAAGGTGCTCAGCAAAAGCAGCTACACCGAGCGGGCCGCTCGCATTTTGGCCGATTTTCTGCCGGAGTTTTCCACGGAGGAAATCCGCGAATGCGTAGAGAGTGCCTATTCCGAACAAAAATTTCCCGGCGGCGCGGCGCCGCTTCACCGCATTCCGGAAAGCAGCAAGGCTTTTCTGGAGCTGTGGCACGGGCCGACCTGCGCCTTTAAAGATATGGCTTTGCAGCTTCTGCCGCATTTGCTGACCAGATCTTTGAAAAAGACAAACTGCGATAAAACGGCTGTGATTCTGGTGGCTACCTCCGGTGATACGGGCAAGGCGGCGCTGGAGGGCTTCCGCGATGTTCCCGGTACCAAAATCCTGGTATTTTACCCGGATAAAGGCGTCAGCGCCATGCAGCAGCGCCAGATGAACACACAGGAGGGCGAAAATGTTGCCGTTTGCGCCATTGAGGGCAACTTTGACGATGCCCAAACCGGCGTAAAGCGCATTTTTACAAATCCGGAAATCCGCAAAGAGCTCGATGAAAACGGCATGCTGTTCTCCAGCGCGAACTCCATCAACTGGGGCCGCCTGCTGCCGCAGATCGTTTATTATTTCTCTGCCTACTGCGACGCGGCCGAGCAGGGGATGCTCGAGCTGGGACAGCCCCTGAATGTTGTGGTGCCCACCGGCAACTTCGGCAATATTCTGGCTGCCTATTATGCGAAAAAAATGGGTCTGCCGATTGGAAAGCTGATTTGTGCGTCAAACTCCAATAATGTGCTGACGGAATTTTTGAGCACCGGCGTCTATGACCGCAACCGCAAATTCTATACAACGATTTCCCCCTCGATGGATATTCTGGTGTCCAGCAATCTGGAGCGCCTGCTGTTCGATCTGACTGGCGGTGATTCCGAACAGATTTCCGGCTGGATGAAGGAACTCGGCACCACAGGTAAATACGAGGTTGGGGCCGAGCTGACCGCAGCTTTGAAAGATTTGTTCTTCCCGGGCTTCTGCGATGATGTTCAGACGAAGAAAACGATCCATGAAATGTTCCAGAGCAAGAACTATCTCTGCGACCCCCATACGGCGGTAGCTGAGGCTGTCTATGAGCAGTATGTGAAAGCGACTGGCGATGAGAAGACTCCTACAGTGATCGTTTCGACCGCCAGCCCGTATAAGTTCGCAGACAGCGTGCTTGAGGCCGTTGCACCCGATGAGAAGCAGGAGGCCGACGATTTCGCAAAGATCGGGCAGCTTTCTTCTCTGACCGATACCACAGCGCCTGCGCCGATCGCGCAGCTTCAGGAAAAGACCGTTCGCTTCCAGAATTGCTGCGAGGTTGCGCAAATGCCCCAGGTGGTACTGCAGATGGCTGGGCTGGAAGCCCCCAAAGCCTGAACAGATAGAAATGAGGTAGCACATGGCGTTGTATGCGATTGCCGATCTGCACCTTTCCCTTGGCGCCAATAAGCCCATGGATGTATTCGAGGGCTGGCACAATTACGTGGAAAGGCTGGAGAAAAACTGGCGCAGTATCGTGCGGCCGGAGGATACGGTGGTGATCGCCGGGGATATCTCCTGGGCGATGAAGCTGGAAGAAACCGAAAAGGATTTTGCATTTTTGCATTCTCTGCCGGGGAAAAAGCTGCTCCTGAAAGGCAATCATGACTACTGGTGGAGCACCAGAAGCAAAATCGATACGTATCTTGCCGCAAAAGGCTTTGATTCGCTGCGAATCGTGCACAATGATTCTTATCCTGTCGGGCAGTTTGGGGTATGCGGCACGCGCGGCTGGCTTTATAACGCGGCCAGCGATGAGGACATCAAGATCGTCAACCGCGAGGTGGGCCGTCTGAACGCCTCCATCGATCATGCTGTTGCGCAGGGCCTCAGGCCCATTGTGTTTTTACATTATCCCCCCGTATATGACGGGATGGTCTGCAAAGAGATTTTAGAGGTTCTGATCAGCCGGGGAATCCGGAAATGTTACTTTGGGCATATTCACGGCACACAGGCGTCCCGCAGGGCCGTGACAGGGGAGTACCAGGGAATCGAGCTGCACCTGATTTCCTGTGATTATCTCGGGTTTACGCCGCTTTTTGTCTGTTAAATAAATTATGAACATTTCCGTGAAAATATGGAATATTTGCCCCCGGTATGCTATAATAAATAAGATAATTTGCAATTAGCAGGAGGAAAACAAAATGAGTTTAAAATCGTCCAATCAGGTAGAAACTAACCGTTATCAACTTGAGGTTGAGGTTGACGCGGATACTTTTGAAAAAGCGGTTAACCAGGCTTTTCATAAACAAGGCAAAAAAATCACGATCCCGGGCTTCCGCAAAGGCAAGGCTCCGCGCGCTTTCATCGAAAAATATTACGGAGAGCAGTTTTTCTACGAGGACGCTGTAAACGCTGTTTACCCTGCTGCTTTGGATGAGGCTGTAAAAGCGGCTCAGCTCAGACTGGTTGATGATAAAATCGATTTTGACGTCGTCAGCGTCGGCAAAGACGGACTGGTGTTTAAGGCAATTGTTACCACCTGGCCCGAGGTCAGCATCAGCGATTATAAGGGTCTCGAAGCAGCCAAGACTCCGGTTGAAGTAACCGATGAGGACATTGACAAGGAAATCCAGAAGGTTCAGGAGCGCAATTCCAGAATGATCACCGTGGAAGATCGTCCGGCTCAGCTCGGCGACGCGGCTGTCATCGATTTTGAAGGTTTTGTAGACGGCGTCGCTTTTGAAGGCGGCAAGGCGGAAAACCACACGCTGGATCTCGGCTCCGGCCAGTTTATCCCGGGCTTTGAGGAGCAGGTTGTCGGCCATTCCACCGGCGAAGAGTTCGATATTACCGTAACCTTCCCGGAGGATTATCAGGCTTCCACTCTCCAGAACAAAGAGGCCGTATTTAAGATCAAGCTGCATGAAATCAAGCAGAAAGAGCTGCCGACCGTTGACGATGATTTCGCAAAAGACGTCAGCGAGTTCGATACGCTGGAAGCTTATAAAGAGGATATCCGCAAAAATCTGCTGGAATCCCGTGAGAAGGCTGCCCAGGATGAGGTTGAGGCTCAGCTGATCGACCAGCTGGTAGAAAAGCTGCAGGGTGAAATTCCGGAGGCTCTGTACCAGAACAAGATCAACGACGATCTGCGCGACTTCGCATACCGCCTGCAGTCTCAGGGTCTGGACTTCAATACCTACCTGAAGTATACCGGCATGGATCAGAACTCGATCCGCGACCACTTCAAGCCCCAGGCTGAGAAGCAGGTCAAGGTTCGCCTGGCTCTTGAAAAGATTGCCGAGCTGGAAGAAATTAAGACGACTGCCGAAGAAATTGAGGCTGAATTCGAAAAGCTCGCCAAGACCTACAGCATGGAAGTCGACAAGGTAAAGAGCTTTATCCCCGAGGCTGACCTGGCTCAGGATCTGGCTGTGGAAAAAGCGGTCGGCATCGTTCGTGACAGCGCAAAGATTACAGAGAAGAAAGATTAATGACAAAGCGCCTTCTGGAGCTTTGACGATACAAATGGATATTCCGCCGCCGATTACCGTGCGAATCGGCGGCGGAAACACAAAGAAAACCCGCATGGAAGAAAGGTGGTTAAGATGAGTTTAGTCCCTTATGTTATTGAACAAACAAATCGCGGTGAACGCTCGTACGACATTTTTTCCCGCTTGTTAAATGATAGAATTGTGATGTTGAATGAAGAGGTCAACAACGTGACGGCAAGTCTCGTGGTTGCGCAGCTTCTGTATTTGGAAGGTCAGGATCCGTCGAAGGATATCAGCCTTTATATCAACAGCCCGGGCGGCTCTGTAACGGCCGGCCTGGCGATCTACGATACCATGCAGTATATTAAGTGCGATGTTTCCACGATCTGCATCGGTATGGCCGCTTCCATGGGCGCGTTCCTGCTGGCTGCCGGTGCAAAAGGCAAACGCTTTGCACTGCCCAACAGCGAAATCATGATCCATCAGCCCAGCGGCGGCGCGCAGGGCCAGGCGACGGATATTATGATCCACGCGGATCACATTATCGCCACGAAAAAGAAGCTCAACGAGATTTTAGCGGAGAAAACCGGGCAGCCTATTGAAGTGATCATGAAGGACACCGAGCGTGATAACTTTATGACCGCAGAACAGGCCGCTGCATACGGTCTGGTTGATAAAGTGATTGCCAAGAGATAACTTCTATGTGAAGCAGGTGATAATAGAATGCCGAATAACGACGATACCAAGGAGAGAGAATTGTGCTGCTCCTTTTGCGGTAAGCCGCAAAGCCAGGCTCGCCGCCTGATCGCCGGTCCGGGTGTTTATATTTGCGACGAGTGCGTGCAGCTTTGCAATTCCATCCTGGAGGATGAGTCGCACTTATCCAACCGAAAAAAGACCTATACGGGCGATACCGGCACGATCCTGCTCAAGCCGCAGGAGATCAAAAAGAAGCTGGATGAATATGTAATCGGGCAGGATAAGGCAAAAGTTGCTCTTTCCGTCGCGGTTTACAACCACTATAAACGCGTTTATTACGGCGGCGAGGATGTGGAGATCAGCAAAAGCAATGTGCTTTTATTGGGTCCCACCGGTGTGGGAAAAACCTTGCTGGCGCAAACGCTTGCAAAACTTCTCGATGTTCCGTTTGCAATTGCCGATGCCACAACGCTGACAGAGGCCGGCTATGTGGGCGAGGATGTGGAAAACATTCTGCTCCGCCTGATTCAGGCTGCCGATTTTGACATTGAACGCGCAGAGAACGGTATTATCTATATTGATGAAATCGATAAGATTGCCAGAAAATCCGAAAATCCTTCCATTACCCGCGATGTCAGCGGCGAGGGTGTTCAGCAGGCTCTGCTGAAAATTCTGGAAGGCTCCGTCTGCAACGTGCCGCCGCAGGGCGGCCGAAAGCACCCGCAGCAGGAATTCCTGCAAATTGATACCTCCAACATCTTGTTTATCTGCGGCGGCGCTTTTGACGGATTGGAAAAAATTATTGAGAGAAGGACAGCCTCTTCCTCGATGGGCTTCGGCGCACAGATCAAGAGCAAAAAAGAACTGGATACGACCGCGTGGATGTCCGAGGTGATCCCTCACGATCTGGTCAAATACGGCCTGATCCCCGAGCTGGTGGGCCGTCTGCCGGTCATTACCGCGCTGAACGGATTGGACGAGGAAGCGCTGGTACGCATCCTGACCGAGCCGAAAAACTCGCTGGTGAAACAGTATAAGCACCTGTTCCAGCTCGATAAGGTCGATCTTGATTTCCAGCCGGATGCGCTGCGTGAGATCGCCAAAAAGACCATTGAGCGCCAGACCGGTGCGCGCGGACTTCGTTCCATTCTGGAAGAAATCCTTACCCCGCTGATGTACGATGTTCCTTCGGAATATACGGTGGAAAAGGTGACGATTACGCCGGAAGCCGTGAAAAAGAGTACTGCGCCGGAGCTGGTTTATAATGAAAACCGCAAGCCGGTCAAAATTAAAATTTCAAATCCCCAAAAACGCGGGCGCAAGGATACCGCGTCTTAATTCACAGCATAGCTGTTGTTGACAAGGAACAGGAATCTTATCCTTGTTAGCAGCAGCTTTTTTCTTCACTGAAAACTACAGGAGTGAAATATGAGCAAAAAAATCGAGCGACAAACAGAACTACAAACCTTGCCGGTTTTGGCATTGCGCGGGCTGGTTTTGTTTCCCGGTATGATTCTGCAATTTGATGCGGGAAGAAAAAAATCGATTTTGGCCCTGCACGAAGCGATGGAGCAAAATCAGACGATTTTCCTGGTGGCTCAAAGAGATCTTGAAGACAATGACCCGGATTCCGAACAGGTATTCCAAATTGGCGTCATCGCGAAGATCAAGCAGATTCTTCATCATACGGAGGACGGAGTCCGCCTTCTGGCCGAGGGGATCTGCCGCGCGCGGATAGAAGAGGTTGTCAGCGAAACTCCGTTTTTGACGGTGAAGGCTGCGGTGATGCAAACACCGCCGGCCCGTGTTACCCATAAAACGGAAGCTTTGGTTCGCTATACGCAGAGTCTGTTTGAAAGATACCTGCAGAATTACAAGCGTATTTCGCCCGACATCGTGATTGGTGTTGTGAAAAATAAAAGCTGTGGTCCTCTGGCTGACTATATCGCTTCGAACCTGATGCTGGATTTTGAGCAGAAGCAGGTCATTCTGGAAGAGCTGCACCCGGTTCGCCGGCTGGAAAAGCTGGTGGACATTCTCGAGCACGAGGTTCAGGTACTGGAAATCGAGAATGAGATCACCGAAAAGGCCCGGGAGCAGATGAACCAGAACCAGCGGGATTATTTTCTGCGGGAGCAGATCAAGGCAATTAACTACGAACTGGGGGAGGACGACAACCCCCAGGAGGAAGCCGAAGAACTGCGCGAGAGAATTTTACAGCTCGATATGCCGGAAAAGCAGCGCGAAAAGCTGCTGAAGGAATGCGACCGCTTCGGGAAAATGCCGTTTGGTTCGCACGAGGCGAGCGTGATTCGCAATTATCTCGATATTTGCATAGAGCTGCCCTGGAGCACTTCTTCCAAGGAAACGATTGATCTTGCGAAAGCACAGCGCGTTCTGGATAGAGATCATTATGGCCTGAAAAAGGTAAAAGAACGAATTCTGGAAACGCTGGCTGTTAGAAAGCTGGCCCCGGACATCAACGGGCAGATCGTTTGCCTTGTGGGCCCGCCCGGCGTCGGTAAAACCTCCATCGCCAAATCCATCGCCAAGGCGATCGGACGCAAATATGTGAGGGTATCCCTCGGCGGCATCCACGATGAGTCCGATATCATGGGTCACCGGCGCACGTATATCGGTTCCATGCCGGGGCGGATCATGAACGCGGTCAAACAGGCAGGGGTCAATAACCCTCTGATCCTGCTGGATGAAATCGACAAGCTGAGCAGCAGCTTCCGCGGCGACCCCGCGGCCGCTCTGCTTGAAGTGTTGGATTCGGAGCAGAATTCCGCGTTTTACGATCACTATATCGATATGCCGTTCGATTTGAGCAAGGTGCTGTTTCTGACAACGGCCAACGACGCCAGCACAATTCCGGAGCCTCTTTTCGACCGCATGGACGTGATTTTCCTTTCGAGCTATACGCATGAGGAAAAATTCCAGATTGCAACAAGGCACCTGATTCCCAAGCAGTTGAAAAAGCATGGAATCAGCGCGCAGACGCTTCGGATCACCCCCGCAGCCGTGCGTGACCTGATTGACAGCTACACCCGTGAGGCGGGTGTGCGAAGCTTGGAACGCAACATTGCGTCGATCTGCAGAAAATGCGCGAAGCGGATTGTAGCGGAAACGGGGGAGAATCTGAAAATCACAGTGAAGCCTTCCGATCTGGAAGGACTGCTCGGCCCCCGCCGCTTTAAACCGGAAAGCCGGAACAAGCTCGACGAGGTCGGTCTTGTGAACGGCCTGGCATGGACCAGTGTGGGTGGCCAGACGATGCCGATCGAAGTCGCTGTGATGGAAGGAAACGGAAAGCTGCAGCTGACAGGCTCACTCGGCAACGTGATGAAGGAATCTGCCCAAACAGCGATCAGCTGCATTCGCTCCAAGGCGGCGCAGCTGGGAATTGACGGGCAGTTCTACAATAAAACGGATATTCACATCCATGTGCCGGAGGGCGCTATCCCGAAGGACGGCCCATCGGCCGGTATCGCGATGGCAACTGCCATTACCTCGGCACTTTCCCAGATTCCCATCCGCCACGACGTGGCAATGACCGGTGAGATTACACTGCGCGGCCGGGTGCTGCCGATCGGCGGACTGAAAGAGAAATCTATGGCTGCTTACCGCAACGGAATCCGTACTGTCATCATTCCGGAGGATAATTTCTCCGACGTATCGGAATTTGACGATGTGGTCAAGGAGAATATCCATTTTGTTCCGGTCAAGAAAATCGATGAGGTGCTTGGCTTGGCGCTGACCAAAAGGCCCCGCCCGCTGCCGCAGGCCAAGGCCGCGGTTTCGGCTGCTGAGCCTGCTGCCAACAATGCAGATCCCGTTGCACAGCCCCAGCCGCCTGTGATACGGGAGCAGCCTCAATGCTAGAGGTGTTGAATTGAGATTTGATAATGCCGCTTTTGAGTTTGCCGCCGGTCGGGTGGAACAGCTTCCGCCCGATGATCTGCCGGAGATCGTTTTCTCCGGCCGGTCGAACGTCGGAAAATCTTCTTTAATCAATAAGCTGGTCAACCGGAAAGCGCTGGCGCGCGTCAGCGCCACGCCCGGCAAGACCGGCACCATCAATTTTTACGGGCTGGCAGACTGCCGGCTAGTAGATTTGCCGGGTTACGGCTACGCGAAGGTTTCGCAGACCGAAAAGCTGCGGTGGGCGAATCTGGTGGAAGGCTATTTTTCCGCCGGCCGCCGCATCGGGCTGGTGGTGCAGATTGTGGATATGCGCCATAAGCCTACGGCAGACGACCTGCATATGATCGACTTTTTGAGTGCGGGCGGATTTCCATTTGTGGTAGTCATGACAAAGTGCGATAAGCTCAACAAAGGGGAGCGCGCCGCCCAGATTCAGCTATACGACGACCTGTTTCAAAACCGGGAGCAGGTTCGGCGTCTGCCTTTTTCTTCGGCCAACGGGGAAGGCCTCGACACGCTGAAGGAATGGATTACGGCGGCTTGCGCCGTACAAGAGTAAGGAATACCAAAGGGGGAATTCGACCAATGTATGTTTCCGACCACTTACAAATCAATGAGCAGGGGCATCTGAGCATCGGCGGCTGCGATACCGTGCAGCTGGCGGAGCAGTTCGGCACGCCGCTGTATGTCATGGATGAAAACCAAATTCGCAGCAACTGCCGCAGATACCAGAGCTCCTTTGAAAAGCATTATCGGGGCAGAGGCATGACCGTCTATGCCAGCAAGGCCTTTAACTGCAAGGCGATCTGCCGTATTATTGAAGAAGAGGGCCTCGGCCTGGATGTCGCCTCCGGCGGTGAGCTTTACACCGCGATTCAGGCGGGCTTCCCGGCAGAGCGCATCCATTTCCACGGCAACAATAAGACCGAGCAGGAAATCCGCCTGGCGCTGGACTATGAAATCGGACACTTTATCGCAGATAACCTGACCGAGCTGCAAACGATTGACCGTCTTGCGAAAGAGGCGGGCAAGGTTGCCCATGTTTCCCTGCGCGTAAAGCCGGGCATCGACGCCCATACGCACAGCTTTATCCAAACCGGCCAGATCGATTCCAAATTCGGTTTTGCGCTAGAGACCGGCGAAGCGATGGAAGCCGTCGAGGCCGCGCTGAAATACCGGAACATTGACCTCAAGGGCGTTCACTGCCACATCGGCTCTCAGATTTTTGAGAGTTCTCCCTTTGTATTGGCAGCAGAAGTTATGCTGCAGTTTATCGCGGATATTAAAGCGAAAACCGGCATAGAAATAGAAGAGTTGAACCTTGGCGGCGGATTTGGAATCCATTACGCAAAGGACGACGCGCCGCTGCCGTATGATCAGTACATGGAGCTGGTTTCTACCGCCGTGTTCCGCAAGTGCGAGGAGCTTGATCTGAAGGTTCCCTTTATCTTCATCGAGCCGGGCCGTTCCATGGTGGGCGAAGCCGGAATCACCCTGTATCATATTGGCGGGATCAAGCATATCCCCGATATCCGTACTTATGTATCTGTAGACGGCGGTATGACGGACAATCCCCGCTATATTCTGTATCAGGCAAAATACACCGCGCTGATTGCGAACAAAGCCAATCAGCCGGCGGAAACCAAGGTAACCATCGCGGGTAAGTGCTGCGAAAGCGGCGACCTGATTCAGGAGGACGCGATGATTCAGGAGCCGCAGGTAGGCGATGTACTGGCGGTACTGTCTACCGGGGCTTACAACTATTCCATGGCATCCAATTATAACCGCAATCCCCGCCCGGCTGTCGTAATGGTAAAAGACGGCAATCCGCGCGTTGTGATTCGGCGCGAGTCTTATGAGGATTTGATTCGTAACGATCTGTAAATCTTCGCCCGGCCATGCCGGTTCGGGGCCTGTTGTCATGCCGTTATCGCTTTCACGCTTTAACGCTTGAACAAGCCGCGCCGGTATGACCTCTAAGGGCGTTTGATGGCTTTTAGAGTACGCATACCGGTTTTAGTATGAAAAAGAAGGATGGAGTATTATGAATTCTAAAATCAAAGACAAAAGCGTAGATCTGCTCTTTCAAGCCGTGTTATCTCTCAAGACCGTCGAAGAATGCTATGACTTTTTCGAGGATCTCTGCACCGTTCCCGAAATCAAGGCAATGTCTCAGCGCCTGACAGTGGCGCATATGCTGCGCAGTAAATGTGTTTACAGCGATATTGTTGCGAAAACCGGTGCGTCCACCGCAACAATCAGCCGCGTGAACCGCTCTTTGAACTATGGCTGCGATGGATATGAGATTGTGTTCAAGCGTCTGGAGGAAAATGGAGACACGGAACAATGAGCTCGTATTCCACCTTCGCACAGTATTACGATGAGCTGACGCAAAATGTCAATTACGCAGAGCGGGCAGAGTATTTCTGCGGGCTTTTAAACAGCCTGCGTCATCCGGCCGGTTTGGTGCTGGATTTGGCCTGCGGCACCGGCAGCCTGACTTTGCAGCTGAAAAAACGAGGGCTGGATGTTTACGGCGCAGACGCTTCTTATGAGATGCTGTCCGTTGCCCAGCAGAAGGCTGCCGAGGCGGAGCAGGAGATTCTGTTCCTTTGCCAGCCGATGCAGAAGCTGGATTTGTACGGCACGGTGGATACCGTGATCTGTGCGCTGGACAGCATCAATCATTTGACTTCGGAACGGGATGTTCTGGCAGCTTTCCGCAGGGTCTCTCTTTTTCTGAATCCGGGCGGGTATTTTTTGTTCGACATGAACACACTATATAAGCACCGGGAGGTGCTGGCCAATCATATTTTTCTGTATGATACGGACCACGTATACTGTGTATGGCAGAATCATTATGAAGAAAAAACGGACAGAGTTGGGATCCATCTGGACTTTTTTGGGAAAGAAGGCGCTCTGTACCGCAGAAGCTCCGAGCATTTCTATGAAAGGGCTTATTCTATAGAAAAGATCGGTGAGCTATTACATACTGCGGGCTTAACGCTCGCAGCCTGCTACGACGACTGCAGTATGGAGCCGCCCAGGCCGGACAGCGAGCGCGTTGTTGTAGTCGCAAGAAAAGAACCCATATCAGAATCAGAAAAGGAACTTTAAATCTATGGACAGAATTATTCGCTGCATCACCACCGACGGCAGTATTATGGCGTCTGCGGTGGAAACAACCGATATTGTGTACACGGCTCAGCAGATTCATCACACCAGTGCTGTTACAACGGCTGCTTTGGGGCGGCTGCTGTCGGCGGCTTCTTTGATGGGGAATATGCTCAAAAAGAAGGATGCCGTGATCACGCTGAAAATAAAGGGAAACGGCCCTGCGGGCGCTGTGGTGGCAATCGCCGACAGCACCGGGAATTGCCGTGGATATGTCGAGCATCCTGAGGTATCTCTTCCGAATAAGCCGAACGGGAAGCTCGATGTCGGCGCGGCAGTTGGCGCCGACGGTCTTTTGAGCGTTATGCGCGATTTGGGTGAGGGCGAGCCCTATGTTGGTCAGGTTGAACTCGTCAGCGGCGAGATCGGCGAGGATATCAGCCAGTATTTTGCTGTGAGTGAGCAGGTTCCCACCATCTGTGCGTTGGGCGTTTTGGTGGATAAGGAGAGCGGGCAGTCTTTGCTTTCCGGTGGTATGCTGGTTCAGGTGCTGCCTGGCGCAGACAGCGCCGCGATTGCAAAGCTGGAGCGCAATGCCGCTTTGCTCGAGCCGGTTACCACCATGCTGGCCAAGGGCATGAGCATGGAAGAAATGTGTCGCCAGGCTCTGGATGGCTTTGAGATGGAAATATTGGATGAGTCGCCGGTAAAGTATGTCTGTACCTGCAGTGCAGACCGCGTGACCCGTGCGCTTTCTACGCTGCACCCGGGGGATATCCGTACCCTTGCGGATGAGAGCGGCAAGATGGAAGCCAAATGCCAGTATTGCGCCAAAACGTACGAGTTTACCCAGGAGCAGCTGAACCAATTAGCGGACTCTGTCGAGAGAGAGCATGGGCAAAAATAGCGTGGAAAAATATCCAACCAAATTTTGAAAAAATTTGAAAATACCTGTTGACAACTGACACAATATATAGTATTATATAACACGTCGCTGATGCACAGATGCACGGCGGCAGCCGAAATGGGAGTATAGCTCAGCTGGTTAGAGCACCTGCCTTACAAGCAGGGGGTCATAGGTTCGAGTCCTATTACTCCCACCATACGGCTCGGTAGTTCAGTTGGTTAGAACGCTAGCCTGTCACGCTAGAGGTCGACGGTTCGAACCCGTTCCGAGTCGCCAAAATTTGCCTCTGTAGCTCAGTTGGTAGAGCAGGGGACTGAAAATCCCCGTGTCGATGGTTCGATTCCGTCCGGAGGCACCAACAAACGCGGATGTAGCTCATCTGGTAGAGCGCCACCTTGCCAAGGTGGAGGTAGCGAGTTCGAGCCTCGTCATCCGCTCCATGGCTTGACTGGATAACGCTTAAAGCAATCTTAAGCGTTATCTTTGTCACCGTAATCATCAATATGGCGTCATAGCCAAGTGGTAAGGCAAGGGTCTGCAAAACCCTGATTCCCCAGTTCAAATCTGGGTGACGCCTCCAGGAACCGCAAGCTGTTTAGCAGCCTGCGGTTTTTTCGTTTTATTCTATTTTTTATTCTGTTTGAAAAGGAATGGTATGAAAAAGAATGATGTCAAAAGTTGCGGCAGCCTTAAAATAAAATGGAATGATTCAAGCTCTTTTTACGGATTTTGTTTCTGTGCACAAATGGCGTTGTTTTTTTGTAGATGGGTGCATATACTTCCTCAGAGGTGATGACTTTGAAGAAGCTTCGACTGCCCCTGCTGCTGCTGATCTTTTGTTGTATGATGTTTATCCGCCTGACTTATCTTTCCTTTGAAAAAATCGACCAGATGGTTTCTGCGCTGGCCGGAGACTATATGCCGACCATCGTTCTCGATGCAGGCCACGGCGGGGAAGACGGCGGCGCTGTCAGTAAATCCGGAATCGTTGAAAAGAATATTAACCTTGCCATTGCGATGGATCTGAAGCCCATGCTTGAGATGTCCGGGTTTCGGGTCGTCATGATCCGGGACTCCGATGTCTCCGTAGGGGACAATACACTCGATACGGTGAAGGCGAGAAAGACCTCAGACATGCATAATCGGCTGAAAATCATCGAAGAGAACGGCGACTGCGTGTTTCTGAGCATTCATCAGAATCATTTTACAAATGGCAAATACAGCGGTGCTCAGATTTTTTATGGGACTAAAAATCCCCAAAGCCAGGCTCTGGCAGATACGACTCAAAAAACAATTTCTACCCTTTTGCAGCCCGATAATCAAAGAGAAACCAAACCCGCTACCGATTCCATCTATCTGCTGAGGAACGCCAATGTTCCGGCCGTTATTGTGGAATGTGGTTTCCTTTCCAATGCGGGAGAAGCGAAAAAGCTGAGTCAGCCGGAATATCAAAAGCAAATGGCGTTTGCAATCTATCAGGGCTTTTTAAGCTATTGGATTTCTGTTTCGCAAACCATGGCATAACAGTTGCCCTAGCCCTGCTGCCGCGCTATAATAGATATAAATGGATTTACGTTCTTTCCTCGCCGCAATAGCGTGAAATAGCAATACTTCTTCGCCGTGGGCAGGAAAAAATCAGGACAATGAAAATAAAGTAAGGATAAATGGAGATATCATATGGCATCGAAAAGCAAATCGGTATTCGTATGCTCCGGCTGCGGATTTGAGTCCCCCAAATGGTACGGGAAATGTCCCGGATGCGGGGAATGGAACACGATGAGTGAGGAAATACGCGAGCCCGTTCGTTCGGCTCCCAAAACGGCCGGGCATCACTCCATGTCGCGCCCGATATCCATCAATGAAATCGATACGGAGGACGAACAGCGCTACCAGACGGGGCTTTCTGAGCTGGACAGAGTGCTGGGCGGCGGAATCGTGCGCGGTTCTCTGATTTTGATCAGCGGTGACCCCGGAATCGGAAAATCGACCATTCTGCTTCAGATCTGTGAGTATCTGGGGCAGCAGCTGCGCATTTTATATGTATCGGGGGAGGAATCCAGCCGCCAGATTAAACTCAGGGCGCGCCGTTTGGGAGTCAGCAGCGAAAATCTGCTGATTCTGACCGAAACCGATATTCAGATTGTCGTTGAGCAGATTCAGGAGCTCAAGCCCGATCTTGTTATGATCGATTCCATTCAAACGATGAATCATCCGGAGCTCAGCTCGTCGCCCGGCAGCGTGACCCAGGTAAGGGAATGCACGAATTACGTGATGCGTACAGCCAAATCACTGGATATTCCGATCATGGTTGTGGGGCACGTGAACAAAGACGGCGCGATCGCCGGACCGAAGGTTTTAGAGCATATTGTAGATGCCGTTCTATATTTTGAAGGGGACCGGCAGATGTCGTACCGCATTCTGCGGGCGGTAAAAAACCGATACGGTTCCACCAATGAAATCGGCGTATTCGACATG
>JAEXDU010000154.1 GCA_023401495.1 Bacillota bacterium
TGAAAGAATGATTTTCATCGGGACCCTGACCGGGACGATTGCCCGGAGGATCCGGCGGCGGTGTACCGGGCCGCGGCGGAGCCGGGGGTCGCTTGCGCATTCCCGGCTTTCTCAACCGGACAAGGAACGGGGCGGCGAGAAAGAACAGAGCATAGGGGAGCGCCATGAGCAGCACCCCGTAAAACGGCAGACCGCCGGTGACCAGGCGGAGTACCAGAAATACCACAACCGAGATGACCACTGCGATAGAGCCGAACATCGGTGCCGCGGTACTCAAAAACACACCGGAAAATCCGCCGCAGTTCGGGCAGCGGTATTCCCCCTCCTGCTTTAAAAACCAAGCTCTCACATAACCGACCTTCTGCCCGCAGTGGGGACAAACCGGCAATTGTAGCTTCATAGGCCTTCGCCATTCCTTTCCTGTTTTCTTCCGCCGTCCGGCATTTTGCTACACATTCGAAAGGTTTTCCATAAACCTGCTTCGTTTGAGCAATGTGGTGGAAGAAATCTGCGAAATATAGACCGTTATTTTTTCCGCTCTATCACAGCAAAGCACAAAGGATTTCGGCATTTCCATACTGACGTTGACCACTTTGCCTTCCTTTTCCGCCTTTGCGAGGTACTCGCGGGTATATTTTGAAATCGTGGAATTTTCAAGATCGAAAATCCCGATGATGTCTTTTGTTTGAATGACGGTGTCCTGCCCCAGGTGGAGATACATAAAACACATCCTTACTGCCGGACGGTCAGCCGTCCCTGCTCCATCTCAAATCTTCCGCCGCCGGAATAGCGGGCTGCCGTTTCGGGGTCGCAGCACGTTAAAAACACCTGCTTTTCCCCAAGCTGATGCAAAAGAAAATCCTGCCGGCCGGAATCAAGCTCGCTCATCACATCGTCGAGCAGGATCACCGGCGCTTCTCCGGAGAGGGTCTGCAGAAGCTCCGCCTCTGCCAGCTTTAACGCCAGCACGCAGGAACGCTGCTGGCCCTGCGAGCCAAAACTTCTCGCCTGCCGTTCATCCACCCGGATCTCCAGGTCATCCCGGTGCGGGCCGACCGTCGTAAAGCCCGCGGAAATATCTTCCCTGCGGGAGCGACCGAGAAGGTCGAACAAATACTGACGCCACTGCTCCTCTGTCTGCGGCTCCTCGCCGGAAACCGTGCGGTAACAGATGGAGAATTGCTCTCTCGCGCCCGAAATCCCCTCATAAACCCGCCGGGCCGGTTCGGAAAGCAGGCGGACATATTCGCTTCGCTCCATAATCAGCCGCGCGCCGCGCTGGGCGAGCTTTTCGTCCCAGATTTCAAGCGTATCGAGCAGCTCGGCGTGGCGGGGAATGTCTTTCAGCAGCGCATTTCTCTGCTGAAGCACCCGGTTATACTGAAACAAAAGCTTTGCGTACACCGGGCGAAGCTGGCACAAAGCGCCGTCCAGAAAAGAGCGGCGCAAAGCGGGGCCGTCCTTCACCAGCGAAAGATGCTCCGGCGAAAAAATCACTGCCCGGAATTTTCCCACCAGCTCCATGACACCGCCATATTGCACACCGTTGATGGCGGCAGAGCGTTTTTTGTTCTGAATCATCAGAACCGCGCTCTGATCACGCTCTTCACTGAAAAAATCGATCTGCAGCCGCGCGGCGTCCTGTCCAAAGGCGATCAGCTCGCTGTCGCGCGAGCCGCGGAACGATCGGCCACCCGTAAACAACCACAGCGCTTCAAGCAAATTGGTTTTGCCCTGCGCGTTCTGCCCAAAAATCACATTCATGCGCGGGTCGGGGAGAAACTCCCCCTCACACAGATTGCGGTAGTGTAAAAACAAAAGTCGGCTGACGATCACAGGGTCTTCACCTCGTAGATATTTCCCTGATATTCCGCCCGGTCGCCCCTGCGCATTTTTTTGCCGCGCATGGTGCAAACCTCGCCGTTGACCAGAACCTCTCCGTTCTGAACGGCCAGCTTGGCATGGCCGCCGGTTTCCACCGCGCCCGCCAGCTTTAACAGCGCATCCAGACGGATAAATTCCGTATCAATTGAAATGATTTCCATAATTCCTCCTAAGCACTCAAACGCCGCTCTTCAATCGAACCGGCAAAACCAGGAACAAAAAGCTGTTGCCATCCTTCGGGACGACCTTCATGGGGCTGAGCGCTCCGCTGAGCTGAATTTTCACCTCGTCGCATTCGGTGTTGCGCAGCGCATCCAAAAGATATCGGTTGTTAAAACCCATTTCGATCGTTCCGCCGGTGCTCTGCGCCTCCAACTCATCGCTGGCGCGACCGATTGCCGTAGAGCAGGAAAGCTGGATTCGGCTTTCGTCGAACACGCAGCGCAGCGGGCTTTTCAGGCGGTCTGTAATCAGGAGCGAAACGCGCTCCACGCTGTCGATAAAGGTTCTGGTTTTTACCAGGATTTCTGTCGTGTGGGAAGCCGGGATCGCCGCCCGGTAATCGAGGAAATCACCCTCGAGCAGACGGGAAATCAGCGTATAGCTGCCAATCTGGAACAGGATATGTCTGCGGCCGATCGACAACGCCAGATTTTCCTCATTTTCAGGAAGAAGCTTTAATACCTCGGAAAGAGTTTTTCCCGGAACAACGAAGCTGGTGTCCTGATCACACGCAATCGGCTCCTCGCGAACCGCAAGACGGTAGCCGTCCACAGAAATCAGGCGGATCTTATTTTCACTCAGCTCGAACAGCGTTCCGGTATGTACTGGTTTCATATCGCTTTCAGAAACAGCGAACAGGGTCTGGCGGATCATGCTTTTCAAAATCCCGTTCGGCACCTCGATCGAGGTTTCGCTCGAAACAGAAGGCAGTTCAGGATATTCTTCCGCCGGGATGCCTGCAATGGAAAATTCGCTGGCTCCGCTGATAATGGAAGCGACATTCTTTTCATCGACCGAAAGCGAGACATCATCGCCCGGCAGGCGACGCACAATGTCACCGAACAGACGGGCGGAAAGCACCACGCTCCCTGCCTGCTCAACCTGAGCCGGCAGGGTTGTCGTCATGCCTAGCTCCAAATCATAGCCGCACAGAAATAAATCGGAACCTTTTGTCTGCAAAAGGATTCCTTCCAGGGCCGGAATGGAGGATTTAGAGGAAACAGCTCGCTGAATATTCAACACTGCTTCCACCAATTCTTTGCGGTCGCATATTATCTTCATCGTTCTTACCACCTTACGTTATTTAGAGTAGAAAGGATAGATATGATTTAGCGGTAGTAGTAGGGGATTCTGAAAAGTTGAAAATCTGTGAGAAGTCAGAAGTACCAAGGAGCAAAGACCATTTTGTTTTCCAGAATCCATTGTGGAGTATTTGTTGAGAGTATTGAGAGATTTTTTGAGTTTTAACAGGCTGTTGAAAACTCTGTGGGGAATGTTGAAAAGAAGTTTAAAAGATTTCACAGAGAAAAAACGAGTTTTCCCCTGATTTGTGGAAAAGTGGAGGCGTTCTCCACTTTTTAGATTATACTATTTGTAATAATACAGTGAGTAATCACACTGTTATCGGTCGCGGATGTTTTTGATGATGTCCTGAACGGTGTCACGCGTTTTCGGATCGCGGCCGATATTCTTTTCGACCTGCTGAATCGCGTAGACCACGGTAGAGTGATCGCGGCCGCCGAACGCCTCGCCGATGGAGGTCATGGGCAGCTGGGTAATCTCGCGCACCACATACATGGCGATCTGCCGCGCGGTGGAGATGTTGGCCGAGCGCTTCGGGGAACGGATGTCCTCAGGGGAGGTGCCG
>JAEXDU010000162.1 GCA_023401495.1 Bacillota bacterium
TTTCATCACAAACGCCCCCAAGGCAGATACTTACGTGGTCTTTGCAGTGACCACCCCCGACATTGGTACACACGGAATTTCGGCCTTCATTGTAGAAAAGGGCTGGAAGGGCTTTGAGTTCGGCGACCATTACGACAAGATGGGCATCCGCTCCTCCTCCACCGCTGAGCTGATTTTCAATGACGTAAAAGTTCCGAAAGAGAACCTGCTTGGCAAAGAGGGCGACGGCTTTAAAATCGCGATGGCCACGCTCGACGGCGGCCGCATCGGCATCGCCTCTCAGGCGCTCGGCATCGCGCAGGGCGCGTTTGAGCAGGCGGTGGATTACGCCAAGGAGCGCGTTCAGTTCGGCAAGCCCATCGGCTTTCAGCAGGCCATCTCTTTCAAGCTTTCTGATATGGCGACCAAGCTGCGCTGTGCGCGGCTGCTGATCTACTCCGCCGCAGAGATGAAGGAAAACCACGAGCCTTACGGCATGGAGTCGGCCATGGCCAAGCAATATGCCTCCGACATTGCGCTTGAAGTCACAAACGACGCGCTCCAGATTTTCGGCGGCACCGGCTACCTGAAGGGTATGGAAGTGGAGCGGATGTACCGCGACGCCAAGATCACCACTATTTACGAGGGTACCAACGAGATTCAGCGCGTCGTCATCGCATCCCACATTCTGGGCAAGCCGCCGAAAAAAGCCGGCGGGGCCGATCGCCGTATGCAGAAGCCCGCTCCCATCACCGGCGTGCGCAAAAAGGTACTGTTCCGTGAGGGCGACTCCAAAGAGCAGGTGCAGGCATTGGCGGAAGCCCTGAAAAAGGACGGCTTCGACTTTACGGTCGGCATCCCGATCGATACCCCCATCGCCAGAGCAGAGCGCGTTGTTTCCGCCGGCAAGGGCATCGGCGACAAGAAAAACATGAAGCTGATTGAAAATCTGGCCAAAGCCGCGGGAGCCGCCGTCGGTTCCTCCCGCCCGGTCGCAGAAACGCTCAAATATGTTCCGCTCAATCGCTATGTCGGTATGTCGGGCCAGAAGTTCACCGGCAATTTGTACATTGCCTGCGGCATTTCAGGTGCGACGCAGCACCTGAAGGGTGTTAAAGATGCCTCGATCATTGTGGCGATCAACAAGAACGCCAATGCTCCCATTTTCAAGAACTGCGACTACGGCATCGTCGGCGATGTCAACGAGATCCTGCCCCTGCTGGCCGAGGCCCTCGGCACCGCTGAAAAGCAGCCGGCCCCGCCCATGATAAAGATGAAGCGCCCACAGATGCCAAGGCCCGAGCCCATCGGCCCGCGTTACGTCTGCAGCGGCTGCGGCTACGAGTACGTGCCGGAGCTGGGCGATGAAGAAAGCGAAATCGCACCCGGCACCCTGTTCCAGAACCTGCCGGAGGATTGGGTCTGCCCCGAGTGCGCCGAGCCGAAGGATCAGTTTATTGAGGCATAATGTCAGAGGGAGGAAAAATTTATGTATTGCGTCAGAAATGTAACCGAAGATTTATACTGGGTCGGGGCCAACGATCACCGGCTCGCCCTGTTTGAAAATGCATATCCCATCCCCAGAGGCGTTACCTACAATTCGTACCTTCTGCTGGATGAAAAAACCGTGATGTTCGATACGGTGGATTGGTCCGCCTGCCGCCAGCTGGTAGAAAACGCGCAGCATGTGCTGGACGGCCGCCCGCTCGATTACCTTGTCATCAATCATCTGGAGCCGGATCACGCCGCTTCGATTGATGAAATCCTGCTCCGCTGGCCGGATGTAACGCTCATCAGCAACGAAAAGGCGTTCATGCTGATGCGTCAGTTCGGGTTCCACGTGGATTCCCACAAGATCATTGAGGTAAACGAGGGCGACACCTTCAGCTTCGGCAAGCACACCGTCACCTTTGTATTCGCGCCTATGGTGCACTGGCCGGAGGTCATGGTCACGTTCGATACCACGAACGGCGTTCTGTTCTCCGCCGATGCGTTCGGTACCTTCGGCACTCTGGACGGAAAGCTCTTCGCGGACGAGGTCAACTTTGACCGCGACTGGCTGGACGACGCCCGCCGGTACCTGACGAATATCGTCGGCAAATACGGGCCGCACATTCAGCTGCTGCTGAAAAAGGCCGGGGGGATTCTCGACCAGATCAAATACATCTGCCCACTGCACGGCCCCGTGTGGCGCAAGGACTTGATGTACTTTATTCAGAAATACGATATCTGGAGCCGCTATGAGCCGGAAGAGAAAGGCATTCTGGTTGTTTATGCCTCTATGTACGGCAACACCGAATCCGCCGCGCAGGCGCTGGCGGCAAGGCTGTGCGATAAAGGCATGACAAACGTCGCACTGTACGACGTCTCCTCCACAGACGTATCACAGCTGATTTCTGAAACCTTTAAATACAGCCATCTGGTGCTGGCCTCCGTCACCTATAACCTGGGTATTTACCCTGCCATGCACAACTATCTGCTGGATATGAAAGCTCTGAATGTGCAGAAGCGCACCGTCGCCATCGTTGAAAATGGCTCGTGGGCCTGCAAGTCCGGCGATCTGATGCAGAAGTTCCTTACCGAAGAGATGAAGGATATGACCGTGCTCAACGAGCGCGTCAGCATGGCGTCTGCCCTTGGCGAGGATAAAGAAGTAGAGCTGGATACCCTGGTGGACGCGATTCTGGACTCCATGAACGAGAAAAACTAACCGATTACCCTGCGGTCCATCAGCTGCCACTCCCCTTGTTTTAACCGCCGCGCGGCTAAACTGGATGCTGACGCGTGCAGACTGATCCCGCAGCCGGATCGCCGGGCCTCTTGCCGGTACCCCTATCTTGGCAAGAGCCCGGCGGTCTTTTTTGTATTCTCGGCTGCGGCCGGCACAGCGTGTATCTCCCTAAATCTCACTGCTTCGATTCCCGTCTGACCGCTCGTGTGTTAATACTCACAGCAGACCGGGACTGTACACGCACCGCATATTCCACAAGACAGGTATGTTGCATCTTTTGTCAGCACGTAAAAAGCCCTCCTATCGCGGCTCAGGCCTGCGACAGGAGGGTTTCATGCAATACGACCTGGGGCAAAAACCCCGGCCAGATTTTAACATTCTCTGTTTATGAGGGGGAGGACGTCATTTCTTCCTGTTTTTCTTCCGGGGCAGCCGGAGCGGCTTCACCGGCCGGCGTAGAATCTGCACCGAGGAAGTTTGGCAATGTCATACCCGCCTGCTGGAACAGCTCATTCATCGGCGGAATGGATTTCAGCATACCGGAAAGAAAATTGGCCGTGGTCGGGGAGCCATTTTCCCCGCCCATGCTGTCCCATACGGTAACCTTGTCGATCTTGATATTCTTGATGGCGTCCACCTGAAGCTGCACCAGCTGCTCCAGCTTGTCGGCGATAATAAACTTGACCGCAGCATCCGGATCGCCGCCTGCCGCGCTGACAAGCTGCTGCATACCGGTTGCCTGTTTGGTCAGGATTTCCTCAACGCCTCTTGCCTGCGCCTCCATCCTGGCATAGATGGCGTCCGCCTCGCCTCTGGCCTTGCGGCGGGTTACCTCCGCCTCTGCTTCGGCCGCGATTTCTCTCTGCTGCTTATCGATTTCGGCCTTCACGACAATATCCGCCCGCTGAGAAGCCCGAACCAGCTCGGCACGCTGCTGCTCGGCACGCTGCTGCGCACCGTAAGCCTCCTGCAAAGCCATAGCCGCCTGCACCTTTTCCGCGGCCGTTGCCTGGCGCAGCGCCTCGGCTTCTTTCTCGCGCCGGTTTGCATCCGATTGGGCAACCTCTATTTTTGCATCGTTTTCCCCCTGAATGGCAGTGGCGTCCGCCGCTGCCACCTGAATGCGCTGATCCTTGAGGGCGTTTGCGTGGCCGATTTCACCGTCGCGGTTCTTTTCCGCCACGCTCTTTTTTGCATCGTTAATGGCTTTGGCCGCCGCTTCCTTGCCCAGCGCGTCAATATAGCCGGATTCATCGTTGATATCCGTCACGTTCACGTTGATGAGCCGCAGGCCGATTTTCTTCAGCTCGATCTCTACGTTATTCGACACCGCAAGCAAAAACTTGTCGCGGTCGGTATTGATCTCTTCTATGTCCATTGTCGCGATGATCAAACGCAGCTGACCGAAAATAATATCTTTCGCCAGCTCCTGAATCTCTACCAGCTTCAGCCCCAAAAGCCGTTCCGCTGCGTTTTGCATGATCCCCGGCTCTGTGGAAATACCGACGGTAAAGCGCGAAGGCACATCCACCCGGATGTTCTGCTTGGACAGAGCGTTTTTCAGGTCGACATTAATGGAGATCGGCGTCAAATCCATATACTGGTACGCCTGAATGATGGGGATGATGAAAGCCGCGCCGCCATGGATACATTTCGCGGACCGCATCTGTCCCGATGCGTCGTTCCCAACCTTTCCGTAAATGACCAGAACCTTGTCGGACGGGCATTTGCGGTAGCGTGAGAGCACACCGATCAAAGCGGCAAAAAGCACAACCACAATGATCGTAATTGCTACAATAATTTCAATTCCCATAAAAAGACCTCCCGATTTCTATATTTTAATATTGTTCCTGTCATTGCGAAGGATCAGAGGACTCTTCCTCCTCCGGCTCCACAACAAGAACATTATCCGCGCGAACATCCACCACCCGCACAAACGCTCCGCTCGGCAAACTGACCGCTCCATCCGTGATGGCAGAGGCTTCGATAAAACGTTCCTGCACCGTCAGATTCACCTTTCCCTGCCCGGCTCCCCGCGCCGGAATCATCAGATACACCGTCGCCGTCTGCCCCAGGGCGTTGCGCATTTGCAACGTCCCGTTCGAGGTCAGACGCGCCGTCAGCTGAATGATCTTTGCCACGCCATACATGGCCAGCGCGCCCAGAACGGCACCGATCAACACGGCAAGCGTTCCCGCTACGCCGGACTGATACGCAAGAATTGCCGTCCAGCTGAAAACAGCGAGAAACGCCACGATCCCTTCCAGCGTAAACAGATGCAGCGCACCCAAATCGCCGGGGCTTCCGCCGTCCCCCGTGCCGGGGTCACCAGAATCCATCCCCGCATCCCCGCTGATGTCCAGATCGAAATCGACCGAATCCCCAAGGCTGTCAAGGCCGGAGAGGTCATCCGGATTGATCCCCGGGCCGCTTTGGCCAAAGCCGACGATCGTCATCACGATCTGGATCAATAAAATAACGCTCGACGGCACGGCAACACAGTATAATACCTGCGAAAGCAAATCCAGAGTTCCCCACCACTCCTGCATATTCCTCACCTCAACGTAAATGTAATTTACTTTTAGTATACCACTCCGGTGAATATGTGTCAATCGATTTTACCGCTATTCGCAGCAGACCTCTCCGGATTTTTTGAGATATTCAGTTGAAAAACTGTAAAAAGATTGCTATACTGATGTAAATAAAATTTACGTACGCAGCACAGAGGTGACTGGGATGGATGCACAGAAACTTGGCCGAAAGATACGGGAAGCCCGCCTTGCCAAGCGCTTGACGCAGAGCGAGGTGGTCGGGGACTTTATTACACGCAATATGCTCAGCCAAATCGAAAGCGGCGCGGCGACCCCCTCCATGAAAACATTGGAGTATTTGTCTAAGGTTCTGTCTGTTCCGATGAGCCAGCTCGTTCCGGGGGACGACCCCATTGAAACGCTGACGCAGGCAAAAACTGCTCTGACGCAGGGGCAGGCGGAACGCGTCCTTTCTCTTGTAGGGGATTTCATTTACGATTTGCACGACGAAAGCGACGCGATTGCCGCCCGCGCCCACCTGATGCTGGCGCGGCAGTTTGCGCAGCACCGCGAATATGTATCTGCCGCCACGCACGCGCGTCTGGCGGCAGAACGCGCCCAGCGGGGCGTTTACGCCTGTGCCGACATTCGCGCCTGCGCACTCTCACTGTTGGATGAAATCGGACAATCATAAGAAAACACTTCGCGCGGTTATCCGCAAACCACACTTTTCGCAACTGTAAAGTACGGTTTGCGGCAGCTGCGGCTGCGCCCCCAAATTTCACCGCTGCGGTTCCAATTTGCTTTTTCATATGTTATAATAACCTCACACCGCAGGCCGAAGCAAAGCTTCGGGCGGCTGAGAGCATTGAATCATCAGCCGATTCATTTCAAAGTATCCGGATAAAATTTTCGCAAGCCTGTTTGATCATGGATGATATTATCCTCGAACATCGCTTTCACGTCGGATCCGCTATTCACCCCGCCGCGGGGTGTTTTGCATATTAAAAGGAGAGTTAGCATGAATCAACCAGCCACCGGCTTCCCCACCGATTTCAGCCGGTACTCCGCCGGGCAGGAAAAGAAGGCTCTTCGCTGGGAGGCGAACCGCCTCTGCATCGTTTTAATTGCGATTCAGGCACTTGTGGCGGTTTTATCACTGCTGTCACGAATATATCTGCGCGAGCTGGGCCTCATGGGTTACCCGCTCGATGCATTTCAGGGCGTTCCTCCCGTCCTGTACTTTTTGTCCTATGCGTCTCTGTATCTCGTCGGCCTCACGCTGCCGGTGCTTCTGTATTGGGGCATCCGTCATATTTCGCCCGTACAAGCTCTGCCATTTGAGCCGGTTCGGCCCATGGCCGCTTTCTGGATGATCCTGTTCGGCGTGGGGGTCTGCACCACCGCAAACATTCCCTCCAGCATGGTGGTATCCTTTTTTAAATCCATGGGGTACAGCGGCAACATACCCGATCTTCCTCTGAATGAGGACCCCTTTATTCAGGTACTGTTTTTCCTGACACTGGCGGTGATTCCTCCCCTTACAGAGGAACTGATCTTCCGCGGCGCAATTTTAAGCGGACTGCGTCAGTTCGGCGATACGGCGGCAATTTTCGGCTCTGCGTTTCTGTTCGCGCTCTACCATGGCAATTTCGCTCAGATGGTGTTCGCGTTCCCGTGCGGCCTGGTGCTGGCATTCGCCGTCGTCAAAACCGGCAACCTGTGGGTGGCGGTTTTGATCCATTTTATCAATAACGGAACCTCGGTTCTGTTTCAGCTTTCTCAGTTTTATACCGATCAGGCGACCGCCTCTACCGCTTATACCATTTACTTTATCGGCTCGGCCCTGGCGGGCGTCGGGGCGCTGATTCTTCTGTCCCGCCGCAACAAAAGCCTGTTCCGGCTGGATAACCACGATTCCGCGCTGTCAACCTCTCAGAAATTTTTCACCACGCTGTGGAACCCGGGCGCTGTCGCCCTGATTCTGCTTTCGCTGGTCAGCGCGGTTTACGTTCTGGAGACCTATTGATATGACGAATCTGGAACGCGATGAAAAAATGATGCGCCATGCGCTCGAGCTGGCGCGTCAGGCCGCACTGGAGGGTGAAGTCCCCGTCGGCGCTGTCGTTGCGCGGGGCAACGAAATCATTGCGGAGGGCCGGAACCGCCGGGAAGCCTGCAAAAATGCCCTTTGTCATGCGGAGATTGAGGCGATCAACGCCGCGTGCCGCACGCTTCATGGCTGGCGGCTGTGGGAATGCGATCTTTATGTTACCTTAGAGCCATGTCCTATGTGCACAGGCGCGATTCTGAATGCCCGAATCGCCCGGGTAATCTTTGGTGCCAGCGACCCCAAAGCCGGTTCCTGCGGCTCCATTGTCAATCTGTTTGATCTGCCGTACAACCACCATCCCCAGCTGGTATCCGGTGTTCTGCGCGAGGAATGCAGCGAAGTGCTCACCGAATTTTTTCAGCAGCTCCGCGACAAGCGTGCTGTGAAAAAGGCCCCCGAACCGGAGTCCCCCGCAAAAGATGGAACAGAATAATCGTCGGGATGCCAAAGCCGGCGGATGAGGCTTCACATAAATTCTGCCCGCGGATTATAATGGCAACAGGAAACCCATAGTCACTAAAAAACCACAAAACAGCAGCCTGCCATTTGCAGGCTGTGATTTTTATCTAATTGACGAGAGGATGGAAAGCCGATATGTGTACATCGATCACACTGTTGAATGCGCAGGGAGAAAACTTTTTTGGACGAACCATGGATTTTTCTTACGATATTGAGCCGGAGCTGTATGTGCTGCCGCGAAATTATGTGTGGAACGGCGCCTGTGGCGGCCAGCGAATGCACAATCTGTATGCCATTATTGGCGTGGGGCAGGAGGATGGCCCCCTGATGGCTTTTTATGACGGCGTGAATGAAAAAGGATTCGCCGCAGCTTCTCTGTATTTTGCCGGGTATGCGGAATACGAAACAAAACCGATGCCGGGGAAAATGCCCGTGGCCTCGATGGACTTTCTCCATTACATGCTGGCAAACTGCACCTCTGTGGAGGATGTGGAGAAGCTGGTTTCGCAGGTTTCGATCATCGGCGTACCGGACCCGGTGACAAATACGGCGGCTCCGCTGCATTGGATCGCCACAGACCGCAGCGGGAAAAGCGTTGTCGTCGAGCGCACAGAGCAGGGCACACGGGTGTACCCAAACCCGATCGGCGTGATGGCAAACAGCCCGGAATTCCCTTGGCACATGACAAATTTAAAAACCTACGCGCAGGTATCGCCCCGGCAGGCAACAGAGAATCAGTGGGGAAACCTTACGTTAAAGCCGTTCGGCCAGGGCGCGGGAACCTCGCTTTTACCCGGCGGATACACCTCCCCGGAACGCTTTGCGCGCGCGGCCTACCTGAAAACACACCTGCCCGTCCCCCAGACCAAGGAAGAAACGGTAATGTCCTGCTTCCATGTGATGGAGAGCGTATCGATCCCGAAGGGCGCAGTGATCAGCAATCGCGAAACATTTGATTACACGCGGTACACGATATTTTTGAACACCAAGACCTGCGAGTACTATTTTAAAACGTATGAGAATTCGCAGATTCACACGGCCAGCATGTGGGAAAATTACCGCGACGGAGAATCCCGAATCCGGCTGGGACGTTTGAGCCGCCCCGTTCAGTTTGGGAAGGTTACCGTCGTTTAAAGCGAATGCTGCCAGAGCTCATCCTCGAAATACGCAGTCCGGTCATCTACAAATAGTAAAAAGGGAAGTGTTTTCAACCATCTGTTAACAGACGGTTGAAAACACTTCCCCTTTTTTCAGAATCCTGCTTTCTCTTTGGCAGGGAGCAGTCTTTTGAAATCATTAACGCTCCCCGGCAAACGCCGTGACCAGCCTTTCGAAAGCCCCCATCGCCCGGTGCAGACCCATCACCATCAGCAACATCGCAATCACACCGAATATACAGAAAAGGGAAATTTCCATTCCGGTGAACGGAAAAAGCGTGCCCGATACATACAGCAAATAAACACAAATCGGAAAAAACGGAATTGATGTCACAACGCCGGGTACATAGTGCCGAAAACGCAGGCACAAAAAGCCATGTACGAGCAAATGCATGGTAAAGCCGAAAAACAGCCCATACCACAGCAGGTACCAGTTCATCAGGACAGACAGCAAAGAAACCCCGCAAATCACGATGAACTCGATTGCAACGGCAATCGAAAAGGATGCGGTACTCTTCAGATCCTCAAAGGGCGGCTTTTTCATTTTTGTCGCTGTCCGCTGTGCCTGATAGCGATTTTTCCAAGCTTCCACAACAATAATTTCCTCAAAATCATGTAGCATAAACAGGACCGGAAACAACCAGATCATCGCATTTATGGTAAACAAGTTATCGTCCCCTTTCTCAACTGTCACACTTGCGACACTTCTTTGTTTTTAGTATAATGATTTCAAGCATGCGCGTCAATCGTTTCGGCACAAGTGCTACATGTTCTAAAAAGTGTGACAAAGAAAGAGGGAAAACCATGAGCACACTGAAAAATCCGATTGCCGAGCAATCCCGGCAGTGGCTGATTCAATCTTTATTAGACCTAATGGACAAAAAGGAATACAGCGAAATCACCGTAACTGAAATCGCCGAACACGCACAACTATCCAGAAGAACGTTCTATCGTATTTTCAATTCCAAAGAAGAATTGCTGGAACAATACTTTTCAGCTATCTTTAGCGAATATGTCTCCTGCTTTGACAAGAGCGTCTGCTATTCCATGGAAGAGATCATTAAAATCTTTTTTACCTTTTGCGAGAAGCACATTGATTTTTTAAAGCTGCTGCAAAAAAATCACCTGCTCTATGATCTGCTGGAGCAATTCAACCTGATCCTGCCCGTCATTCACGACACGGTGCGCGGTGATCGGGCCATCTATCAAACTGCACTGGAAAAGAAAATTGCTCTGCTGGCCAGCGCGGGAGCACTTTGGAATATTCTTGCGGAATGGATTCAAATGAAAAACCGGCCCGCCCCGGAAGAAATATCCCGAATCATACTGACTGCGGTCGAGCGAAACAAAAAAGGATAAAAAAAACAGGCTGTCCTCCTCCGTGAAAAAATCACTTTGGAGCGCAGCCTGTTTTTGCAAAAAGAAGGACTGTCCGCAAAACGGAACAGCCCTCCTTTTTGTCTTAAATAAGTTATTTCTCAAATACCGCGCCGCGCGAACCGGAGGTCACGTGCTGCGCATAGCGCTTGATGTATCCGGAAAGCTCCTTCTCGGGCGTCTTCCACTGCTTGCGGCGTCTTTCCAGCTCCGCAGCATCCACATGCAGGTTCAGCACGCGGTTTGTAATATCCACATCGATGATATCGCCCTCGCGGATCAAAGCGATGGGGCCGCCCACAGCGGCTTCAGGCGAAACATGGCCGACTGCCGCGCCGCGCGTTGCGCCGGAGAAGCGCCCGTCGGTGATGAGCGCCACGCTGGAACCCAGACCCATCCCCGTCAGGGCAGAGGTGGGGGTCAGCATTTCGCGCATGCCGGGGCCGCCCTTCGGGCCCTCATAGCGGATCACGACAACATCGCCCGCGTTGATCTTGCCGGAAAGGATCGCCTCCGAGGCGTCCTCCTCGCAGTCAAAGCAGCGGGCCGGGCCGGTGTGCTGCATCATTTCAGGAGCAACCGCGCCCTGCTTGACCACCGCGCCGTCGGGGGCAATGTTGCCCTGCAGCACGGCGATGCCGCCGTCCTTGCGGAACGGGTCTTCCAGCTTGCGGATGATCTCACCGTCCGCGTCGGGCGCGGCGCTGATGCGATCCTCCACGGTGCCAAGAACAGTCTTGCAATCGGTGTTGAGCTTGCCGCCGCGCGCCAGCTCCTTCATCACGGCGGGGATGCCGCCTACCTGATTCAGATCGGTGATAAACACCTGGCTGGCAGGGTTCAGCTTGCACAGCTGCGGGGTATCGCGGCTGATGCGGTCAATATCGGTAATATCGAGCTTAACGCCGCGCTCATAGGCAATGGCGGTCAGGTGCAGCACCGAGTTGGTGGAGCAGCCGAGCGCCATTTCGGAGCGAAGGGCGTTCTCAAAGGATTTTTCCGTCAGGATGTCGCTCGGGCGCAGGTCTTCACGGTACAGCTCCAGAATGCGCTCACCGGCGGTTTTCGCCAGCTGAATGCGGTCGGACATCACGGCCGGGATACTGCCGTTGCCGGGCAGGGCCAGACCGATCGCCTCGGTAAGACAGTTCATGGAGTTCGCCGTGTACATGCCGGAACACGAACCGCAGGTGGGGCACGCGGATTTTTCCAGCGCGGTCAGCTCGGCTTCATCGATCTTGCCGGCGGCAAAGCTGCCCACGGCCTCAAACATTTCAGAAAGGCCAAAGCGGACGCCGTTGTGCAGACCCGGCAGCATGGGGCCACCGCTGACAAAGATGCTGGGCAGATTCAGGCGGCAGGCAGCCAGCAGCATGCCGGGCACCACCTTGTCGCAGTTGGGGATAAACACGACGGCATCCAGCGGATGCGCGGTGAGCATCACTTCAATCGAGTCGGCGATCAGCTCACGGGAGCACAGGGAATATTTCATACCCTTGTGGTTCATGGAAAGCCCGTCGCAGACGCCGATGGTGTTAAACTCAAACGGAACACCGCCCGCATTGCGAATTCCGGCCTTGACCGCCTCACTGATGTCCTTCAGATGACGATGGCCCGGAATATAATCGCTGGCGGAATTGACCACCGCAATAAAGGGACGTTTCTTCTCG
>JAEXDU010000205.1 GCA_023401495.1 Bacillota bacterium
ACGTAACAGTGCTCCATAAAGCGGTGACCGCCAGACACGCAAAAAAAGCAGAAGCGGCGGGAGCCGACGGAATTATACTGGTGGGGTATGCGGCAGGCGGGCACCCCGGCATGGAAGAAGTGGGACTGTTTGTCAACTTACCGGAAACAGTGCGTGCCGTAAAAATCCCCGTGATCGCCGCGGGCGGAATCTGCACGGGAGAAGGCATGGCCGCCGCTTTTCTGCTGGGAGCAGAGGGAATCCTGATGGGCACCGCCTTTGCGATGACAGAGGAATCCCCCTATCATCCGAATATCAAAAACAAAATCCTGCAGGCCAGTGCAACAGATACCGTCGTGCTGTTCAAGTCAGTCAGAAACGCCTTTCGCTGCCTGAAAAACGACTTTGCCGTTGAAATCATGGAGCTTGAAAAAAACAACGCTCCCCCCGAAGTCATTTTTGAGAATCAAAAAAAATCTCACACCAGAAACGGCTACCGGGAAGGCGACGCGGACCACATTCTGATCCCGATCGGCCAGGCGAGCGGACTCATTGACCGCATCGTTTCCTGCAAGGAACTGATCGATACCATTATCATCCAGTATGAGGCTTGTCTCAAAAAACTCAAACCTCTGTGACAAATTTTTTTGCTGCAAGACAAATCGGCACGCTGTTTCACGGTTACATATACGGGCAGGGCGCTTTCGTGTATACTTAATATATAGTTTTGAAAAGATGCGTCCGGTTTAATGTGTATGTAATATACAACCCTTTTCTGGCTCCTCCCAAAAACAAGGATTCCGGCCTGTTTCAGCGTATTTTCCATTTGGCACATCTATTGCTAATAAAAGAGATTGATCCAACCGAGGGGAATTTATCACGATGAGGTACGGAGGAAAACACAATGCTCGAAACAAGGTACAAACAGCTTCAAAAATCAGCGAATTCGGGACGGAGGAAAGGATATGTTTGAAAAAAAGCACGAGCTGCTCAGAAAATTAGTCAGGGAATTTGCCGTAAATGAAATTGTGCCCTACGCAAAAGAAATCGACCAAACGGGTCATTATCCCGAGGAACTTGCAAAAAAAATCATTGAGTGCAAGTTTCATTGCGTCACCATTCCGGAAGCGTACGGCGGATGCGGCGGCGACACCCGATCCAACGCGATCGTAACAGAAGAAATCGCAAGGGTATGCGCTTCTTCTGTGTCACAGATTATGCCGAACTCCCTTTCCGGCACGCCTTTGATGTTGTTCGGCAATGAACAGCAAAAGCAGAAATACTTGAGAGGCATGGCGGAAGGAACCATGATCGGCTCCTTTGGGATCACAGAGCCGGGGGCGGGGTCCGACACCGCGTCGATCGTGACCACGGCGGAAAAAGACGGCGATGACTATATTTTAAACGGCAGAAAATGCTTCATCACCAACGGCCCTGTCTGCGACTTTATTACCGTATTTGCAAAAACCGATACCAAAGCGAAGGGCGTCAGCGGAATCAGCGCTTTCATCGTAGAGGCGTCGTGGGAGGGATTTTCCCGGGGCAAGGTTGAGGATAAGCTGGGGATCAGAGGCTCAAAAACCTGTGACATCGTTCTCGAGAACGTCAGGGTCCCCAAAGAAAACCTTTTGGGAAGAGAGGGCCAGGGCTTTAAAATCTGCATGGCCACCCTTGATTCGGGAAGAATCACCGTTGCCTCGCAGGGGCTGGGGATCGCCCAGGGAGCACTCGATGAGGCCGTGAAATTTACAAAAGAAAGAATCCAGTTCGGAAAGCCGATTTCCCGTCTGCAGAACACGCAGTTCGAGATTGCCGACATGGCCACGAAAATCCAGTGCGGACGACTGCTGGTCTATGACGCCGCCCTGAAAAAGGATTCGGGAAAGCCTTATTCCCAGGAAGCGGCCATGGCCAAATATTACTGCGGGGATTTGTGTAATGATGTGACTTACAGGGCTCTGCAGCTGCACGGCGGATATGGATTCATCAAGGATTACGATATCGAAAGAATGTACCGCGACGCAAGAATCGTATCGATCTACGAGGGCACGTCCGAAATCCAGAAGGTAGTGATTTCGGGGCATATTTTAGGGAAATAAACAGGAGGAACGACATGAATATATTAGTTTGCGCAAAGCAGGTGCCCAATACGAACGAGGTCAAAATCGACCCGATAAAAGGGACTCTGATTCGGGAGGGCGTGGAGAGCATTCTGAACCCGGACGACGCCAACGCGCTGGAAGAGGCGCTCCGGCTCAAGGACCAATACGAGGACGTCAAAGTGACGGTTTTGTCCATGGGGCCTCCCCAGGCCGACGACATGCTCAGGGAATGCCTTGCCATGGGGGCAGATGAAGCCGTTCTTGTCAGCGACAGGGCTTTTGGCGGCGCCGATACCTGGGCAACCTCTAACACCATTTCCGCGGCGATCAAAAAAGCGGGCAGCTTTGACATCATCTTTGCCGGGCGTCAGGCGATCGATGGAGACACCGCGCAGGTAGGCCCTCAAATCGCTGAAAAGCTGGGATTGCCGCAGATTACATACGTGCAGAGCTTTGAGCTTGACGGAGACACCGTGACCGTTCAACGGCAGCTGGAAAACGGATACGAAGTGATCCGGGTCAAAACCCCCGTGCTGCTCACTGCGGTGAAAGAATTGAATAAGCCCCGGTACATGAATGTCAAAGGGATTTACGACGCCTACAAAAAAGAGATTCCCGTATGGGGCATCGACGACATCCCGGTAGAGAAAGAGGTTGTCGGCCTCAAGGCATCCCCGACGAAGGTATTTCGGTCCTTTACTCCCGCTCCGAAGGGAAAAGGCGTCATGCTCGAGGGCCCGGCCAGAGAAAAGGTTGCCAACCTGATCAACAACCTGCAGAAACAACACATTATATAGCGGAGGCTTACGTATGGAAAACAGAAATGAGTACCGAAATGTATGGGTATACGCGGAACAAAGGCAGGGCGCGATCACTCCCGTTGTTTATGAGCTGTTGGGCGAGGGCAAAAAAATCGCCGAAAAGACCGGCTCTGAGCTCTGTGCTTTTCTGATCGGCAGCAATGTGGCTTCGCTGGCCGGCGAGCTGATCGAATACGGCGCCGAAAAAGTATACCTGGCGGAAAGTCCATTGTTGGAGTATTATACAACCGACGGATATGCGAAAGTGCTGTCCGATGCGATCAAAGAATACAAGCCCGAAATCGTGCTTTACGGCGCGACCCACATCGGAAGAGACCTGGCGCCGAGAATCGCGGCCAGAGTCAATACCGGGCTGACCGCAGACTGCACAAAGCTGGAAGTGGACCCGGAGGATAAAAAATTAATGCAGACACGTCCCGCTTTCGGCGGAAACCTGATGGCAACCATTGTCTGCCCGGATCACAGACCGCAGATGTCCACCGTAAGGCCGGGGGTCATGGAAAAGGCAGTCAGAGACAGCGGTAACAAGGGTTCTGTCATTCAGGTCGACATGCAATTGGAACCGGCCGATATCAGAACCGAGGTCATCGAGATCGTAAAGCATAAAAAAGACATGGTTTCTTTGGTAGACGCCAACTTTATCGTTTCCGGCGGGAAAGGATTGGGCTGCGCAGACGGCTTTGCCATGCTCCGGCAACTGGCAGAGGTTCTGGGCGGCACGGTAGGCGCTTCCAGAGCAGCCGTGGACGCCGGCTGGATCGACCACGCCAACCAGGTCGGGCAAACGGGAACAACGGTCAAGCCCACCATCTATTTTGCCTGCGGAATATCCGGTGCGATTCAGCACTTGGCCGGCATGTCCGAATCCGATATCATTATCGCGATCAATAAAAATCCGATGGCCCCGATCTTTGACATCGCGGATTACGGTATTGTCGGCGACGTAAACGAAGTGGTTCCCATGCTGATTGAGGCCTTTACGCAATACAACGAGGAAAAAGAATTTGCTTAAGGCTTTTCTTGCCGCCGATGGATAATGTAAAATAAAATCAGACAGCCCTCTGCCCTCCTTTCTTTTGTGCCGGGGCCATAGCGCTTTTCCGCACAAAAGGCCGGCAGGGGCGAAAATATTGCAAATGGATTGCCCAAAGGGATACGGGACTTTATATCAAACGATATTTCCGGCACTTTTTCAGGATGCTGCTCTCAGGTGAACTGCGGGGAACAAAACGGGCATGTCCGGGTGACATGCCTGACCCGCAAAATTTGAAACAGAAAGGAAGATTAGAATTGGGAGCTTTTTATTACAAAAGCGATCCGATGTTTTGTGAGCTGTTTCAAGATGCGGTAACCAAACACAGGAATAAAACAGCCGTTGTGTGGAAGGAACAAGCCCTGACCTATCGGGAGCTGGATGAGAAATCCACTCTGGTCGCGCAGTGTATTGCAGGAAAAGGCGTGGGCCATGAAGATATCGTAGCGATTCAAATGGGACGTTCCATTGATTCCATCGCCGCCATGATCGGCGTCTTAAAGTCAGGCGCCGCCTTTGTGTTTTTGGATTCCTTATACCCGGCGGAAAGATTGGAATACATAACGGAACACTGTCGATGTCCCCTGATCCTCACCGAAGATTTTATGGATCGCCTGGATGCCATGGAGCTCCGTGTTCCGCCCCCTCACAACCCGGAAGACCTGGCAGTGATCATCTATACCTCCGGCTCAACGGGAAATCCCAAAGGGGTTATGATCGAGCACAAAAATCTGGCAGCCTTAATCAACAGCTACGCAGAGCTGGAAATGGATGAAAATGATATTTTCGGGGCCTTTGCAAACTTTTGCTTTGTGGCCGCTCTGAATGATATTTTTACCCCTTTGGCGCTGGGGGCCACCGTAGATATTGTTCCGGATGAGATTCGAAAAGACATTCGGGCATTGGCGAAATATTATATCGAGCATCAAATCACCATCACCTTTTTACCGCCCCATATGGCGGCAAAATACATCAAACTGGACGCCGACAACACGACGCTGAAAACCCTGCTTGTGGGCAGCGAGGCGGCCCGCAATCTTCAGCCGCGGCGGTATCAGATGCGGAACATTTATGCCTCCTCCGAATTGTGCAGCTTTGTTTCCAGCTATGTGATCACAGAAGAAGCTGTGTGCTACCCAATCGGAAAAATCAAAAGCTCCTTAAAGTACTATGTGATGGATCAGAACAACCAGAAGGTCGCCGAAGGAGAAACGGGAGAGCTTTGTATTTCTGGCCCTCAGGTTTCCAGAGGGTATTGGAACGATCCCGAAAAAACCGCGGAGCAGTTCATTCAGAATCCGTTTACTCAGGAAGAGCCCTATCGAATTCTGTATAAAACAAACGACCTGGTCAAACAGCTTCCGGACGGCAATCTGCAATTTGTATGCCGCAAAGACTGGATGCTGAAAATCAGGGGCTATTGCGTGGAATCCCATGAAGTGGAGCTATCGATGCTGAAATATTCCGGGATCACCGAAGCAGCCGTTACCGCGTGTACCGATTGCGGCGGAACCAATATCCTATGTGGATATTTTACCGCAAATTGCAAAATAGAAATAGAGGACCTGAAAGCATTTCTGAAAAAACATCTGCCCTACTATATGGTCCCTTTAAAAATGCTGCAGCTGGACAGCTTCCCGCGCAATCATAACAATAAAACAGACAAGAGTCTTTTGCCGGAAATCAACTGATTCCCGCAAATCACTGTTACAGTCATTGGAGGAATACCCATGTATCAAATTGTCAAAAAGCAGGTGTTAAATCCTACTGTGGTACTTTTGGTCATCGATGCTCCATTGGTGGCAAAGAAAGCGCAACCCGGGCAGTTTATCATTTTAAGAGTAGACGACACGGGAGAACGCATCCCGTTGACCATAGCGGATTATGACCGGGAGCTGGGTACGGTCACGATCATCTTCCAGATCGTGGGGGCCACCACCAGGCTTCTTGCGCAGAAGCAGGAGGGCGAGCATCTGGCGGATTTCGTAGGTCCCCTTGGTACCGCGTCTCATCTGGAGGGTCTGGAAAAAGTTGCGGTCATCGGCGGCGGTGTCGGCTGCGCGATCGCTTATCCCCAGACAAAAAAGCTGTTCGGGCTGGGGGCCCATGTGGATGTGGTGACCGGCTTTCGCAGCAAAGAGCTTATCATTTTGGAAGAGGAGTTTCAAAAGGCCAGCACCAGATATTTCTGTACAACGGATGACGGTTCCAATGGAACAAAAGGATTTGTATCCGATGTGCTCAGTCGGCTGATCGAGGAAGGAAATCAGTATGACGCCGTGATCGCCATTGGCCCCCTGGTCATGATGAAGGCGATATGCGCCGTCACCAAACCATATCACATCAAAACTATCGTCAGCATGAACCCGATCATGATCGACGGCACCGGCATGTGCGGCGGATGCAGGATCGCGGTGGACGGCCAAACGAAGTTCGCCTGTGTGGACGGCCCCGACTTTGACGGGCATCTGGTGGATTTTGACGAGGCGATCCGCCGCAGCAAGCTGTACTCCGGCGAGGAAAAAGAACGGTCGCATGCGATGGAATGCCGTCTGATGAAAGGAGTTCAGTAAGATGCCGGTCACGATAAAAAAAACAGAGATGCCTGTTCAGGCCCCGGATATCCGGAAAAACAATTTTGAACAGGTCGCTTTGGGATACACCGTAGAAATGGCTCTGGAAGAAGCGCAGAGATGTCTGAACTGCAAACACAAGCCATGCATTGCCGGCTGTCCCGTCGGGGTCAAAATCCCGGAGTTCATCAGCCAGTTGAAAAGCGGCGAATACGAGGCCGCTTATCAGACCATCCGCGAGACAAACGCGCTTCCCGCTGTCTGCGGCAGGGTCTGCCCTCAGGAGTCGCAATGTGAAGCCAAATGTGTGCGGGGCATCAAAGGGGAACCGGTTGCAATCGGACGTCTGGAGCGGTTTGCGGCAGATTACCACATGCAGCACTTTTCAGAAGAAGCAGAAGCCGTAAAGTCGAACGGCATTCCGGTAGCCGTTGTGGGGGCGGGGCCTTCCGGCCTGACCTGCGCCGGCGAACTGGCGAAAAGAGGATATGAAGTCACGGTGTTCGAGGCGCTTCACCAGCCGGGCGGCGTACTGATCTACGGCATCCCCGAGTTCCGGCTCCCGAAAAAAATCGTGGCGTACGAAATTGAAAATCTGAAGAAATTGGGTGTAAAGATTCAGACGGATATCGTCATCGGCAAAACAATCTCTGTGGATGAGCTGTTTGAGCAGGGAATGCGGGCCGTATTCATCGGCTCCGGGGCAGGGTTGCCCTCTTTCATGCAGATCGAGGGAGAAAGCCTGAACGGAGTATATTCTGCCAACGAGTACCTGACCAGAATCAATCTGATGAAGGCTTATCTTCCGGATTATGGAACTCCCATTCTGAAAGGAAAATCTGTGGCCGTCGTGGGCGGCGGCAATGTCGCGATGGATGCCGCGAGAAGCGCGCTGAGAATCGGTGCGGAGTCCGTATCCATCGTCTACCGCCGCAGTATGGAGGAAATGCCGGCCCGGCAGGAAGAAGTGGAGCACGCCATGGAAGAAGGTGTACAGTTTCATCTGCTGACCAATCCGGTTCGTTTTATCGGGGATGAAAACGGCTGGCTCAGGGGTGTGGAATGCGTTAAAATGGAGCTTGGGGAACCCGACGCATCCGGCCGCCGCAGACCCGTCGCGCAGAAGGGAAGCGAGTTTTTCCTCGACATCGATACCGCGATCATTGCGGTGGGAACCTCTCCAAATCCCCTGATTCGAAAAACGACGGACGGTCTTGAAGTAAACAGGCACGGCTGCATCCTCACCCAGGAAGAAACGGGTGAAACAAGCCGAAAGGGTGTTTACGCAGGTGGGGACGCAGTTACCGGCGCCGCCACGGTCATTCTCGCCATGGGTGCCGGAAGAAAAGCGGCGGAGGCAATGGACCAATACATACAGAAAAGTTTCGGGGAATCAAACAGCCTGAATTGAGTGATACGCTTTGCCAGGTGCATTTGTATTATTTGCGTTGATAAGGCAAAATAGATTTCGCCATCTTATCTCCTCAATAGAAAAAGAAAGACATCCGGGCCAACAAATCCGGATGTCTTTCTTTTTGCCGGGAAGGTGCCACAGGAGGTCATATGCCGCCTGCAGCGCCTTTCCATTTTTCCTGCTTTGGCTTTATGAGTTCAGCTTCCCGCTGAATAGCCGTTTTTCATATTGGTATAGCTCAAATAATTGGAAAGCATCGCACTCAGGCTATCGGCCAAAGTGCTGCGGAGCGCCCTTAATTCCTGTGTCTTTCCATCCACCGCCCTCTGGCTGGAGTAACCGAGCAAAAAGGCCTGCTGTTCCAGCGCAAGCTCGTTTCCCTTCTGCTGTACACTGATGAGATTCTGCTGATAAACCGTGTAGGAATTTTTCAGTGCATCGTACAGCTTTTGAAATGTCACCTGCTCGGAGGCCCGCACCTGCTGGAGCGCGATCTCCGCATTGTCCAACTCATAATCCGTATCGTAATTTTCCTCTGTATAATCATAGGTCAGCTTCGCCGCCTTGATTTTCTCGCTGTTTCTCCACATCTCGATCACATCTGCGCCATAATCAACGGCCGCAATCTCGTTAAAATTCAGGTCTGTGTCCGAAAGCGGCCTGACATTCATCGGAATGTCCCTCGGCAGATTCAGCAGCACGCGCAGGACGGCTTTTTTCTGTGTGAGCTGATCGCTCAGCTGGGTCAGGGTACTCTTTGCCTGATCCGCCTGCTGCCGAAGGGAGTCGACCTCTTTCTGCGAAGTGTAGCCCAAAGAAAACGCCTGCAATGCGGTGCCCCATGCTTTTTGGGCGTTATCCGCGGCTGTCTGCGCCTCGGTAAGGCGTTCGCTGTCCGCGCAGTAGGAGAGGTAGGCCAGCTTTGCGTTCAGCACCGTATTTTGCACCCTACTGTCGTACTCTTTTTGTGCCAATTTGTACTGGTACTTCGCGGCATCCTCCGACAGGTTATAGTAATCCGGGTCTTCTTTTTTCTCCTTGGCAATTTTAAGGTTGTTCAGCAGGTTTTGCAGCTCCAGACTGTAATCTTCCATAATGGTCTGAATCGTATTCATGGAAACCTCCGCCGGCGGGTTCGGCGCGGCCGGTGCTGTCTCCTCCGCAAAAGCGGGGATCGGCAAACTCGCTGTCAAAACAGCTGTCAGCAGAAATGCAATCCATTTTTTCATGTATTTTCCCTCCCGAAATCACTTTGGCTGTCTCTTTCCGGCACTGTTTCTGCAAAAGCATTTATGTTTTAGATGGATTCGGCTTTACCTTCATCCCTTCTTTGATGCTGACATCCGGTTCCGACAGCACCGCTTCCCCTTCCTTCAGCCCTTCCAGAATTTCTACCGATTCCTGATCCTGGATTCCTTTTTTCACCGCCCTGATCACTGTTTTTCCGTCCTGTATCACAAAGACGCAGCTTTTACCTTCATAGTCGAATACGGCGGCGAGCGGCACTGTCAGCACACCGTCTTTCTTTTGGGTAATGATTCGGATATCCGCCTCATACCCCTGTTTCATCTGCGGGAGCGGGCCGGACGGTTCTATAGTCACTTTCACTCTTTTCTGATTGACGCCTAAGGAAGAGGTCATCTCTACGGCGCTTGGCGCGATTGCCGCCACCTTGCCTGCCGTCGTCTGCCTGTTTTCCGATCTGTCGATGATTTCGGTCTCATCCCCCAGCTGGATATTGACCGCATCATCCGCCAAAATATAGGCCTCCAGCTCCATTTTATCTACATTTGCAATCACGAACGCAACGGTTCCCGGAGCGCCGATCGTATTCACTTCCACCTTTTTTTCGAGTATCACCCCGTCTATGGGCGATCTGACCTCCTGCTTTTCCAGACTGCGGGAGAGGCTCTCCCGGCTCAGCTCCGCCTGCTGCAGCTGCGCGTTATAAACCGCCTTTACGCTTGCGGGGGTATTCGCCTGCATCTGCTCCAGGTCGATTTTGGCGCTCTCAATCTGAGCCTGTGCGCTCTTCATGGCCGTTTCTTTCGCCTTCAGCTCCTTTGCGCTCAACGCCCCCTGATCCGCAAGAAGCTTCGCATAATGATAGTCGTCCAGCGCCAGCGCGTACGCATCCTCCGCCGCCGTGACCGCGAGCTTCAGTTTTTCAATGCTGCTCGCGTAATTTTTCACGTCGCTTCTTCCCTGAAAGGTAGCTTTTATCTCCTGGATCCTTGCGTCCTGATTCTCGAGCTGGAGCTGCAAATCGGCTTTCTCCATGGACAAAAGCAGGTCCCCCCGCTTGACCTGCTGCCCCACATCGACGGGAATCTCCTGAATCAGGCCGCTCCCCTCGACGCTGGCGTTCCGAAACTCCTTGTATTTTACGGTGCCGATATCCTCCACGTATTTGCGGATATCCGCTTTTTGAGCGACCGCGACAGGCACTTCGGTGCCCTGATCGGAAAAATACAGCGCCGACAAAGCTGCAGCCGCCACAACTCCGATTCCTAACAGCAATAATTTTTTCTTTTTCATGATTTCCCAACCCCCTACACAGTGAGATGATCCCATCGATTTATTCCGCGCTCTTGAGAGATTCCACCATATCGATATCCCGAACCTTTTTCCCCAGCAGCAAATTGGCTGTCAGTGTAAAAACACCGACCAGCAGCGCGGCGATGAAATAGCTGGAGAGATTCAAAACCGCCGGAAGCCACATCGTTTCGGTCGCCGACATATTAAGGATCGCTTGGGTCAGCAGCTTCCCCGGCAAAAGACCGACGAGAACACCGAAAGCACTGAGAAAGAAATTCTCATAAAATATCAGGCTCTTCAGCTCACCTGTCGTAAAGCCCAAAACCGAAAGCGTCGCGATTTCGCGCCTGCGCTCAAAAATATTGATATTGGTGATGTTGTAAATCACCGCAAAGGTCAGAATGCCCGCACCTAAGATCATGATGAGAATCATACTGTTCATGGTGCCCATGGTCTGCTCCATATTGGAAACAATCTCGGCCTTTGACTGTACGGTGTTGACGTTCATCCTGTCCTTCAACTCCCGCACGACCTCTTTTTCATGCTCCAGATCCTCCAGCTGAACATATGCCGCATTGATCACAGTCCCTTCCCGCAGCAGGTAATCCAGATATTCCGTGCTGCAGATCGCGCTTTGTCCCAGCAGCTCCATGGTGTTCCCCCGGATGATCACCGGCTTTTTGTCGATTTCTTCGTTCTTGCCCGGGTAAAACGAACGCAGGAACACTCTGTCCCCAACATTCACTCCCAGCGTATCCATCAGGCGCTTCGGCAGCAAAATCCCTTCTTTGGGAATGACCGCCTGCCTGCCCTCGGCATCCAGAACCCCATACAGCTGTGACCCGCTGTCCAGCGCAATGATCCCGATGTCTTTTTTCCTCCATCCGCTGGTGATCTCCATCCCGCTTTCCAGAACCGGTTCTGCCGATTTGATGTGGTCGATGCTCCGCACATCGTTCAGTGCTCTGGAATCCAATATTTTGGAAAAGCTGACCTTCAAATCGAATTTTTGAATTTCCCGAAATTGGATATCCATCAGGTAATCGACGGAATTCTGAAAGCCCATCGCCATCAAAATCAGCACCGTGGAAAAGATGATCCCTACGGACGCCATCGCGGAGCGCTTTTTATACCGAAAAATGTTCCGGATGATGATCTTCCAGCTGAAATTGATGCTCTTCCAGAACAGCTTCCAATTTTCCAGAAGAATCTTTCTGCCGGAGGCAGGGGCCTTCGGCCTCATGGATTCGGCCGGCATCAGCCGCAGCTCTTTTCTGCACGCGTTGTAACCCGCCACCACGCAGAAAAACAGGGCCAGCAAAGAGGCCGGAAGCACCAGATCCCAGTGGATCACGGCATCGCCGATCGGAAGATTGTAGTATGTATTATAAAGATCCATCATGGCGCTGCCGACCACAAAAATCCCCATCAGCGACCCGATCACGCTCCCCAGAATCCCGACCATGAGGGGGTACGTTTCGTAGTGGAGCATGATGTCCCAATCGCTGTAGCCGAGCGCTTTCAGAACCCCCATCAGCGTTCTCTGG
>JAEXDU010000217.1 GCA_023401495.1 Bacillota bacterium
CATACAGAAACACCGACGGCAGCCCCTGAAACGCCTTGGGCATATCGGGATTCTTCAGCCGCTCCATCGCGTGGGACAAAACAAGCGCCGCCGTAAAGAACGCCACACCCGTTCCGATCGCATAGCCGGTGATCTGCCAGCCGGTCATCCGGAACACCCGCTGAATAAACGGCATGGCCAGCACAATGCAGTTGATTGCCGACGAGGAGAACACCGGCTCCAGCCTTTTGTAGCGCGCGGCGAAAAACATACGGTACAAAAGCGCCGCGAGCAGATACACCACCGCAACGCATACCGCGAAAATCGCGGGGCGGTAAAACGCCGCGGGACTGATCCCCGGCACCAGCTGATTGAGAGCGATTCCCATCCAGGCGGAAATCAAAGTAAAAGCGCTTAAAAGTCCGGCGTACGAAAGCAATATTTTCGGCCTGCGCGCCGCGCGGAGCACACGGCTAAACCCGACGCCGCCGCAGAAGATCACATTCTGTGCCGTCAACGCCAGAATCGCATAGAAAAACAACTGCACTGCCATTTCCATTCCTACTTCGCCTTCCTTTCCGCCGCGGCCCGCTTGGCATTCGTGTGCTGAATCAGCGCCGCGATCACGCCCAGCAGCAAAAATCCAACGAGCGGATACGCGCCCGCGTGATATACTCCGCCCGTGTCCTTAACAATGTTGCTCCAAATTTCCCGCAGGGCCGCCACCAGAAAGATCACTGCGGAAAAGCCCGCCGTGCAGCCCAGCGAATCCATGAGCACCGCCAGTGTGATGTGTGACGGCGCATAATCATTGGCGCGCGACAGAATGATCGAATTGCCGATCATCAGAACCGCGTAGATACTCAGAGCAGAAAACGCCTGCGGCATCAGCCACTTGGCCAGAGCCGCTGCGGGCAGATACATCACCCCCGAGAGCACCAGCGCAGCCGCAGGACGAATCCACACCGGTATTTTCATCCAGCCGCTGAGAAGGCACACCGGTAGCATCATGACCAGCATCATCAGCGAAAGCACTGCGGCGTTCTGCATCGTATAGCCCGCCCCAACCACGGGGAACAGGCCCAGCGCGCCGATTGCCACCGGGTTGCGGAAGACCAGGCCGTTCAGGAAAATCCCGGTGCTTTCCTTCATCAGGCGCTTGTGCACCGTTTTTTTCGAGCCTCTTGCAGCCGACCGCCGGCCGCCTTTTTCCATTAGTTGGGATTCTGCCTTCGGCTTTTTCTTATTGCTGCTCATTGCGCCTCGCCTCCCTCCTCGCCGTCACGGCAATCACAAAGCTGTCGATCACAGGAGAAACCGCGTTCATCAGCAGCACCGCAAAACAGGCCGCCTGCTCAAACGCTCCGTACCGGCGCATCAGCATAATCAGCACACCGGCAACCGCGCCATACAGCGCTTTACCGACATGTGTGCGGGGCGACGTCACCGGGTCGGTGATCAAAAATACGGAGCAGAACAGCAGCGAGCCCGACAGCAGCTCATATTTTAATGACGTGAGCGGCGTTACCATGATGCGCGGGAACAGCAGAGCCATCAGCCCGGCTGCCGCCAGAAAGCACACGGTAATCCGCCAGCTCACCGTTTTTTTCACGATCAGATACACGGCGCAGGCCGCAACCACTAATACGGCAGTGGTTCCGATCGCCCCGCCGTCAGTGCCCCACAGCATCTCGGAGGGAATTTGATTTGGCTTGAGCCCCTCCTTGAGTACCGAAGCGGCGGACGGTTCCGAAAACGAAAACACCCGCTGCGGCCAGAACACGGTGACGAACGCCACTCCCGCCGCAGCAGGGTTAAACGGATTGTTCCCGGTAAAGCCGAACGGCACACGGGCTGCCAGCACCGCAAACGCGCCCGCCAGAATCGGCAGCCATAAAGGCGCCAGCGGCGGCATGAGCATCGCGATGATCAGACCCGTCACCACCGAGGAAAGTTCCGAGATATCCACCTGCCGCTTTGCGATCATACAGGCGGCAATTTCAGAAACAAAGCAGGACGCGACTGACGCCGCCGCGACCCAGAGAACGTGCGTGCCGTAATGCACCGTGGGCAAGGGCAAAAGAAGAACCAGCGCCAACAGCATGTCCTTCATCATGGTAGACACCGTTTGTCCGCTGCGGAGAAACGGCGGTTTTTGAATCATAAGCTGCTGCATTCGGCGCTTATCCCCTTTCTCTGATTTCCATCGCGCGGGCCACCGCCCCCGAAAGATCGAGCCCCGACGGGCATACCACCGAGCAGGCGTTGCAGGCACAGCACAAATCGGCGCGCAGAAGCTGCCCGGCGTCGGGGTATTCCTGCTCCTGCAGGCGGCGGTAGATATCCCAGGGCATGATCCCTACGGGACAGGCGGCCTCACATTTTCCGCACCCGATGCACGGAAACACTTTGACCGTCTGCATCGCCTCCGGCAGAACGATCAGGCACCGCAGGTCCGCAGTAACAGGAGCGGAGAGTTCCTCCACCCGGTTCCCTGTGATCGGCGAGCCCGCGATCACCACCGTACGTTTTTTGCGCCCGCACGCCGAGAGCAGGTCTTCAATCGGCATGCCCAGCGGAACCCGCAGGTTCTGCCAGCGGGAAACGCCCTCCCCCGCCACGGTGATCACCGTGGTGGTCTGGGGGATTCCGCGCTCTGCCGCCTGCGCAAACGCTTCGAGCGCCTGTACACCGATCAGGCCAGGACGATGTCCCTGCCGGCGCAGTCTTTTTAAAAGACCGGGCCGCGCGGGGTAACGCCCGCCGCTGCCGACCAGCAGATCGGCGATCTGGCCCGAAACACGCGAGTAGCTGCGGGCGCGAAAGCCGCTGACGACCGCAATGCCGGTCTTTTTTGCGCCAACCGCCAAAGCCGCCAGCTCCAGCCCCTGCTGAACCCCCTGCGGATTTTCGCGCAGGACAGCCAAACCGCTGCAAACATACGGCTCGTCATCCAGCACATTCGCACCAAGCCAATCAATTTTCATTCGACGAAGCCGTTTCAGCTTCTTAAACAAGGGTATCCCATCATATTCATCAATAATCCCGGCGGCGGCGGCAAGGCGTATCAGCTCGTCCGGCGTATGCTCCATTCCGGGAGCGCGCAGGGTCAGCTCCTGCTCCTCGCTGTCCTGCCGGATCACCGCACAGTCCACCATGCCCCGCACCGGGTGGGGCAAAGCCTGAAAGCCGGTGACCGTGCCGCTCACGGGTGAGGTGACTGCGACATGGCTGCCCGGCATGGAAAGCTGGGAAAAGCGCAGCACCGTCTCCCCTGCGCGCACGCAGCGGTCGGTCAGCGCCTGAGCGCCCGGCAGAGGCACATACAGCACCTCCGGCGCGGGCAGCGCCAGAATTTTCGCTTTCATCGTTCGGCTCTTTTGCTGCTCCAGCCGGATGCCGGAGGAAAAAAACGAAATCATTGGAAATCACCTCTTACAAAATACCGGGGCCGTTAATATTATAGTAGTGAAGCTCTTATTGTGATTGGGGGTGTCAACTTGAAGACTAAAGCCCTGGATGCTTCTCACCTGCTGATCATCCTGACTGCACGGGAAACCCGGGCCTTGGGGCTGATGCAGGGTTTGAGCTGGAGCAGCCTGCACTGCCGGCTGACGATTGCCCGCATTTTCGCCGCGGCCTGTGCCAGCACCAACTTTACGCTGAAGAGGGACCAGGTCGCGATTCGTGCGATGGCAACCGCAGACGGTGAAACCGTTCTGATGTTTACCGCGGTGTCCCCGGCAAAAGCCAAAAAAGGAGAACCGCGTAAAATTTACCGGATCAAATGCTCCGGGCCTTATGTGTATGAACTGGAAAATGCCGGAGATCTTCTGGATGTTCTGGAGCATCTGTATCGCCTCAACACGCTCGGCGGATGCCAGCTGCTGCGGTACGGCAACAGCTACCGGCTGATTCTCTCCCCGTATTTTGCGATGAAAGAAAAAACAGAAGCCTTCTTGAAAGAATACGCCCGGCTTCGCGGCATTGGCAAAACAGCCGCAGCCCTTTCTCTGGAACACGGCGAGCTGCTTTCGCGCGACGCAGTGAACCAGGTAGGCGGGTGTCTTTAGCGCCCGGCCGACTGCAGCTGCCGAATCACCGCGGCGGGGTCCTCCGCTTTAAAGATCCCGGTGCCGGCCACACAAACATCCACGCCCGCCTGTGCGCATTCCAGAACCGTTTGGGCATTGATCCCTCCGTCCACTTCAATCAGGACGGAGGGATTTTTCTCTTTGATCTGCCGTACCTTCAAAAGCGGCCCGGGCATAAAGCTCTGCCCGCCAAAGCCGGGCTCCACCGTCATGACCAGCACCAGGTACAGCTTGTCCAGATACGGAAAGATCGACTCGGCAGGGGTGTTGGGTTTGATTACCATCGCGGGTTTTACCCCGTGAGAAAGGATTTCTTCGATCACTTCATCGGGATCATCGGCGCACTCCACATGGAACGAAATGATGTCTGCCCCGGCCTTCGCAAAATCCACAATGTATTTCTTTGGGTGTTGAATCATCAGGTGAACATCAAACGGAAGTTTTGTGTGGGGCCGCATGGCCGCGATCACCGGCGCGCCAAAAGAAATATTCGGAACAAACGCGCCGTCCATTACGTCCAGGTGAACGAAATCGGCGCCGCCGTCGGTAATTTTTTTCAGCTCGTCCGCCAGATGTGAAAAATCCGACGCCAGCATCGAGGGGGATACTAACATACTGTGAACTCCTTCCTGCGCAAAACGCAGCGGCTGTTTTGGAACAACCCGCTTCTGAGGGAAGCACCGGCACTCCGCTCCGCAGCCAGGAGCGCCGTTCCCTCGTTCGATCTGTTCTATTTTACCCCAATTTCCGCCCTTTTTCAAGCGCGGCGCAAAACACGTCCAAATAGAAAATGCCCGCCACAGCCAGAACGGCTGAGGCAGGCAATCTATTTGAAGCGGTACTCAATCTCGCCCGCAATCCATACTATGCGATTCGGAGCATCCACGCCACTCCTTTTTCAGGGGACGGAAGCCAAATTCTGCGCCAGCACTGCAATTGCCGGCATGGTGAGAATCGAGAACAGCGTGCTCAGCGCGATCATCTTACAGGCCAGCTGCGTGTCGTTGCCGAGCTTGATCGCAAACAGCACCGAGTTCATCCCAACCGGCGCGGCCATCAGCAGCGCCGTGGTCACCATCACGGCGGGATCGGGCCGAAGCAGCCACAACAGCAGCAAAAAAGCCACCGGCACCATAACAAGACGCAGCGCCGTCACCAGATAGACCTCGCGGTCTGAAAAAACATCGCGCAGGCTCAGCTTAGCCAGATATGTACCCACCACAATCATCGCCAGCGGCGTGTTCATCGCCCCAATAGAGTCCAGCGTTTGAACCAGAGGCTCCGGCAGAGAAATCGACAGCGCGTACAGCGGCAGTCCGATCGCAAAGCTGATGGTTCCGGGGTTCAGCAGCGCCTTTCTCAGCATCTGTTTGCGGTCCTCCCCGGCTCCGCCCAGGATGATATACCCATGCGTCCATGTCAAAAGATTAAAGGCCACCACGCACGCAGAGGCGTATACCACGCCTGCGCTGCCCAAAATGGCCTGGGCCAGCGGCAGACCCATGAATCCGCAGTTGGAATATACTGCGCCGTAGCGCAGCATACCTGCGCGGGCACGTGTCTGCCTGCGGAACATCAGCTGCATGGCCGCGGCGACGGCAATCATCCCCGCCAGAAATAAAAGGATCGTCAGCAGGATCTTGCCCGTGCTGACTCCTTCCGAATCCGCCTGCAGAGCCGCGATAATCAAACACGGCCCAACGATATACAGCAGCAGATTCGTCAGCTGAGCGGCGCCGCGCGAGGTAATGATCCGCTTTTTATAGCAGACATACCCCACACTCATGATCAAAAACATAACGAGGACCTTTTCCGCCACGGCAAGGGTCGAAGCGATCAAGACTAATCCTCCCTATGGCTGTCCGGCGAATCACCGGCGGGTGTGGAATCCTCATCCGAAGCTTCCTGCGGCAGAGCCTGTCCTTCCGGCTCACTGAACTTCTCATCCAGCGAATGACCCTGTTCGGGCTGCTCCTGCTCCAGCATGGCCTCGGTTCGCTTTTTCTCGCGGTAGAAAGCTACGCCCACCACGGCCAGCGCGACCGCGGTCACTCCGCGCAGTACCCAGCCCATGGTTCCGCTGAACATGTGGTAATCCGGGTACAGCAGATTCATCAGCCACCATCCGCCAAGGAACAAAAAGTATATCCCTGCGAAAATAAATATCTTGTTTTCCTTGCGCAGTCTGAAAATCATGATCAGACCGGCGGCAAACCAGATCACGGGGTAAAGATATGCCATATACCATTTTCTCCTGTTCTCTGAAGAGAGAATTTCTCAAGTCTCGTTTCATCATTCTTCAAACGAGACCTGAATATTCAGTATTTAGTATAAAACCGGAGAATGGGATTGTCAAGGACTCACGCGCACCGGCCCACGTGAGGGCGCTCTGCCGGCACGCAGGATGACGGACAATATTTTGCGGCCCGGCGATGGGAATGCAGAAAACGCGCCCGCCGCTCTTTTGAGAGCCGCTCTTTGCGAACGGCCAGCAGGCAGCAGCCCGCCAGCAGGCCCTGCATCAGGCTTTGCACCACCTGCAGCGCAAACGCGCCGCCCGGAACCAAAAGACCGAAAACACCCGAAAGCGCACACAGCGCCCAGATTTGGCGCGTTTCTTTCCGGCGGGGCCGCTCCCGCAGAAAAACCAATATCGCAATTGCCAGGGTCAACACAGTTACCGCTGTATTCATCGTTTTGCCCTCCCAAACCGCTCATACGTTCGATTTACTTCATCATAGCAAATGTTTGTTCGATTTGCAAGAGGGTAGGCAAAAGAAATTTTTCCGGCGCAGGCTGAGCCTGCACGCACACCACGGGAAGGCCTGCAAAGAAAACCGTTCCTTTTGTCGCGAAGGCAACACCTCTGCCGTGAAGAGAACATAAAAAATGCAAGGTCTGCCCCAGCCCAAGGGGCAGGCCCTGCATCAGCAGAAGCTCTACGGCAATCCACAAAATAAAAAATTTTTTCTTTACAGCAGGCATCCCTTCGAAAGGAAGAGCGGCGCGCACACCAGAGCGATGATCGACATCAGCTTGATGAGCGTATTGAGCGCGGGGCCGGAGGTATCCTTGAACGGATCGCCGACCGTGTCGCCTACAACCGCCGCCTTATGCGCGGGACTGCCCTTGCCGCCGTGCTGGCCCTGCTCGATATATTTCTTCGCGTTATCCCACGCGCCGCCGGAGTTCGCCATAAAGATCGCCATCATGACGCCCGTGACCAAAGCGCCCGCCAGCGTGCCGCCCAGTGCCTGTACGCCGAGTACAAGGCCTACTGCCACCGGGGTCAGAATCGCAATCAGACCGGGGGCCAGCATTTCCTTCAGCGCCGCGCGCGTGGAAATGGCAACACACTTTTTGTAATCGGGCCGCTGATTTCCGGTCATAATGCCGGGCATCGTGTGGAACTGGCGGCGAACCTCCTCGATCATCTCAAAGGCTGCCTTGCCCACCGATTCCATTGTAAACGCGGAGAACAAAAACGGCATCATACCGCCGATCAGCAGGCCGATCATCACGCGGGGCTCCAGAATACTGATCGACGTAAGATCTACAGCCTCCGCGTAAGAAACGAACAGCGACAGCGCCGTGAGCGCGGCCGAACCGATGGCAAAGCCCTTGCCCACCGCCGCCGTGGTGTTGCCCACCGCGTCGAGCTGGTCGGTGATTTCGCGCACGGAGGAATCCAGCCCGCTCATCTCTGCGATGCCGCCGGCGTTATCCGCAATCGGGCCGTAAGCGTCCACCGCCACAGTGATTCCCGTGGTGGAGAGCATCCCCAGCGCCGCTAGAGCGATCCCGTATAATCCTCCCACGCTATAAGAAACAAAAATTGCCGCGCAGATCGTCAGCAGCGGCACCGTCACCGACGACATCCCCACCGCAAGTCCGCTGATAATATTTGTTGCCGAGCCGGTCTCGGACTGCCGGGCAATCTTTTTGACAAACCCAAAATCGGCAGAGGTATACACCTCTGTCAAAACACCGATCAAAATACCGGCCAAAAGCCCCGACACCACCGCAATTCCGGGCCTCAGGCCATCAAACAGCCACCGGCTGAGCAGCAGGGCGCCCGCCATGACAACGCCGCCCGCAAAATAGGTGCCGCTGTCGAGGGCGCGCTTCGGATTCGGATGCTTGCTCAGGCGTACCAGAACTGTCCCGATCACCGACGCAAAGATGCCGACTGCTGCAAGCAGCAGCGGAAACAGTGCGCCCTCCTCGCCAAACGCGGCAAGTCCCAGCGAAACGGCGGACACGATCGACACCGAATAGGATTCAAACAGATCGGCTCCCATGCCGGCCACATCCCCTACGTTGTCCCCCACATTATCTGCAATGACCGCCGGATTGCGCGGGTCATCCTCGGGAATGCCGGCCTCGACCTTCCCCACCAGATCGGCGCCCACGTCTGCCGCCTTGGTATAGATACCCCCGCCAACACGCGCAAACAGCGCAATGGAAGAGACCCCCAGGCTATAATCAAACAAAATGTTCGGGTCGCGAACCAGATAATACAGCATCCCCACACCCAAAAGGCCAAGCCCCGCTACGGTAAGACCTGTTACCGCTCCTCCGGAAAAGGCGATGGCAAGCGCTCGCCGCATACCGTGCTCCTTGGCGGCGTTGGCTGTGCGCACATTGGCGCGGGTTGCAATATTCATCCCGAAAAAGCCGGCTAGAATCGAAGACACTGCGCCGGTCAAAAACGCGGCGGCGCCCAAAAGACCGACCACCACGGCAATCACAGCAAATACAACCGCAATGAAAACCGCCAGAATTTTATATTCCGCCCACAAAAAAGCATTCGCGCCGTCCCGGATTGCCGCGGCAATCTCTTTCATCCGCTCCGTGCCCTCCGCCTGCGCCGTTACCTGCCTTGCAAGTATCACTGCCGCAAGCAGCGCAGTGAGGGCCGCCCCAGCCGCCAGATAATAATAAAAATCCATTCTAAAACTCTCCTCTGCATTCGTTTCCTTTTTCTATCCGGCTGAGTTTCTCGATTCATCTGTGCCGCGTGCGTTCTTGATATTCCATACCGCATAGAAAAATTCAGATATGTTGTGCAATTATACCATGTAAAAAAAGCACGAGTCAATAAAAGTTCCACATTGCGTACAAATTGTAAAAAAGATTTAAGAAACATGCACAAAATACGATGGATTTCGCAATTTCAATTCTTTTGCAGAATGATACAGCACTCCCTTTTCGATTCGATCTTCCGTTCAAAACCGGGGAAACAGAAAAAGAGGAACGGCAGAAAACCTGCCGTTCCTCTTTTCTATTTCTCGCGCTACCCGCGGTTAGTCCAGAACATAAATCAGCATATTGCGCACACCAAAGCTGTTACACTGGCTTTCCGTGTTGTAGTACAGGTCGACCAGAACCCGGCCGCTGAGCATCGCTCCGCCGGTGTCCGCCGCCTCGGCATAACCGTACACTACCTTGCCGTTGGGCGAAGTAATATACAGCTTTGTTCCATAAGGAATAATTTTGGGGTCAACCGCCACATAGCCAACCTTGGCCGGCTTGCCGGTTGCGGTACGTCCGCCGTTAGAGGTATAAGCCGTAGCCTTGCCTTTCAGCACTTTTTTGTAAGTGATCTGCTTGCCGTTTTTGTCCGTAAAGGTTGGCGCGGCAGATACCTCTGCCACTACCTCCTTCTTGGAAGGAGCCACCAGCTTTACTTCTGCAACAGGCTGCTTTACAACTGCGCTGCTGACGGTTTCGGTTTCTTTCACGATACCGTCTACGAGCTTTTCGCGAACGACAACCTCACGCTCGCCGGTTTCACCGACTGCTGTAACGCGGAAAGAACCCTGCGAAACGGTGTCGCTCTCTTTTGTGACAGTGGTATACGGAATTTCTTCCGTCTTTGTCACGTCACGGTAGGTGACTCTCTTTACGGTAACTACAAGGCCGTCTCCCACCGGCGTATCGGGAGAAGGCGTCACGATGTCATCCTCATTCAGAGAGATGCCGCTCTCTTCGAGCGCCTGCTCTACGGTTCCCTCAGAAACCACGGGGCTTACAAAGCCGCCGTCGAGCAGAACGTGAATTCCATACTGCTTTGTCACCTCTACCTTGTCGCCCTCAGAAAGCTCCTGGTCCAGCGGAACATTGAGCTGATCTTTGTCGCTCACCTGTACCTTGGCTTTTTCGAGCGCCTGAGCGGCGGTTTCATTCGTGTACATGATTACCGGGGTGGTTTTCCCCTCGGCGGTTACATTGACCTCGTACCCTCTGCGAACATGAATGACAATTCCATGTTCATCATTTCTTGTTACCACATCGTGGGGGCCAACTTTAACTTGGGCCTGTGCCAAAATGTCTTCTGTTTTGGAAGACAGCACCTGAATTGTATAAGTGTTATTATCATCCACAATGGTGGCGGCAATGGTGGTTGCAACCGCTGTTACGACGGAACTTAAAAAAATAATCATCGTCAGCGCGAACGCGACGAATTTTTTCGCCGGGAAATGAAGTTCCAACTTGCATTGTCTCCTTTCTTCTTCCTCAACACCCTGAATATGAAAAAGCCGCAAAGAATCTTTGCGTCGTTGAGGTAAGGAATTCGGATGTGCGTCAATGGCGTTATTATATCTGCACAATATGAATGCTGTCAAATTAGTTTCCTCGGTATTTTTATGCAGTTTGCACAATTGAAAAAAATTATAATTCTCATTAGAAATAATAATCACCTGTTTTCTCCGATTTTCTATTTTTTCATCGGTAAAATCAGGCCCGTTTTCTGTGCAAACTGCAAGAAAATGAACGGTTACAAACTTGTTACAATCGTTACAGGCGTGTTTTTGTTTGTAAAATAAGCGAGAAAAAAGCATTATTATTTTGAGAAGAAAGATTTTGAAAACCAAAAAACTCAACAATTGCTGGATTTTTTCATCTCTCTTCGCTTTTTTGCTGGATTTTGATATCCTGTAAGAATTTGTATTTTTATCGCGAAAAAAACTTCTGAAAAAAAGGCTTGACGAATCTGATTTTTTCGCTTTTCAGGCTTGGCCGCAGGTCGATTCATCAGCTTGTCCTTTCGCGCTTTTGAATAAAAAGTCCGCGAAAGCATCTTCTTATTTGTAATATATTTCCTGTTAAATGATGGGCATAAATGAGCCTGTTTATTTCAGATCCCTTGTTTTTATTTCCAAGTTCTTCTGTTTCTGCCGATTCGTTTTCTACCACTCTTTTGGGAAGATCCTTCCCATTTCAAAAGTCCGCAAACAGCGTTTCGGGCATGCTGTTTTTTGCTGTGAAACAATGTAAAAAACACCCGATTTCTCTTTTCATTATATATAGGGAAATCCGGCGTCTTTCCGCGCGTGCCGACACCTCCCGAAAAGTGGCTGTGCAGCTGAGTTTTTTCCTCTTTTCAAAGCGGCTCTTTGCTCAAAATATGCAGTGTGGGGATGTCATACGTACTTTTCCATTGAAATTTGTATAAACACTCTTTGAAAATACGTTTTGGATCTTCTTTTTTCACATTGTTTCACAGGTTAGCCAGTTTTGTTCAGCAAAGGGACTCCCAATCGTTTTACTTTCCGTATTTCTAAAGTGGGAAAAGCAGCTGTAAAACCGCTTGTTTTTTTCTATATATAATGAAAAGGGAAATCAGAAAAAATCCCCGCGCTTTCCGGATGGAAAACACGGGGAGAAATGGATCGGGCCAAACGAAATTCTTTTCACTTGTGATCAATCGTTCAGCCTTTTATAATAATCGTACTTTGCCTGCACAACCGACTCCATATCAAAATCCGGCAGAATGGCGTCCTCTGTGAGAATTCCCTTATGGATCAGTAAATCCTTTTTATCGGCCGGCAGCATCGCGACATACGGCCTGCTATTATACAGATAGTGATAAAACAACACCTTCCCCTGCCGGTACAAATCAAGAAGAACGTTGGCCATCTCGTAAATCATAACTTTAGAAAACGCAACTTCGTTTTTCAGGTTATACTCCAGTGCGTATTCCTTAAACACGCCCGTTTTATCATATTCCACAATCTTCTCTTCGATATATTTATTGAACTTTTTCCAGTACAGATCGATAATATCGTCTAAAACGCGGTGAGGAATCTCCGTTTTGACAATCTCCTCCAGACGGACGTGCTCATCCGCAAACGCGATCAGCGCTTCGTTATACTGATCACCGGTGGTGATCACCGATACATTTCGTTTGTTGGCGCGGATGACATTGAGCAGCGGGGTCATATCCTTGTCGTTGGACATGATAAAGAATTCGTCGATATTGTGGTTGGAGTAGATCGAGGTCAATACGTCGATCGTGATTTTCAGATCTGCGTAATTTTTACCCTGATTTGCGGTGTGAATCGTTTCTACCCCGTAAGACTGCAGCAAAGACTGATGATAGGATTCGTGAAGATCGGTATTGTCAAAATTACAGTACACCGCGATCTTGACCACCCGCTTGCCATGAATTCTGCACCATTCGCGCAGCTTTTCAAAAAAGGCCAGGCGCAGCATATTTTGATTTTGTTCCAGCAGGCACTTATACACATTTTCATAGTCCACAAATACGGCTACGTTGACCGGCTCCTGATTCCTGATTCCATCCATATTCTCACCTCTCTCTTAGCGTAACACAATCGGCCCGCATTTACAATCGCCGCATTTCTTCGCCCGCGGGCAAGGAGGAAAGCTCCGAATTCTACCTGCTGTATAACAAAGCCCTTCCTATCTAATAGGAAGGGCTTTGTTCACAAAACACAAACCGATTGCTTTCAACATCGATCAGGTAAGGAATTGGCTAGAACACAAGCTCACAGCGAGCCAGACGCCGTTCGATCTCTTCAACGATCCGCGCCTCCTCCTGCTCCCCATCGGCGACAAACGTGACGGATATCCGGATATACTGCCCCACATCATCCCACGGGACCGTAGAGATCAATGCATTTCGCAGCAGGTAATCTGAAAACTCGTCGGCCGTATGGAAAACTCGACCGTCCCGGGTTCCTTTTGGGATCTCCATGTACTCGTAAAAGGACGCCTTGGGCGGCGTGGCCAAAAAACCGATCCGGCGCAGCGCGGCGGACAGCAGTTCGTGCCTTCTGCGGTATTTTTCGCAGGTTGCCTCTGTGATTTCCGGGTGGCCGAGTGCGTAGGCTCCTGCATGCTGTATGGCGATAAACTGTCCGGAATCGTTGTTATCCTTTACGGCTGCGACCGCTTTCACGATTTTTTCGTTTCCCGCGATAAAGCCCAACCGCCAGCCGGTCATATTATAGGATTTGCTCAGGGAATGAACCTCGATTCCAACCTCCATAGCCCCCTCCACAGACAAAAAGCTGAGCGGCCGTTCGCCAAAGGTCAGCGCGCCATAAGCGGCATCCTGAATCACAATGATCTGGTTCCTCTTTGCAAATTCGATCACTGCCTTGTAAAACCCTTTTGTTGCAGCCGCTCCGGTGGGGTTGTTGGGATAATTCAAATAAAGCAGCTTCGCTTTTTGCAGTACCGCCTGCGGGATGGAATCCAAATCCGGAAGAAAATGATTTTCCTGCAGCAGCGGCAGCGGATACACCCTGCCGCCGAGCCATTTTGTTTTCGTCCCGAGAATCGGATAACCCGGCACGGTCATCAGTGTGATATCGCCCGGATTGATGAAGGCCTGCGGGATCATCGCCAGCGCAGATTTGGAACCCATAGAATGCAGAATCTGCGTTTCCGGGCACAGCCCGCCGACACCGAACACCTTCTCCAGATATGCCGCCGCAGCCTGCTGGAACAACAGAATTCCATTGTCCGCGTAACCCCGGTTCTTCCATTCCTTCGCCTGCTCGTACAGAACATCGATCACTCCAGCATCCGCCATAGCGTCCGGCTCGCCTACGCCCAAATCGATCATTGGGATTTCGGGATGTTCCCGTTCCATCTGGCGCCGGGTCTTCTTGATTTTTTCAAATTTATACAGCTCCGCCTGTTTTCCAAACGATGTCCCGCCGATGCGGTCTGCAAACAGTTCCTGAAGGTACTCCAATTCACTCCATCCTTTCTCGTAGGCTTTTCCTATTGATCAGTATAACAGAATGGTGTATGATATGTAAAACCGATATAACAGATCATTATGATTCGTTTTTTCGATCATAAGAACTTTATCTCTCTGCCTTGGCAGGGGGGCGGAGGTCAAAGGCCTTTTCCGCTGCCTCGCGTTTCAAGGTTATGGGGCCTCGTTTGAAATCTTTGATTTGGTTAGCGGGTCAGATTCTTATCACAGGAGGCAAGCTCATGAACACCGATACCCTTCGAACCTTTCTTTTGCTGGCGGAACTGAAAAATTACACTCATACCGCAAATCAGCTGTTTGTGGCGCAGTCGACCATAACCAACCGGATTCAGGAGCTTGAGTCAGAATTGGGCAAGCCTCTTTTTGTGCGCAGCAGAAAGCTGCTTCAGCTGACAGAGCAAGGGGAGCGTTTTCTGGCGTATGCCCGGCGTATTGTGGAGCTGACACAGAGTGCGGCCGAAGAACTGAACAGCATGTCGCATTACCGCTCCTCTCTGCGGATCGGCTCGACCAACACCATTTACGACTGTCACCTCTCCCGAAAGCTGGTGGATTACTCCCTGAATCACCCGGAAACCAAGCTAAATATCGTTATCGGCCATTCCCACGCGCTGATCCAGATGCTTCAGGATCACACGCTGGACATGGCGTTTTCTTATGTTCCCTATGCGAAAAAGAACATTCACTGTTCCCTGTTTGCCGCAGATGAGCTGCTGCTGGTAACGGCGCCGCAGAATCGGGAATATCAGCAGGGAATCTTACAGCAGGAACTGGCCGGCATCCCCTATTTATACTGTGATTTCCCATTTCAGGAGGTCGGCAGCTATATCCGGGATCTGTTCCCGGCAGGGCACGCCTTTCCGCTGGAAATTGACCGCAGCGCAAACCTTCTGCCGTTCTTATACGGCGGGAAAGGGTATTCCTTTCTGCCTGCCAGCATCGTGCGGGATTCGATTGACCGGGGAGCGCTGCTGGCTGTCCCCCTGCTCGATTTTTCGATTCCCCGTGTCAACTGCTATCTGCTCACCTGCGGCGCTGCGGACAGTGATTCTTTTCTGGCGGCTCTGCGGGAGGAATAAAGACTCTCTTTTTTACAGAAAAAACAAGAACCCCCAAAGCCAATGGCTTTGGGGGTTCTGCATATCCCAAGCGGGATAAAATTATCTCTTGGAGAACTGCGGTGCGCGGCGAGCCGCTTTCAAACCGTACTTCTTGCGTTCCTTCATTCTCGGATCGCGGGTCAGGAAACCTGCCTTCTTCAAAGTGGAGCGCAGGTTCTCGCTGTCGTACTGCAGCAGTGCTCTGGCAATACCATGACGGATCGCACCGGCCTGGCCGGTAACGCCGCCGCCGGCAACGCGGCAAACAACGTCGAACTTGTCGGCCACATTGGTCAGCTCCAGAGGCTGACGCACGATCAGCTTCAGGGTCTCGAGGCCGAAATAATCGTCGATATCTCTATCATTGATGGTTACCTTACCGGTTCCCTGATAGATTCTCACGCGGGCCACAGAGCTTTTTCTTCTTCCAGTTCCGTAAAAATATGGAGCCTTATCGTACATACTTATCCCCCTCCCTTAAAGCGCCCATTCGGCGGGCATCTGTGCGCTGTGCTTATGCTCTGCACCAGCATACACACGCAGTCTGGTGAGTGCCTCACGGCCGATGGTGGTATCCGGAATCATGCCTTTTACAGCAAGCTCCATTGCCTTTTCGGGCTTCTCACGCATCAGAGTGTCGTAACGGACCTCTTTCAGGTTACCGATGTAACCTGTGTGGTGGTAATAATACTTCTTCTGAAGCTTCGAACCGGTCAGAACAGCCTTTGCAGAGTTGATGATTACAACATGATCGCCGCAATCCACATGGGGGGCGAAGGTGGGCTTGTGCTTACCGCGCAATAAAACAGCAGCCTGTACCGCAACACGGCCAAGCGGCTTACCGGCAGCATCAATCACATACCACTTGCGGTCAACCTGACCCGCTTTGGGCATATAAGTAGACATGAGCGTTTTCCTCCTAAAAAATCTTCGTTTATTCCTCGCAAACCCAACTGGGTTTTTTCCTAAAAGAACAGCTTCTCTGCGGAAGCGATGGAACTGCATTTCTGATACTACCACAACCGGCAGGGGCTTGTCAAGGGTGAAGTTCCGTTTTTTTAATTTATTTTGTATTCCCTCTTATTTTCGCCCGTTTTTAATGCTTTACTCTCTGTTCCTGCGCCTTCATTTCATATTTTACCATCTATCTGCTGCAAAGAAAAAGCCCTCCTTTTCGGGAGGGTTTGCTTTTAATTTCCGTCTTCCTGAATCCGCTGCGGAAAAACGACGCTGTCCAGCCGCCAGTTTTCCCCTTGCTTTTTCAGGCGCAGATTTCTTTTCATGGGTGCGGAACCCTGAGTCTGCATTGTCAGCTCTACCGTGATCTCATCGACCGTCTGCCGCATAATCACTGAAGTGTCTACCAGATATTCCATCGCGCCGGGAGACAGAACCGTCTGATCCTGCGAGAAGTACAGCACCCCGTCAATTTCCTGCAAAATGGGGTCTGTCCCCTCAAACAGCTCGGAGCAGTACTCCTCCGCCGCTGCAGGCGTGTAAATCGACTGCATGCCTTCCCGTATTTTCTCAGAGGAATCATATTCCCCGCCGGTGATCGGCACAAGCCCTTCCAGCGTGCTTTCCACCGCGCTTTCAGAACTCTGCGCGGCCTTGTCACCCACAGAATCCTGCGCGCTTTGAATGGAGAAAGCCGCCACGCGCTTCCCGACTGATCCAGACAAATCCTCTATCATAATCTGCGACTGTACATCCTTCGCCTGATCGAGAAGGCCCCGTACAATCCCTTTCACTTCTTCCGAAGACAGCGGCTGCTTTTGGACAAAGCTTTGAACCTCAAGCATCTCGGCCTTTGGGGCCAGCGCTACGGAATCTTCCTTTTCCAGCGATTGAGCGCATCCCCACATCAGGAAGAAAGCCGTAAAACAGAGCGCAATTCCAGATAATCTGTGCATGTGCTCATCCTCTCCTAAAAATCCTAAATGGATATAATTTGCAGTATTAGCATTTTACACTAAAAAATCAAGAAGTACAAGAAACGTTTTTGTAACCATCATTGTCAACCTTCTAATAATAAATATGTTGACAATCTAAATCCCTTTCTGTATAATACAGTTTATGAGGAGGTCGTAAGAATGAAGACAAAAAATTTAGCGCTGACCGCTATGTTTACAGCGCTTACCATGGTTTTGGGGCCGCTGGTGATCGTACTGCCGTTTACGCCGATCCCAATATCACTGGCGATGATTCCGATTTATTTATGCGGAGCGCTGCTGCCGAAAAGAAATGCATTCAGCGCACTGGTTGTATATTTGATGCTGGGTGCTGCCGGCCTGCCGGTTTTCAGTCAGTTCCGCGGCGGGCTGGGTATTCTGGTAGGACCAACCGGCGGATTTTTGCTGGCCTACCCGATCATGGCGTTTGTGATTGCACTTCTATTGGAAAAGCTGCCGCAGAACCGCTTTTATTCTGTGGTGATTGCCTTTTCGGTTGCTCTTGTGATCTGCTACACAGCCGGGTGCCTGATGTTTATGGCGGTGGCCCACGCAGATCTGGCAAAGGCACTTTCCCTCACGGTAATTCCGTTTGTTCCGCTGGATCTGGCAAAAATCGCATTTGCCGCCGCGGCAACTCTTGCTTTGAAAAAAGCGTTGTATCACGCAAAACTGTTGCCCCTTACTTGATCTAAATCTATCACAACATACACAACATAAAAAAATCGCTCCGGTGTTCCGGAGCGATTTTTTTATCCATTCAGATTCTTCTAAAATTGCTCTTTGAATAAAAAAACAACCACCCTATTGGGTGGCTGCTTTTATGATGTTGGCATCATCCTATTGTCCCGGGCCGTTACCAGCCAAGTATCTTCGGCACTGATGAGCTTAACTTCTGTGTTCGGAATGGGAACAGGTGGACCCTCACCGTCATCGACACCAACTATTCATTTTTGCTGTCGCTCTTGGCGACTTGATTATAATATCACAGTGCCGGACAAAATGCAAGCATTTTTTTAAACTTTTTTAAAAAAACTTTAATACAGTGTTTTTCCTCTCTTTTCTGCGGCAGAAACTGTCGCAGAAAATGCTTTTACACTCAAACACATAATACCAGGACATTTTCCTTTCTGCGCTTACAACCTAAATCCGCATGTTGTGCGAAACCCTTTTGATCTGCAATGTGTGGTACAGGCTTCCTTTGCTGTCCCCCAGAATAGGCCGAGTTTTTACCCGAAATAAACACGTTTTCTACAAGAACAGCAAGTTGTTTTTGATTACGAGAATCTTAACGCATGTGTATCAGTTCAGCCTTTCTGCTGGCGCAGGCTTGCCCTGCAAAACGGTAAATTAGAGCTATCATTAGGCATCCCTTCTGCGAGCTGTAGAGAGCGCTCTGAAAGAGACCGCCGCCGAACGATACTGGAAAGCTCCTTTTCCTCACTGGCAAGGCGAGTGGGCCCTTTCATTGGAGCGCCTTGTCAGTAGCTTTCGGTGATGTGTTCAGGAACCGTTTCCAAAAACGGATTCCAAAAGCGGAGCCTTGGCGAATCTTTGCTTCCTTTCTTTTCGCAAGAAAGGAAGGGCCCGCCCCGGTCTGAGGGGCAAACTGACGAAAAAGAAAATTTTCTCGCGGCGAAGCCGCACCGGAACGCTTCCCTGCTTTTTTGAAAAGAAAGAATACTCCCGGCACAAAGGACTACCCTCGCCAACAGAAGTGCCTACTCAAAAGAAATCATGTTTTTAAATTAATATTAAAACGAATTATCCGCTCTGACCCGAGAAAAAAGCCTACATGTACATCGCGAAGAAAATATTTCCACTCTCTCGCGAACGAAAGACTTCCTCGAATAGAAAAAGGCCTGCCCCAGCCTGAGGGGCAAGCCTTGCGCCAGCAGAATTTCTATGCGAGAAAACTCACTCAAGGCAAAATAATAATATCTAGAAGAAATTACCCTTTGTGACGGAAGAAATGACCTTTTCTGGCCCTTGCCCCGCAATTGATCCGCGGTTTCACCGGCCAGACCTAAAGCCAAAGTCCAGAATACACTCACCGCATTTCCGGCGCTTCTAAAATATTGTGGCAGGCGGCGTAAATCCCCAGTGTGACAAGAATGCATCCGGCGGAGAACGCGATTCCCGCCAAATACCAGGGCAGCTGCAGAGCCACAATGGCAATCAGCGCAAGAACTCCGCCCGGAATCGCTAAAACAAGCAGAATAAGCAGCTGCAGGAACGCCAGCAGCCCTTTCGGCGCCGGCTGACCGAACAGACGGAAGAACAGAATACTTGTTGAAGTAAACAGGCATCCGAAGCTCGCGTACATCAGTATCGAGCAGATCCAAATGACCGGGTTGACCCGCAGATACAGCCACAGCACCGTGAACGCCACAGCGCCGTCGACAAGGGGTTTGGCCAAAGTGGTGGCACTGGCCCAAATCAACCGGGACAGCGAAGAGGACGGCACCAGATAAATATACGGCTTCTTCAGCTCCGCCACCCAATCTGCGGCGGCCTGAAAGAAGAACAGCAAATAAATTTCTGTAGACAATATGGAAGCGTACATTGCCTCCGGATCCATTGGGTCGCTGTCGCCGCGCGAGACGCGTTCCAGAAAGACTGCCATTCCAACTGCGATCAGCACAATCAGGATTGTCGAGGTCGTCAGGAATCCAAAGCGATTTTTGCGGCGCATTTCGCACAGCTGCTTATAAAAGAACGTATTTGCTCCCCATCCGCCGTGAAAGCCGCCTTTTTTTACGGCATGGCGGTTGCGGAATCGCGCCAGGCCCGCGCCGTTTTCATTCGCCTTCTTCTCCTGCATCGCCTCATAGGTGACCTCTGTGCTTTGCAGAACATCCTCGTAATAATCAGGATTCCCCTTCACAAGCAGAACCACGCTGGCGACGGTCAGAACAAGAATCAGTACGGTATACAGTGACATCTGGCCGCCATTGCCGGAAACTGCCCCGAAAATCGCACCGCGAATCCAGCCAGCCGCCGGGAAAGCATCGAGCAACGGCGACGATGCTCCCTGCAGCGCGCCCTGATATACATTTTCGGAACGAAGCGCGCTCGCGGCCACATACAAAACAGGCAAAGCCGCCACACCGTAAATCACAGAGCTGATCGTCCTGCGCCGTGCAGGGCTGCCATTGCTCAGGTTATACAGCAGCATGGAAAGAATCTGAGCCAGAATCAGCAGGAATGCCAGACCGACCATCATCATAAAAACCTGACCCGACGTCAGATCAAACATTTGCATCAGCATCGGGGAATACAGCATCAGGAACACAACCACCAGGATCATCGACGTCATCTGCTTCACCAGGCCATAGGCCAGAATTAGATTCGGCCGAAGCGGCGAAACAAACAGAAGGTTCACATCCGGCATGCTGAAAAACGTCGAGCCGGATTTGACCCCTGACAGCAGGATCATCACCAGCAGTCCCAAAAGCACAAAGAAATAAATTCCCCCGATCAGCCGCGTATCGGGAACACCCGTCACAGCCGTATTGCTCTGCCTTGTCAGCACAGAGAATACGATCATCGCAATGACAAACAGATAAGCAATCAGCTTACCCGGATGGCGGAGCATCTCCAGCAGGGAGTTCTTCGCCTGGCAATAGGTCAGGTAGCAAATGGATTTCATTCCGTGGTACCTCCATCCCCATTTTCCGTAATGGAGAAGAAGAGCTGTTCCAGATTTTCTCCGCTTTCCTCAATCTCCGCGCGGGTACGGATCGCCATGATCTTACCGGATTTCATAATCAAAGCCTTGTCCCAGAACTCAGCGACACTGTCGAGCATGTGCGTACTGACCAGCACGGCACAACCCTGATCGCGCAGCTCGGTCAGCATCGTTTTCAGCTCTTTGATCGCGTGCGGGTCCAGACCAACCAGTGGCTCATCCAGCATAATCACCTTCGGCTGCGGCAAAAGCGCACAGCAAAGACTCAGCTTCTGCTGCATTCCCTTCGAAAGCTCCTGGCCCAGCTTTTCCTTTTTATCCATCAGCTCCATTCTATCCAGCAGGGCCTCGGCACGCTCCCGCCAATCCTGCAGCTGATACGCCCGGGAAATGAATTCAACGTGCTCCCACACGGTCAAAAGCGGGAACAGCGCGGGCAGTTCCGGCACATATCCAAACACGCGTCGGGCTTCCGCCTTTTTGTTCGGCACTCCACAGACGAGAATCGATCCGTGAAATCGCAGGAGCCCCGCAATACATTTAATCGCAGTCGATTTACCAGCACCGTTCGGGCCCATCAGCACGGCAATCTCACCGGGCTGCACTTCAAAGCTCACGTCGTCGTTTGCCACAAGGCTGTCGTATCGTTTTGTCAGATTTGAAACTGTCAGCATATTGTTTCCTTTCACCCTATTTTCAGGTAACTCTCATTTTTCATCCGTTTTAAAGATACAGGAAGCACCCCGGAATGTCAAGGAACGGCAATGATTCCCAGGCGAACAAACAACTATTTGTAAACCCTCCTTAGATCATTACAATGAGTAGAATTATCCTTCTTTCTGCTCTTCCGGCGACACATGATCCTTTGTTTTTCGTTTGTTGGGTAGAGATTGTTCTAAATCAAAGTAAAAAACTTCTTCAAATCTTTTTTCCAGGGCCACACAAATCAACAGCGCCAGACGCGCGCTGGGACAAAACTGCAGGTTCTCAATCGAGCTGATTGTCTGGCGCGATACGCCCACCAACTCCGCAAGCTCGCCCTGTGAAATCCGTTTTTCTGCCCGCCACATGCGGATGCGATTTTTAAAAATCAGTTCCTGCTCCATATTCCTCACCACGTATGCAAAAAATACAAAAGCAAGTTGGCAAGTGCCGCCACCATGGCGGCCACCGTTGCAACCAGATCAGTCTTCTGCCGGTACACTTTGTATTTGTGCAGATAAATGACCGCAGTATACGCCCAAAAGACTGCCATTAAATCATCGCTTTGAATCCCTTTCAAGAGATTGTACACCATCAGAAGAACCATCAGACACATCAGCACGAACTCGCCTTTTCTTCTCGCGCGATTATCTACAAACTCTGTTCCCTCATCACGGATTCTCGCCTGTTTATTGCTCTCTAAAATAACATTGCGATCCATATTCTACTCCTTTATTCTGTCAGCGGTCATCAAATTCAATTCGGTAGCCACGTTTAACCAAGCGGCCAGGTGTTTTTATATAAAGTCCTACTGAAACAGCGGCAACCGCAAACTCAAGCAGTGCTATCACAAAATACGATTTCATTTTGCTAATACGATATCCCGAAAACATCACAATTCCACCATACAGCCAAAATACCGCCATCAAATCGTAATAAGGGACCCCTGCCCAAATACTGTAAAGCATCAGCGCAATCAGGCAGAGCATCATTCCTTTTGTACTGCTGCTGCGCAACCGGTTCTCTATATAAACGGTACCTTCATCCTCGCCACTTTGTACGCTTTATCCGGCTTAGGATCTCCTCACGATTCATTCTTGGCGCTCCCTCCACTTAAATTCTAATTACAAAATATCATATCCTGCTATCCTTGTCAAGTAAACTTGTCATTATGATATAAACACTTGGCGATTTCGTTTGTTGAAAAGCGAATATTCTAAAAGTATAAAATATCTTCAGGAGGACTCAAAAAAATACCGGTCTCTTTTAAAGAGACCGGTATAATGATGGTATAAAAAGAAAAAAGAGAGCAAATTTGCTCTCTTTTCATCCGTTTTAAAACGGGCACTGAAAACTGAATAAAGAAGAAACAGAAGTAAAGCAAGTTGAGCAAGGCCCAACCAAGAATTAATGGTCAAGCCCTCGACCGATTAGTACTGCCAAGCTCAATGCATTACTACACTTACACACGCAGCCTATCAACCTTGTAGTCTTCAAGGGGTCTTACTAG
>JAEXDU010000052.1 GCA_023401495.1 Bacillota bacterium
GTGTCATCCGGGAAACTGGGGAGTGTAATAAGCTCTCTTCAGGAAAAGGGGATCACTGGTACTTTGGTTTTATTTTGCGGGATATGGCAGGATCGCAATGAGTTGGATAAAATTCTGAATGGCTGGGATTTTATTTTAGCCTACCCGGTAGCAGGCGGAACCCTGAACCAAAACCGGTTGGAATGTGTGATTTTCGACCATATCATGCTGGAACGCCAGGAAAAGGCGCATATTTCAAACTATGATTCCTTGTTGGAGCTCCTGAAAAGCTCAGAGATAGCAATTGAATGCCCCTATGATATGCTCGAATGGATTTGGCTTCATATGGCGATCAATGCTGCCGTTATAACGACAATCGCAAAATATGGGAAGATGGATGAAATCTCTCATTCTGCGGAAACGGCAATGAACTCACCCCGCATCTTGTCAGAAGTGGTGCGTGCTGTTCGCGAGACTGCAAACATCATTTCGTCGAGAGGGGTACAGCTGGAACATTATAAAAACGAATTATTGCCCTATAAAATCCCCGCTTTTGTCGCCGGAAGAATCATGTGTCATATGTTCCGGACAAATGAGCTAACGCGCAAAATTATGCTTCTTCACAGCAATATAGATGATCTTCTCTATGTCTGCAAAAATGTTTACGACTGTGGAGTGCAAAATCATATTGATGCTCCGATTTTTTATAAAAACTATAAAACGATGTGTGAAAAAATATCCTCCATGTAAAACGTGTCTGGGTAAACATACTGCCTAAAGCCGTTCGGCTCGTGGTACAGAGTCTTTTGACAAAAGGAAGGGGAAGAACCCAATGGTTCTTCCCCCCGTTTACCCATTTGAATGGAGATTGTTTTACGTCCTATTTTTAAGGCGGACTACAAGAGGTGCCAAGCGGATCAAATTCAATCCATTTCAGAAAAGAATCTCGAACCAATTGTATCGCTTCCGCCGGCACCAAAAAAACGGAGTGTTTTTATGGCAAGGCTTCAGCAAAGTCGGTTCTTCGCTTGAACTTCCTCGACAATAGCATGTGCAGGATACGCTTATTTATTTCTGGAAATTTCTGAATCCAAAAGGTCTGAGAATTCCGGATTTTTCTGGAACCAGCCCACCGCATAAGGGCAGGTGGCGATTGCTTTTTTGCCCTGCGCGCGAATCGTATCGACGGCCGCGAGCATCAGCTGCCCGGCTACGCCCTGTCCGCGCAGGGAATCGTCCACAAATGTGTGATCAATATCGACTGTGGTGGCGGAGCGATCGGGGAACGTGACCTCGGCAATCAATTTTCCGTCCGCATCCTTTGCAAAAATGCGATTGGCCTCTTTTGTGAATTCCATAAAACATCCTCCTTTTTCTATGAATTCCCACTTATCAGCAGAAATAAAATTTTGGTTTCTCCTCTGCTTACGGCGGGGGAGAAACCGATTTTTCGCCTGTTTGAATAGAAGAGCAGTGTGAATCGATCAATTACGAAATCAGGCGGTGTTCAGCCTTGCGAAATCAGCTCGATCAGAATGCGTTCCGCTTCCAGCGCGTCCGCACGCCCGCGGCTGGCCTTCATCACAGAGCCGAGCAGGGCTTTGAGCGCCTTTTCCTTGCCGGCACGGTAATCCGCCACCGCATTGGGATTCGCGGCCACAGCGTCCTCACAGAACTTTTTCAGGTCGCCGGTGTCCACGCCGCTCAAATCGCTCTCACTCAGGAACTCCGTGGCGGACTTGCCGCTGTCGAGCATCTTATCCAGCGTGGATTTGAGCAGGTTCATGCGGATTTTACCGCTGTCGAGCAGAAGCACCAGGTCTTTCAGGTAAGAAGCGGGGATCGAAACCTCAAACTTCTCTTTGGCGTCGTCGTTTTCCATCCGGCGGAAAATCTGGCCGATGATGCAGTTTGCAACCGTTTTGGGGTTGGCGACACCGTCGCTGGCCGCTTCAAAAAATTCCGCGATCGCACGGGATTTGGTGAGCTGCAGCGCATCGGCCTCCGGCAGCCCGAACTGGCTGATATAGCGCTCGCGCTTGACCTCCGGCAGCTCCGGCAGAGCGCGGCGGATTGCGTTCACCTCTTCGTCCGTCACGTGAATGTTCACGAGATCGGGATCGCGGAAGTAACGGTAGTCGTCGGCGTCCTCCTTGTTTCTCATGCTGGAGGTCGTGCCGTCCGATTCGTTGTAGCGCAGGGTTTCCTGCGTGATTCTTCCGCCGTTTTCCAGCACGTCGATCTGGCGGGTGTATTCGTAGTCGATCGCCTTGGTCATAAAGGTAATCGAGTTCATGTTTTTGATTTCGGTGCGGGTGCCGTATTCTTCGCTGCCCATCGGGCGGACGGAGATGTTGACGTCACACCGCATGGAGCCCTCCTGCATTTTGCAGTCGGAAATGCCGATGAATTTCATCGCGAGCTGTAATTTTTCCACATACTCGCGCACCTCGTCGCTGCTGCGGAAATCCGGCTCGGTCACGATCTCGATCAGCGGAACGCCGCCGCGGTTGTAGTCCACATAGGTATTGCCGCCCTGATGAACCAGCTTGCCCGCATCCTCTTCAATATGGATCCTGTTGATGCGGATTCTGCGCCCGTTCGAAAGATCGATATGTCCGTTTTTGCAAAGCGGCATATCGAACTGCGAAATCTGATAGGCCTTGGGCAGATCGGGATAGCAGTAGTTTTTGCGGTCCATTTTCGAAATATTCGAAATTTCGCAGTTGGTGGCAAGGCCCGCCATAATGGCGTACTCCACCACTTTTTTATTCAGCTTCGGCAGTGTTCCGGGGAACCCGACGCACACCGGGCAGCAGTGGGTGTTCGGTTCGCCGCCGAATTCCGTGGAGCAGCTGCAGAAAATTTTTGTTTTGGTGGAAAGCTCCACGTGGGTTTCAAGACCCGATACCAATTCGTATTTCATTATCGCACCCCCATTTTCGCCGCGCGGAACACCGTTTCTCTGGTCGCCTGCTCAAACTGGTAAGCGGCGTTGAGAAGCGTTGCCTCGCAGAAGGAATTCCCGATCAGCTGCAGGCCGATGGGCAGGCCCTTCTGGTCAAATCCGCAGGGGAGAGAGAGGGCCGGAATGCCTGCGATATTGATCGGCACCGTGCAGATATCCGTCAGGTACGTTTCCACCGTGTTCTGGGCAGCCTTGCCGCGCTCGAAAGAGGTCATCGGTACGGTAGGGGCCGCGATCACATCGCAGCGCTCAAACGCGGACTGGAATGCCTGCACCAGCATCCCGCGCAGGCTCTGCGCCTTTTTGTAATAGGCGTCGTAGTAACCGGCGCTGAGCACATATGTGCCAAGCAGAATGCGGCGCTTGACTTCTTTGCCGAAGCCCTCGCTGCGCGTTTTGGCGATCATTTCATTGACGTCGCTGTAGTTTTTCGCTTTGTAGCCGTAGCGGATGCCGTCAAAGCGGCCAAGGTTCGAAGAAGCCTCCGCGCAGCTCAGAATGTAATACACCGGCAGGGCGTAAGAGAGCTGGGGCAGGTCAACCTCCACCAGTTCTGCGCCAAGCTCGCGGTAAACCTGCATGGAGCGCTCCACGGCCTCGCGCACTTCGTCGCGAACACCATCAAAATACTGTTTGGCAAAGCCGATCCGCATGCCCTTGATGTCTTTTTTGAGGGTGTCGAAGGCCAATTCGCGCGCGCCGCGCGAGGTGGAATCCCTCGGGTCCTGTTTTGCCAGAGCATCGTAAACCAGAGCCGTATCTTCCACGTTGGTAGCGATGGGGCCTACCTGGTCAAAGCTGGAGGCATAGGCGACCACGCCGTAACGCGAAACCGCGCCGTAGGTGGGTTTTAAACCGACGATGCCGCAGAAGCTGGCCGGCTGGCGGATCGATCCGCCGGTGTCGGTGCCAAGGCCGTAAACCGCCAGATTTCCGGCAACGGCGCTGGCCACGCCGCCGGAGCTGCCGCCCGCTACGTGAGCGGTGTTGTGGGGGTTCCACGCGCCGCCGTAAATCGAGGTTTCATTTGAGGAGCCCATGGCGAATTCATCCATGTTGGTTTTGCCGAGAAGCACGGCGCCCCTGCTACGGAGCAGCTCCCATACGGTGGCGTCGAATACCGGGCGGTAGCCCTCCAGAATTTTGGAGCCGCAGGTGGTTTCGATTCCCGTGGTGGAGATGTTGTCCTTCAGCGTCATCGGAATTCCTTCGAGGATATCCAGCGTTTCGCCGCGGGCGATTTTTGCGTCAACCTCCTGCGCGGCCGCAAGCGCGGTTTCCGGTGTAAAGTGAACATAGGCATTGAGGGCGGGATTGTCCGCTTCAATTGCCCCGATATAGGTTTTGGTCAGCTCCTCGCAGGAGAATTCTTTCTTCTGCAGGGAATCATGCAGCTTTTTGATTTTTCCGTAATCTTCCATTCAGTACACCCGCCTTATCCTCTTTTTTTCACCAGGAAGTAACCGTCCTCCTGGCTTTCCGCGTTGCGCAGAATTTCCTCAGAGGGAAGAGACGGCTCAACGACATCCTCACGGAAAACATTTTCCAGATGATTGATATGATCAAAGTCGGAGGATTCCACCGTGGCCTGATTGATCGTATTGGCGAAATTGATGATTTCGTCCATATCTTTCGTAAAGGCCTCCAACTCATCCTCGCGGATTTGGAGCTTGGAAAGCCGCGCAATTTTTAATACATCCTCATGTGTGACCATGCGGAAACGCCTCCTTGTCACTTTCTGTCTTTCTCTTCTGCATACAGTGGAAAGAAAGAGAATTCCTATACTAAATACAAAATATAAAAAGCAGTTGGTTTCTTTCCCCGCCTGCGGCGAGGAAAGAAACCGCCACGTTCGTATCAGGTCGCTTTTCGGTGAATTGCTGATGCTTATCTGATTTTAATATGAACCTCGCGAAGCTGCTGTTCGGTCACTTCGGTCGGCGCACCGAGCAACAGATCCTGCGCGTTGCTGTTCATGGGGAACGGGATGACCTCGCGGATATTCTGCTGCTCGGTCAGCAGCATCACCATGCGATCCACTCCGGGAGCCATGCCGGCGTGCGGCGGGGCGCCATAGTGGAACGCGTTGTACAGCGAAGCAAATTTCTCGCGGATATCCTCTTCGGTATAGCCGGCGATCTCAAACGCCTTTACCATGATCTCGGGGTCGTGGTTGCGCACCGCGCCGGACGAAAGCTCTACGCCGTTGCAAACAATGTCGTACTGGTAGGCGAGAATCTCTTCGGGATTCTTGGTCTGCAGCGCCTCAAGACCGCCCTGGGGCATGGAGAAGGGGTTGTGCGTAAAGATATATTTTCCGGTTTCCTCATCGATTTCATACATGGGGAAGTCGACGATAAAGCACATCTCAAAGCGGGATTCATCGATCAGGTTGAGACGTCTGCCAAGCTCGGTGCGGATTTGTCCGGCCAGCTTTGCAGCAGCGTCGCGTTCGTCTGCGATGAAGAAGATCACATCGCCGGGAATCAGGCCCGCGCGGGAAATCAGCTCCTCACGCTTGTCGTCCGGCAGGAATTTATTGATCGGGCCCTTGTATTCGCCCTCGCTCGTCACACTGATATAGCCGAGGCCCTTCATGCCGATTTCGGTAGCGAATTTCAGCATGTTTTCAAAGAAGCTCTTCGGCTGAGCGGTGCAGCCCGGCACGCGGATAGCGCGGATCGTTTTGTTCTTGAAGGGCGCAAAGGTCGTGTTGTCAAAAATGTCGGAAATGTCGATGATCTCAAGCGGGTTTCTCAGATCAGGCTTATCCGTACCGTATTTCAGCATGGATTCCTGATAGGGAATGCGCACATACGGGGCCTTCGAAACCTCTTTGTTCGAGAATTTCGCAAATACCTCGGAAAGCACCTCTTGTGCAACGGAGAAAACATCCTCCTGCGTGGCGAAAGCAAGCTCGAAATCCAATTGATAGAACTCACCGGGGGAACGGTCGGCCCTCGCGTCCTCATCGCGGAAGCAGGGAGCGATCTGAAAATACCGGTCAAAGCCCGAAACCATCAGCAGCTGCTTGAAAATCTGCGGGGCCTGCGGCAGCGCGTAAAATTTGCCGTGATGCTTGCGGCTGGGGATCAGATAGTCACGCGCGCCCTCAGGGGAAGAGGTGGAGAGAATGGGTGTCTGAATCTCCAGAAAGCCCATCTCGGTCATTTTCTGGCGCAGAAAGGAAATCACCTGCGAGCGAAGCACGATATTATTGTGAACCTCCGGGTTTCGCAGGTCCAAAAAGCGGTATTTCAGCCGAACGTCTTCCTTGGTATCTGTGGAATTGGGAACCTCAAAGGGGAGAGGCTTTGTCACCTTGCCAAGCACAGTCAGAGTGTCCGCCTTGATTTCCACCGTACCGGTCGCCAGCTTGGGGTTAACGGTGTCCGCATCGCGCAGGGTCACCTTTCCCTCAACGCTGATGGTGCATTCACGCACCACGTCCTGCAGCATGGCTTCGTCGTGTACAACAACCTGCACCACGCCGTAATGATCCCGCAAATCCAGAAACTGCACACCGCCGTGGTCGCGGATATTCTCCACCCAGCCTGCCACGCGGATCGTCTGGTCAATATCGGTTTCACTCACCCGGCCGCACAGGCGGGTGTGATATTTGTTAGCGCAAATCATATCTCAATTAATCCTTTCGTCTGCTCAGATTTCTGAAAACAATTACAGATAATTATACCATCAAACGCAGGGGGTTTCAACAAAAGCCGCACAGATTTTGCATAAAAACCTTCCATTTCCCGCAAAATTCGCTGGTATTTGGTATTTTAATAGAATACGATCTGAAAAAGATGTTGGTTTATTCGCCGCCGAAGGCAGGGAACCAACCGTCATTTTCCCGCAAAGCGGCTTTTGCGATGATAGGATGAGAAAAAGTCTTTCCCGCATATTTCCCAAAAATCCATGCGGGCCCAAAAACGCGCGTCCGTTCTCAGGCCGGGAATTACTTCCCGGAAAACCCCAGTTCCTGAGAAAGGCCGCGCTTGGTTTCGAGCACATATTCCGAAAGCTCCAGCACGCGTTCGTCAGACATGCGCGATACCGGGGCGGAAATGCTGAATGCGTTGGAGGCGCGGCCATAAAAATCGGTTACACAGGCCGCGATGCAGCGCACGCCCAGCTCGTTTTCTTCGTTGTCAAGTGCGTAGCCCTGGCGCCGGATGAGCTCGATCTCGTCCATCAGCTGCTCGAGTGTGACGATCGTGTGCGGGGTAAAGGGGCGGATCTTGCTCTGCTTCCATACCTCCCGGATTTCGCTGTCCTTCATCTGCGCCAGAATCGCCTTGCCGACCCCTGTGGAGTACATGGGCTGGCGCAGGCCGATCCGCGACACCATGCGGATGCTGTTGGCGTCGGATTCCACTTTATCCACATAGACGATATGGGTGTTCTCGCGCTGAACGAAGTGCACGGTTTCGTGTGTCTGCCTCATCAGGCGCTCCAGGTACGGGTGAGCTACCGCAAGAATATCGAGCTTCGAGAGAAGCATCCCTGCCAGCCCCAGAATTTTATAGGTGGCCAGATATTTCCCCGATTCTTCCTCCTGCCGCGCATAGCCCATCAGAATCAGGGATTTCAGCAGGCGGTGCACCGTGCTTTTATGAAGGGAAAGGCGGGTACTCAGCTCGGTCAGCGTGACCGGGCCGTTTTGCACCAGAGCCTCCAGTATTTCAAAAATACGCTCTGCCGACTGAACGGGATTTGTTTGGGGCATACAGCGATTTCTTCCTTTCCAATGGATGAATGATTTTAGATTACAGTGACTGACAATCAGGATTCGATAAGCATTGTGCCCGAAAACGGGAACAAATTGTTCCTTTTGAATTCGTGTTTTTATAGTATCACAGTGTTTGGGGAAAAACAATTGGAAAGCTGTCAGATTCTATTGACTTCACGCGCGGAAACAGTATAATAAAAGTACAAAGAAAATGAAACTTAGTTCCATATTACGAAACTTTGGTAAAGAGGTGCTGAATATGAATGATGTATTGAAAAAGATCGGTGCGATCGGAATTGTTCCCGTTGTTAAAATCGACGATGCGAAGGATGCCGTACCGCTGGCAAAAGCGCTGTGCGAAGGCGGCCTGCCCTGTGCGGAGGTTACTTTCCGTACCGATGCGGCAGAGGAAGCCATTCGTGCCATTGCAAAGGCATACCCCGAAATGCTGGTCGGCGCAGGCACGGTTCTGACGACCGAGCAGGTAGACAAGGCAGTTGCGGCGGGCGCTACCTTTATCGTCAGCCCGGGCCTGAACCCCAAGGTGGTAAAGTACTGTGTGGAGAAGGGCATTCCGGTCACTCCCGGCGTATCGAACGCAAGCGACATCGAGCAGGCCATCGAGCTTGGCCTTGACGTGGTCAAATTCTTCCCGGCCGAGCAGGCGGGCGGCCTTGCGATGATCAAAGCGCTGGCGGCCCCCTATGTGAAGATGAAATTCATGCCTACCGGCGGCATCAACGCGAAGAACCTCAACGAATATCTGGCCTACAATAAGATTCTGGCCTGCGGCGGCAGCTGGATGGTAAAGCCCGAGCTGATCAGCGCCGGCGAGTTCGATAAGATCCGCGACATGACTCGCGAGGCGGTTCAGACCATGCTGGGCTTTGAGCTTGGCCATATCGGCATCAACACCAAGGACGCGGCCGAGGCCGGCGAGCTGACCGACGCGTTCAGCGACATTTTCGGCTTTGCCAAGAAAGAGGGAAGCAGTTCCTTCTTTGCCGGAACGATCATAGAGATCATGAAATACAAGGGCTTTGGCGATCACGGCCATTTCTCCATCAACACCAATTCCCTGCCCAGAGCCATCAGCTATTTTGAGAACCGCGGCATCGAGTTCGACCCGGATTCCGCGAAGTACGATGACAAGGGCAATATGACCATCATTTATTTCAAGCGAGATTTCTGCGGCTTTAGAGTCCATCTTGCCCAGAAAAAGTAATAGGAACCAAATCAAAAATCATATTTGCTGAAAAACGGAAATTTTCTTCTCGCCGTAGGCGGAGAAAGTGCAGATGTTTTGGAAGCAATCACTATGTTATTTGGAGGATTTTCAGATGAAAGTAGTTACCTTTGGAGAAATCATGCTGCGCCTTGCACCGGAAGGCTATTATCGCTTTGTTCAGGCAGAGAGCTTTGGGGCCACCTATGGCGGCGGTGAGGCAAACGTGGCGGTATCCCTTGCCAATTTCGGCATTGACGCCAGCTTTGTCACGAAGCTGCCGAAGCACGACATCGGCCAGAGCGCCGTCAATTCCCTGAGAAGATACGGCGTGGATGTTTCTAACATCACCCGCGGCGGCGACAGAGTGGGCATCTACTTTTTAGAGAAGGGCGCCAGCCAGCGTCCGTCCAAGGTCATTTACGACCGCGCCGGTTCCGCGATTGCGACCGCACAACCCTCCGACTTCCACTGGGATGAGATTTTCGAGGATGTGGACTGGTTTCACTTCACCGGCATCACTCCCGCCATCAGCGACAGCGCGGCGGCGATCTGCCTTGAGGCCTGCAAGGCCGCGAAGCGCCACAATGTCACCGTCAGCTGCGATCTCAATTACCGCAAGAACCTGTGGTCCCGCGAAAAGGCCGGTCAGGTGATGGGCGGGCTGATGGAGTATATCAACGTGTGCATCTCCAACGAAGAGGACGCCAGCGACGTGTTTGGCATCAAAGCGGCGAATACTGATATTACCGGCGGCAAGATCAGCCACGAGGGCTACAAAGAGGTCGCGAAGAAGCTGGCCGATACCTTCCACTTCGACAAGGTTGCCATTACCCTGCGCGGCTCCATTTCCGCCAGCGACAACAACTGGGCGGCCATGCTGTACGACGGCAGCGACTATTATTTCAGCAAGGATTATCTCGTCCGTATTGTAGACCGCGTCGGCGGCGGCGACAGCTTTGGCGGCGGGCTGATTTACTCCCTGCTCAACAGCTACGCTCCGCAGGATGCCATTGAGTTCGCGGTGGCGGCCAGCTGCCTGAAGCACTCGATCGAGGGCGACTTCAATCAGGTTTCTGTAGACGAAGTCAATAAGCTTGCCAAGGGCGACGGCTCCGGCCGCGTTCAGAGATAACGTTCGGGCGAATCAGCGCCGCGCTGTGCGGCGTGCGGAAGGGGCTCCCGGAGAATCATTCATCCGGAAGCCCCTTCCTTCATCAGAGACGGCTCTGGGAAATAGAGGCTTATACCAGAATCTGCGATGAAACAGGGAAACACGGCGATCTTCTCTTGCCAAAGGCGGGGGAAGATAACCGGCATGATCCACCGTTTTGATTGGCAGAGCAGAGTTATTCGTAAAAAAGGAGCAGATGTCATGGAATCCAAACGACCTTTTGACGCCATCACCTTTGGGGAAATCATGCTGCGGCTTTCGCCCACCATCAACGAGCGGATCGTTGATGGAGTGGTCTTTGAAAAGCGCGCGGGCGGCTCCGAGCTGAATGTTTCTTCGGGCCTGTCATTGTTAGGGCTGCGCACGGGCATTATTTCCAAGCTTCCGCGCAGCGAGATCGGTACCTTCATTAAAAACCGCATCCGCTTCGGCGGCGTCAGCGATGATTTTCTGCTATACGACGAAAGCCGCGATGCCCGCCTGGGAGTCTATTATTATGAAAACGGCGCGCACCCCAGAAAGCCCTGCGTGGTGTACGAC
>JAEXDU010000113.1 GCA_023401495.1 Bacillota bacterium
GCCCGGTACACCGCTGCCAAAGCTGGCGCCGGTAAACAGCAGCTTTACGATCAGGTAAACAAACAGCATGCCAAGGCCGAGCTGTGTGCTTTCGGAAAGGCGGATCAGATCGCGCCCGCCGCCCGCCGCCCAGCGTCAGCGGCAGAAATAGCCCGCAGGGCAGCGCAATCAGCAGTGCTGCGCACGGACGTGCCGGCGCGGGAAGCTTGGTGTACAACTTTTGAAAATCGAGCAGCGTACGGTTCAGAAGCGAACCGATCAGGCCCGAAACGATGCCCAGCGGTAGCAGCCACCCGTAATAGGGAATGGGCAGGACGGGTACATCGGTAAAATCAAGAACAGGCCTCAGCCCAAAAAAGTTTTTAGACAGAAAGTCCGCTGTAAGAGAGGCCGCGGTCGCCGAAATCAAAATGAGCGGGGAAAAACTGCGGTGGATTTCCTCGAGTGCGAACACCATTCCAGAAAGAGGCGCGCTGAATGCTGCGGAAAGTCCCGCTGCCGCTCCGCCGGTGATCAGGTAATCGTCCTCCAGCGTGCCATGGCGGCCGCAGCGCTCCGCCGCGGCCTGCCCCGCAGCCGCGCCGATCTGGATCGACGGACCTTCCCGTCCCAAAGACAAACCGAAAAAGGAACATAGAATACCGCCGGCGAACCGCACGGCCAGAATCGACTTCCACTTCATTTTCAGGCCCAACAGCACGACGCCCTTCACCTGCGGGATGCCGCTGCCAGAAGCCATCGGCTCATGCTTTATCATCCAATTCAGCAGAAAACCGACTCCCGCGATCAAAGCCAGCCACGGCAGCAAAAGCAGGGGATGTGTTTTCAGGTAAGCATAAATTTGAATGGAGGTATCTACTCCGTGCTCAATGCCCATTCGATAAAAGATAGAGAGTAAACCCGCCAGCACCCCAACCCCAATGCCTTTCAAAGTCAGGCTCCATTTGAGCTGGTTCATTCCAGAGAGGATGCGATAAATTCTGGTTTTTGCTTTTTCCACGTGAAATACAGCTCCCGTTCAGGAAAACGCGGCCCAGTGGGGCCGCATTTCGGATTCTATCATAAATCTTAAAATGAGATCACAGAAAAACAGCTCAAGTGGCAGAGCCACTAAGCTGACAGTTCAATATTTTCTCAGCCGCAAATCGAAGCAAAGCTCCGATTTGCGGCTGAGGTTATTATAACACTTTGTTTGTCTGCCTTCAAACCGAATGGCATGTCCGCAGTGAAAAAATCACAAAATATTCGCAGGGGTTTTTATATCAAACACACAAATTGCTTTTCTGATCGCTTGTCCCAAAAAACAAGTAATTTTCCATAAAATCTCCAATTTAAAATAGATAGTTTGCAGAATAATTTCAGCTCGATTTTAAAGAATACAATAAATATTTATATAAAAATTTATATAAATATGCATATAAAAATGTAAAATATCGTTTATTTTTAGACAATCCATAGTCGATTTAAATAATATACTAAATTTTTATTCGTTATAACTATATAAATTTATTTGAAAATATGAAAATGACTAAAATTTCGATTGTAAATTTTTAAATGATGTGTATAATGATGAGCAACAGGAAGGAAATGAGGGATTCCGTTGAAGGGAACCATTAAATTGATCAGTGAGATGACCGGCTTTTCTCCGGCAACCGTTTCGAATGCATTGAACCATAAACGAGGGGTCAATAAGCAAACAGTGGAACGTGTTTTGCAGGTTGCGGAAGAGATCGGGTACTCCGTAAAGCCCAGAATATCCAAAATCAAATTTGTCATTTATAAAAAGAACGGTCTGATTATCAACGACAGCCCGTTTTTCCCGGCTGTGATCGAGGGAGTGGAACGCCAGGCGAAAAACCTGCAGTTTGAGACCGTGTTCTGCAATATCGACAGCAGCAGCCCCGATTGCGCGGAGCAGGTACATAGCATTTTAGAGGATACCAGCGCGGCGGTGATCCTCCTCGGTACCGAGATGACGGAACAGGATTTTCAGCTGTTCCGCAATCCCAAGTGCCACCTGATTCTGCTTGACGGCTGGAGCGATACCATCACGTTTGACAGCGTTTTGATCAGCAACACCGATTCCGCCTGCCATGCGGTGGAATACCTGATCGAAAAGGGACATAAAAAGATCGGTTATCTGCGCGGGCGCTTCCGCATTAAGGCGTTTTCGTACCGCAGCATCGGCTATAAACGGGCGCTTGGGAAAGCGAATTTCCAGATAGAGCCGCAGCACATCATTACCTTGGGCACCACGACGGAGTCCGCTTACCGCGACATGGTGGCTCATCTGGAATGGGCAAGAGACCTGCCCACGGCCTTTTTTGCCGATAACGACGTGATCGCCCTTGGCGCCATGCGCGCACTGCAGGAAAAGGGCTACCGCGTGCCGGAGGATGTTTCGATCATCGGGTTTGATAACATCCCATATTGCGAGATTTCCAGCCCCCGCTTGAGTACCATCCACGTGTTTAAGCAGGAGATGGGGGAAATCGCCGTTCGGCGGCTGAACGACCATATTCGGCAGGAGAGTAAGGTCAAAACGAAAATACAGGTCTGCACCGAATTTGTAGAGCGTGAAAGCGTTCGGGATCTGAATGCAACATAACTAAGGGAGGGCTTTTCGATGGAGAAAATCAAGCTGGGGTACGCGCCGACCAGAAGAAGCATTTTCAGTGCGCCGGACGCGCTCAAATACCGGAATCTGACGGCCGACCGGCTGTATGAGCTGGGCGTGGATTTTGTGGATATCACAGACATCAACGACGAGGGCTTGCTGTTCAACGACGCCGATATGCAAAAGATTGCCGAAAAGTTCAAAGCCGAGAAGATCGACGGCTTGTTTCTTCCTCACTGTAATTTTGGCACTGAGTATGTGTGTGCAAGGCTCGCCAAAGAGCTGAATGTTCCGGTGCTGCTGTGGGGCCCGCTCGACGAGCGCCCCGAACCGAACGGCGTGCGCCTGCGCGACACCCAGTGTGGCCTGTTCGCCACCGGCAAGGTGCTGCGGCGCTTTCAGGTTCCCTTTACCTACATGACAAACTGTCGATTGAGCGACCCCGTGTTCGAGCGCGGCCTGCGCGATTTTATGGCGGTGTGCAATGTGGTCAAAACGTTCCGGCATACCCGTATTCTGCAGATTTCCACCCGCCCGTTCGATTTTTGGACCACCATGTGCAACGAGGGCGAGCTGCTCGAGCGCTTCAACATTCAGCTTTCGCCCATCCCGATGCCGGAGCTGACGCAGGAAATGCGGCTGGCCAAACAGCAGACTCCCGACGAGGTGGAGCGGGTGCTCGGCTACATACGCGAAAATATGGATGTCCGCATAGCGGAGGAGGCGCTCGGAAATGTGGCGGCCCTGAAGGTTGCGATGAAGCATCTGGTGAAAAAATACGGCTGCGGCGCGGTGGCAATTCAGTGCTGGAACGCTCTGCAGCAGGAAATCGGGATCATGCCCTGCGCGGCAAACGCGCTGATGAACGACGAGGGAATCCCGGTGGTGTGCGAAACGGATATTCACGGCGCGATCACCGCCCTTTTGGTGGAAGCCGCCGGGATGGGCGAAACCCGTTCGTTCTTTGCAGACTGGACGGTGCGCCACCCCGATATTGAAAACGGAGAGCTTCTGCAGCACTGCGGCCCGTGGCCGGTTTCAGTCGCACAGCAAAAGCCGGTTCTGGGCTACCCGCTGGCGTTCAAGCACCCGGGGAGCCTGACCGCCGAAGCAAAGCACGGCGACCTGACCCTGTGCCGGTTCGACGGCGACAACGGCGAATACTCCATGCTGCTGGGCAACGCCAAAGGCGTTGATGGCCCGAACTGCATGGGTACCTACCTTTGGATCGAAGTGGAAAACATCAAGCGCCTGGAAGAAAAAATCGTCTGCGGCCCGTATGTCCACCACTGTGTGGGTATCCACAAAAATGTGGTGCCGGTTCTGTACGAGGCCTGCAAATACATCCATGTGAAACCCGATTTTTATGATCCGATTGAGGAGCAGGTGCGCGCTTATCTCAGGGGGGAATAAAAATGGTGAATTTGCAGGAAAAGGCATGGCAGATCAGACAAGACGTGGTGACGATGATCCACAAGGCGGGCAGCGGCCACATCGGCGGCGACATGAGCGTGACCGATATTCTGGTGACGCTGTACTACAAGCATATGAACTGTTCACCCGAAAACCAGAACGACCCGAACCGTGACCGCTTCATTTTGAGCAAGGG
>JAEXDU010000061.1 GCA_023401495.1 Bacillota bacterium
CAAGTGCGTAGGGGAAGCTTAACGTCTGCAAATGGTACCAAAGCACTCGCAAGCCAACAAAAGAATGCGGCGAAGCCGCACAGAAAAACAGCGAGCCAACGAGAGCGCTCTGAAAATGCCCGCCGACAGACGGGACAACCAAACCTATTTCCAGATAAAACCCGGAGAGTGGGCATTTTCATTGGAGCGCCTTTTCAGTAGCTTTCGTTTGCGCTTACAGGAGCCGTTCCCCAAACGGATTCCAAAGGTGTCCTTTGGCGAGCCTTTGCTTACTTTCGCCTCGTAGCGAAAGTAAGTGCCCGCCCCGGCATGAGGGGCAAGCCCGCGCAAGCGGAAACCCCGCGGTATAGCCGCAAAGAAAAAAATTCATTCCTTTATGTAAAAACAAATCGAAAGCATAAAGCAACGAAAAAGAGAGTCCGCCCCGACAGGAAGAGCAAGCCCTGCACCAGCAGATTCCCCGCGGTATAGCCGCAAAGAAAAAAATTCATCCTTTTATGTAAAAACGAATCGAAAGCATAAAGCAACAAAAAAGCAAGTCCGTTTCGGCACAAGGGACAAGCCCTACGCAAGAAGAATTTCCGCGCGGGGGCACCCTCAGAATAAATTTACTCTTTCAAAGCAGACCATAAAAACAGTCGGCTTTCCCCAGTACGAAGGGCAAGCCGCACCAGCACGCACATCGCGAGGAAATCGCGCAAAAAACATGCACTCTCACCTGTAAACAAAAGACTCCCGGCAAATGGAAAAAAGCCCTGCTCCTGTCTGAGGAGCAGGGCTTTGCCAGCGAATTTGACCTGCGGTTAAGCCTGGATAAGCCCTTCGGGCTGTTTGACGCGGCTGAGCAGTTTTGCGCGCCGGAGCAGCTTTGCACGCCGAATGGGGCCGGCGCCGCGCCCGATGGATTCATAAACGCAGGAAATGGAATTCATCGTTTGCAGATCGTAGCAGTTGCGCCCGTCCAGTACGACCGGGCGGCGCATGAGCATGGCGTAACGGCTCGGGTCATAATCGAGGATTTCCTGCCACTCTGTCATAATCAGGCACAGGTCGGCGCCCAGAACGGCCTCGTCGATGCTTTCGCAGCAGGTGGCTTCGTTATCGAAAATCTGCCTGAATTTATCATACCCGGAGGGGTCCCATACGTACACGCGGGCTCCTTCGTTTAAAAGAATCCGGATGCTTTGCACGGACGGGGCCTCTCTCAGATCGTCGGTATTGGGTTTGAAGGATAGGCCCAGAACCGCGACGACAAGACCTTCAAAATCCTGATAATGCTTTCTGGCCTTTTGAATCAGGCGCAAGCGCTGGCTTTCGTTGACTTCTATGGCCGCTTTCACGGTCTTGATCTCATAATCATGAAATTTTGCCATCCAGTGCAGCGCCTTTGTGTCCTTCGGGAAGCAGGAGCCGCCGTAGCCGATGCCGGCTTTCAGAAAGTTTTCCCCGATGCGGCGGTCCAGGCCCATCGCGTAAGCTACGGTTTCAATGTCGGCGTTGATCAGCTCGCACAGGTTTGCGATTTCATTGATGTAGGAAAGCTTCAGCGCCAGAAAATTGTTCGACGCGTATTTCACCATCTCTGCGCTTCGGCGGTCGGTAACGATTTTTTTCGTGGGGAAGGACTCGTATATTTTTAAAAGGATGCGTGCCGCGCGTTCCGATTCCGCTCCGATCACGATGCGCTCGGCCTCCATGAAATCGTGTACAGCCGTTCCCTGCGCCAGAAATTCGGGGTTGGAAACCACGTCTGCAGTGATGCCCGCCGGCGCTTTCAGGCGAAGCCGCTGCTCGAGCTGATCGACGGTTCCGATCGGCACGGTGGACTTTACCACGACCACGCAGTCGCGCCGGATGCTGGCGGCAATCTGGTCGATGGCGCGGTAGACGTCATTCAGGTTGACCGAGCCGTCTCCGCGCTCCGGAGTTCCCACACAGATGAAGATCACGTCGGCCTGTGCGCAGGCGGCTTCCTGCTCGGTTGTGTATTGAAGTCTTGCGGCGTTTTTCTCCATCAGCTCCGCGACCCCGCCCTCCAGAATCGTGGGGATTCCAGACTCCAGAAGCCGGATTTTACTCTGATCGGAATCCAGGCAAATGACCTCGAGCCCTGCGTTTGCCAGACAGACGCCCGTGACAAGCCCTACGTATCCGGTCCCGAAAATCGCAATTTTCAAAGGCTTGCTCTCGCTGCGGGCAGCTTCCAGAACCGACTCGTACTGCTGCATCAGCTTGCCGAGGATGCTTTCCCAGCTTCTGGAATGCGCGGTGGACACAGAGGTGCCGCTAAGACGCAGGCGCAGCGTTTCATTTTCGATCATCCCGGTCATTTCTTCGGCCAGGCTGTCGGCGTTCCCGTACCGGAAAACAGAGGCGTTGATCCTGTGGACGGTAAAATCGGTGACTCCGCCCTCGTCGGCGCAAATCACGGGCAATCCGCTCGCCATCGCTTCCAGCACCACATTGCCAAAAGTCTCCGTTCCCGACGGAAACACGAACACATCGCTGCTGGCATAAAGCTCTGCCAGCGCTTCGCCCGTGAGGAAGCCGGTGAAGACCGTGTTGGGAAGGGCCTGCTTTTGCAGCGCGTCAAGATAGGGGCCGTCGCCGGCAAAGACAAACAAAATGCGGTCGGAATACTTCCGGTTTACGATGCGGATGCTTTCCATCAGGGTATCCAGACCCTTTTCGGCGGAAATCCGGCCCGCGTACAGAAAGATGAGGCGGTCTTTTCCTCCCAGCGATTGCCGGAGGGACTCTTTGCGCTTACCGGGAGAAAACTGCGAGATGTCGACCCCGCGGGACCAGATCCCCAGGTGTTCAAAGCCCTGGGCGGAAAGGCGACGCCTGGTATCCTCAGACGGGCAGAGCGTGAGCCGGGCAAAGCTGTGGAACCATTTCATATAGGAGCCGACGGGCTTTACCAGATGCGGCATATGGTAAAAATTCAGGTATTGATCTATGTTGGTGTGGTACGACGTGATGAATGGAATACCCATCTTTCGGGCGGCCTTGAGTCCCGCATAGCCGATCCCGAATTCCGTCACCACATGGATAATGTCCGGCCCGAACACCTGAAGCTGCTCTTTGATCTCTGCAAAAACCGGAAACGCCAGGCAGCACTGCGGATAAAAAATCGGATGAACCCCTTTAAAGCGGATCACATGGGATTCATATGCCGACGGCTCGCCGTAATCGGGCGCAAAAATCAGATAATCGATCTGGTGCTCGGAAAAATATCCGCACAGCTTGGTCAGCGTGTTGGTTACGCCGTTGATCTGCGGGGTGAAGGTGTCTGTAAAAATGGCAATTTTCATATGCGGTTTGATACCTCCCTAATCTCATCCATGCTGTACAGGGCAAAGGGCTCGCATTGGCTGTCGCCGAGGCTGCAGAGGGCGGCCTGCCCGGCAAGGCTGCAGGCCGCAAGCGCGCCCAGAATTTCTGACTCGAAACTGTGCGGCTTTGACTGAAAATCGTCGTTGAGCTGCTCGATGATTCCGATGGCCTGCTCCGCGGCGTCGTTTTGAAGTGGGAGCTGTGGAAAGTCCGCTCTCTGCAGAGCGGGATAGTGATTGCGGCAATACAGCTCAAGCCGCCGCTCGTGTGCGATATGTTTTGCCAGCCCGCCGTGAAAATTCGGCGTGTGTGCATAACAGAAGAAATCCGACAGAAAGTGACAGACGATGCCGAGCCGGACGCTGAACCGGCGGGTGCTTGGCGGCGGGACGCCCCTTTCTCTGTGAGAAAGCTGCCGGAGCATCTCCGCGGCTGTTTCCCAATAGTTCTCCCTGGTGTGCACCGCGCGCAGCAGGCTCAGGTCGTAGTCGGGTGCGATATTGCCCCACAGAAACCGGGACTCATTCAATCGAACATTTAAACTTCTCTCAAAATAATCGTACGTGATTTTGCCGATCAGTAAATGGTTCGTTGTATTCACGTTCTCACCTCCACTTAGATGATAGCAAGGCATCGTTTCATTCAAATCAGGTTCAAGTAAAATCTTGATGATAATGGGAAGAAATGATTGGAAGCGGAGGGCCGTACGGAAAAAAGAAAGCGCACCTGCCGGTTTTTCCGGCGGGTGCGCTCAATTTGTTGAAAAAGTCGTGCAGCCGCAAAAGGAGAGCGTCCTTTTGCGGCTGTGTTGGCTTCACCTGTACTATCGGGTTCATACGGCAGGTATGCTCCCTCATTTACGGGCTGGCCGCCTTGCACGATTTTCGGCAGTCTATCGATTGTTTGATGCCTTGTTGTGAAAACGGGACACTATTTGCAAAAATCTTTTTTTCGGAATCGTGCGCGCAGTAAAATCATCACTCCCCAAGAGACGGAGAGCGCGGGCATACAGGCGAGCAGAACGGCCCGAAACGGGGGAATGTCTGAAAAACAAATCGGGCCGAAGAAAATCATAAAGGTGATCACCATCATCAAAACTAAAATAATTTTTTCTTTTTTGGTGTTGGGCGGCGTGAAAAAAATTTTAGCCAAATCCATTTTTACGATTTCTTGAGCCTGTTTTTTCATGACAAAGACCTCCCGATGGCCTGTTCGGCGATTTCAGTCAATCTTCCGGAATGAATGAAATTCCGCAAGAATTCAATATGCGGGTGTAAAAAGACATCCTGTTCGATGGTGGGGACATGCCGGCCGATCTCGGCCAGTATCTTTGCGGTGACAGGGCTGCGCGCAAGGGACGGATCGAGAAATACCTGCGACTCATACGCGGAAAGCAGCTCGATCGCCAGAATGTATTCCAGCTTTTCGGCAATTTGAACCGATTTTTTCGCGGCGTTGTAGCCCATCGCCACGTAATCCTCCTGATTGCCGCAGGTGGAGGTGTTGTCGATCGTGGAGGGGGTAGAGAGCATCCTCATATCGCCCAAAAGACCTGCCTGCGTGTACTGGGGAATCATCAGCCCGGAATTGAGGCCCGGATTTTTAATCAGGAACCACGGATTGCCGGACAGCGTTTCGTCGATCATACGGTTATTGCGGCGCTCCGACATCTTGGCAAGACACGTTGCCGCAATGCAGGCACTGTCCATTTCGATGCCGACGTAGGAGGAATCGGGGTTGCAGGCGGAAATCACATCCTCCTCGCCCGGCTCGCTCCAGATGATGGGGTTGTCGCAGCAGGAGTTGATCTCGATCTCGAGGGTTTTGCGGGCGTCCAGCAGAGTTTTTCTGGCGGCCCCATGCAGCTGCGGCACACAGCGAAGAGAAAGCGCATCCTGAATTCGGGCGTTGCGGTAGTGATCGATCACCTCGGAATCCGCCAGAATGTCGCGGATGTTGGCGGCTGTTTCGCTCTGCTGGGGGTGCGGGCGAACCCGCATGACTCTGTCGTCGAAGGCCCGGATCAGCCCTTTCGAGGCTTCTAAGGTTATGGCGGCGATCACGTCTGCCGCTTTGGCAGCGCCCAGCAGGTCGTACAGGGCCAGCGCGGCCAAAGCGGTAGCAGAGGTTGTTCCCGAAATCAGTGCGAGACCTTCTTTTGCGCAAAGCTCGATCGGTTCGATTCCGGCCTCCTCCAGCGCTTCGGCTCCCGGGAGCAGTTGGCCGTCAAAGTAGGCCTTGCCCTCGCCGATCAGCACCAGCGCCATGTGGGCCTCCGGGCAGAGATAGCCTACCGAGCCCTCCCGGGGAATCCACGGGACGAGGTTGCGGTTCAGGAATTCGCGGTATTTTTCCAGTACGGCCAGCCGCACTCCGCTGTAACCCTGCCCCAGATTCTGTAAAACCATCAGCATGGTCGCGCGGGCCTGCTCCTGCGCCAGCGGTTCGCCTACGGAGGTGGAATGCGAAAGGATAATGTTGCGCTGCAGCTGGGCTGTCTCTTCTTTAGAGATTGCTTTTGTGCACAGAGCCCCAAAGCCAGTGGTAACACCATACATAACGCGATTCTGGTCTACCCATTGTTCCACCAGGGCCCGGGAACGGTTGACCCGCTCCCGGTAGTCCTCAGAAAATTCCACCCTGGCTCCGTGGCGTGCCACGCTGACCAGATCCTCCAGCGTAATATCGGGTCCCAGCGTGATGCTTTTAAGATAAGGCTTCTGCACGGGCTTTCTCCTTTCCGGCTTCCTGGTCAGTTTCTTCGTCTCCTTCGATTAAATCTTCACTGTCTACAATATCCTTCTTCGTTTCCTTATCCAGGAAGAACACCTTGAACGTAGACGCTACCTGAAGCATAAACACGAACAGAACGGCAAAACCGCCGCAGGCCGCAAGGTATTTGACGCCGTCAACGCCCTGCTCGCCGCCGCCGAATGCCACCATGATCGCGGCAATCAGGCCGATGGTGACGCCCCAGAGAATTTTCAGCCAGGTGGCCGGCTCTTCATCGTGGCGTGAGCCTTTTGTGCAGATGGAAGAAATCGTAGTTGCCATGCCGTTGGCGGTATTGGCGTATTCTGCAATCAGCGTGATGATCACAATGGGGATAAATACGGCGCTCAGCGGGATGTGTTTTAAGAATTCCCAGATTCCGGCCACGGCTCCGTTCTGCTGAATGATGGAAACCATATCCGCCACGCCGGAGGTCTGCCAGTCGAGGGCGGTGGCGCCCCAGATGCTGAACCACACGATGCTGAAAACAGCGGGGGCGATCCAGTTGACAACCAGGAACTGGCGGATCGTGCGGCCGTAAGAGATCATGGCGAAGAAAATGCCCATCAGCGGCGCGTAGGCGATCCAGATGGCCCAGTCGTACATTGTCCACCAGGTGACCAGCGCTTCGCCGCCCATCACGTAGGGATCAAGGCCCCAGGACCAGAAATGATCCAGCCAGTAGCCCATGCCAACGTTCATCATGTTGAGAATGTAAAGGGTCGGCCCGATGAGAATGAGGGCGGCGACCAGCGCGTAAAAGATTTTTGAGGTCAGGTCGGCCAGCCATTTGATTCCCTTGTCAATGCCCTGAACAGAAGAAACGGTAAAAGCGGCGGTGATGAGTGCCGCGAGGGCAAACCAGAGAACCGGCCCCTGCGCGATCCCGTAGGCCGACTGTAAACCGCTGCCTACCAGTGCAAGCCCTGCGCCGAGAGAAGAGGCCAGACCGAGAACAATGGCCAGAACAGACAGGGTGTCGATCACATTGCGCGGGAGGCCCTGCGTGACCTTTGGCCCGAACAGGGGGGTGAGAGAGCCGGATACGGAAAGCTCCTGCCCGCGATTATAGTATAAATACCCGATGATGACTCCCGAAAGAGCATACATGGCGTAAGGGATGAACGACCAGTTGTAGAACACGCGGCCCATTGCAAAGAACGCCGCTTCGGGCGTGCCGGGCGCGATGCCCGAGGCGGTGAGCTCGCCGTATATGTTCCCAAAATAGATCAGCGGCTCGTTGGCCCCGTAGGTGATCAGGCCGGTCGCGATGCCGGCGGTAAGTATCATGGCAAACCAGGACGCAAAGGAATATTTTGCCTTGGCCTGCGGACCGCCGAACCGGATTTTTCCGATTCGGGAAAAGGCCATGATGGCAATCATGATGAGGGTGAACATTGCGATGAGCTGGTAGAGCCATGCGAAATTTCTCAAAGACCATTCAAAAACGGTGTAGGTTGCTGATGTCAGCCATTCATTGTTTACCAGCCCAAGGATAGCTGCGCCGCCGGTAATGACGAACGAGGGAATGAAAACCCCCAGTTTGAGAGGTTTTTTCTGCTTGGTTTCGGTTTCTTTCATTCTGTTTTCCTCCTTTTCAAAATAACCTGTGGATCCCTGAACCGTATCCGCATGCTTTTGGTACAGGGCTTTTTTGCTAGCAATGGGTATAGTAGCACATTCCGTGCCAAGTGAAAAATACAGAAAAAAACAGAATGATACAGAAAAAATCCGCGGTTTAGGCCGCTTTTACGGTAAAGTAAAAAAGTGACCGTCGGGCTGTTTTCTGAATAAGTGCCAAATTATTTGGCACTTCGGCAAGCCATTTTGCACTCATTGACCAGCCGAACGCCTTGTGCTATGATTTGAGGAAAGTGATTTTCCATCATCTGAAAAACCGGGGAGGTGCCAGTTATGAATATGGCCGATGTCGCCATTGTTCTGGATCGGGAAAAACGCATTCAATCGTTTGAATGGATGGACATGGCGGCGAAGAGCAGCTGCGCGCATATATGGTCATCGTTTTTGTACCAGCCGTTCTCCGTTTTGTTTTCTCAGACGGATTTCAGCCGGAATCAAGGGGAACTGAGCTGGAACGGCGAGCTCTTTGACTTTATTCGCTGGGACTCGGGCCACGGTATGGTCTACTACCTGAAAAAGCATACGGATGTCAATTTCCTGTACCAGTCCGCGCTGGAGAGGGTGACGGACGGAGTGCAGATTTATGACAAAGACGCCTGCCTGGTTTACCTCAACGAAAACAGCAGAAAGATTTCCGATATTCCCGACAGCTTGTCCGTGCGGGGAAAGCATTTGCTGGATATGTATGATCTGGACGAGTCTATCAGCACCGTGCTGACATGCCTGAGAACGGCCGCGCCCGTTCTGAACCGTTTCGACACATTCAAGACGACGACCGGCAGCGGTGTGGCTTCGGTCAACACGGGGTACCCGATTTTTCAGAACAAGGAACTGGCGGGGGTAGTGGTCTTTGAGCAGAATCTGGAGGTAATTCAGGCCCAGATCGTCTGGCTGGAAAAAATACGCGCCGCTCTGACCGATCAGGAAGAAAAGCTGCCCCCCGCAAGGTTTTCGGGGTACACCTTCAATAACATTATCGGCACTTCTCAGAGGTTGATGGATGCGGTAAATCTTGCCAAACGGGTGGCGGTTCAGAACAGCAGCGTACTGCTGGTGGGGGAAACCGGAACCGGAAAGGAAGTTTTTGCCCAGAGCATCCACAGGTTCAGCCTGAGAAAGGATAAAAAATTCGTGGCCATCAACTGCGCCGCGATTCCCGACACGCTGATCGAGGGCGTCTTTTTCGGCACCCAGAAGGGCGCCTTTACGGGGAGTACCAACTCCATCGGTCTGCTGGAGGAAGCCGACGGCGGCACGCTGTTCCTTGACGAGCTGAATTCCATGAGCCTTTCCATGCAGTCAAAGCTGCTGCGCGTGATTCAGGAGGGCACCTTCCGCCGCATCGGCGGCAATCAGGATCAAAAGACGGACATTCGTTTTATCTCGTCCTGCAACGAGTCCCCCGCACAGCTGCTGAAGGATAATGTTCTGCGCAAGGATTTATATTACCGGCTTTCTACCGTGACGATTGATCTGCCGCCGCTGCGGGAGCATCCGGAGGACATTCCGCTGCTTGCGGAGGAATATATTTCGGCGAAGGCTTATAAATACGCAAAATCCATTCAGAGCATCGGCCCGGATGTGATCGCGCTGTTTTCTCAGTACGGCTGGCCGGGCAATGTGCGCGAGCTTCATAACGTTCTGGATTTTACCCTGAATGTGGTGGACGGCCCGGTGATCGGGGTTGCTCATCTGCCGCGCTACCTGCAGGATATTCAGAAGCCGCAGATCCTTTCCGCCGGGGAGCATCAGGAAGAAAGCTGGCTGCACCACGATCTGCAGTACACGATGGATTCTTATGAAAGCCAGGTGCTGAAAGCGGTTCTGGAATATTACGGCGGCAATATTACGCGCGCCGCCGACTGCCTTGGTCTGCGCCGCCAAAGCCTGCAGTACCGCATGAAAAAGTACGGGATAATTCAGTAGGGAGAAAACCCCCGCCGGTTCAGCCGGCGGGGGTTGTTTGTTTTGCGGGAGCGGAGTCAGCGATCGAGAATTTCGATCCAGTATCCGTCGGGATCGTTGATGAAGTACAAATCCATTTCGTGGTTCTCAAAGCAGATGCAGCCCATGCTCTTGTGCAGCTCGTAGGCTTCCTGTTTGTCGGGCACGCGCACAGCCAGGTGAATCTCGTTATCGCCCAGGTTATACGGTTCCTTGCGGTCGCGCATCCAGGTCAGCTCCAGTTCGAAATCGGTGGAACCGTCGGTGAGGTACACGAGGATGAACGAGCCGTCTGCCGCCGTTTTGCGGCGTTTTTCTGTCAGGCCCAGCGCCTTGCTGTAAAAGGCCAGGCTTTTTTCCAGGTCGAACACATTGAAATTGAAATGCAGAAAAGTAGATTTCATAAAATTTCTCCTTCTCGGTCAGATGGTTATCGATTCGCCAGACGGTAAATTTCCGTCATGTCCTGGCGGTTCAGCTTCTGGAACGTGCCGATGGTGCGGGTATCCTGAAAAGAGCAGCGCCAGGCCAGTTCTTCAATGACTTCTTCCGGCTGCACGCCGACACCCAATTCGGTAAAGTTTGTGGGCATGTCGAGGGAACGGAAGTAACGGTCGGTTGCTTCAATAGCAGCTTTCGAGAGATCCTCCGTATCATTGCCGGTCAGACCCCACACGTTTTTGCCAAAGCAGGCAAAGCGCTCGGGGTTTGTGGTGCGGGTATACGTTGCCCACGAGCTCCAGATTGCGGAGAGCGACGCGCCGTGCGCCACGTCGAACTTGCCGCTCAGCTCATGGCCCAGCTGGTGGGGCGCAAAGTCCTTCTGTGCGCCGAGCCCGGTCAGCTCATTGTGAGAAAGGCTGCCCGCCCACATCAGTTCGCTCATGGCGCTGTAGTCGTGCGGGTTCGCGAGCGCGATGGGGCCGTTGCGAATGACGACCCGCAGCAGGGCTTCGGACAGCTCGTCTGTTACCTGGTTGGTCACGACCGGATTAAAGTAGCGATCCATCGTGTGCATCATGATGTCCACCGTGCCGCAGGTGATCTGGAATTTCGGCAGGGTCATGGTCAGCTCGGGGTTCAGCGCCGAAAACGCCGGGCGGTTGAACGGGCTGTTCAGCCCGCGCTTACTGTTGGTTTCGGTATCGGTGAGAACAGCGGAATCGCTCGTTTCGCTGCCCGCCGCAGAGATGGTGAGCACCACGGCTACCGGTAGGGCTTTTGTTACGCTTTGATGGCGCAGCCAGAATTCCCAAATGTCCGTGTCGGGATTCGCCGTGCCGATCGCGATGGCCTTTGCGGTATCGATTACACTGCCGCCGCCCACGGCCAGAATCAGCTCCGCACCGAATTCCAGCGCCTGCTGTACACCCTTTCGCGCCAGCTGAAGCCTCGGGTTCGGCTGTACGCCGCCCAGGGTTTGCACCTCGATCCCGGATTTCGCCAGGGATTCTTCCATCCGGGCCAGCAGTCCGCTTTTGACAACGCTGCCGCCGCCGTATACCAAAAGAGTTCGTTTCACACCGCGGGCTGCGGCTTCCGGTGCGATTTGAAGCTCTGCGTCTTTTCCGAAAATGACTTTGGTGGGTACATGATACACGAAGCTTTCCAAAATGAACACCCTTTCTGTTTTCACGCTCCAGTTTTCGTTTTGTGCAATTTCTGCTCTTATTCTATATCGTGGGAACCCGCAAAGTCAAGCGAAAGAGCGCCTGTCTGCCGCCGGGCGGCAAAATACCGCCGCGGGCCGTTGGAAAAGCTGCGCAGCCGCAAAATATTTTCTAAAATAAATGATTAAATGATGAAACAATTTTGCTCCGGCGTTGGTTCGCAAAGTTCAATTCCATACATAAGAGGGCTTTTTCGTTTTGTTTGTTGTTTTGTCCTGCGTGATTTTCCTCCGCTTGATGATTTTCATCAGACAGACGTGAGAAAATACCGTCTGTATGTTTTTGAACAGCTTGCAGACAATAAAGAACGGAGGTGAAAAGAAAACGCGAGCGCGGATGAAAAATAGCGAAAACAGTAGAATAGGTATGCTTGAAACACGTGAATTTCGCAGACGGATCAGGTGGTAGTGCCAAAATCTAATCGGATGTCAGTCGTCAGACGTCACATGACGTTTGGTGGATTTTTAGCACTGTTTGATAATTTAATGTCCCAAAAATAAATATAATTATAAAAAGTCTTGAAATTCGATTTTGAGTTTGGTATAATCAAATCGTCAAATTTGTGTATTTGCACAAAAATCCTGATGAAACGCAGCTTTCGTCCGGGAGGGACAGAATGCGCAGCGCAGCGAAAACCGAGGAGTGTGGACATGAGTCAAATTTTGTTTGGGACCAGAGAACTTCCCCTCTTGATTTCCAAAAAACTGAAGGAAATGATTGTGGAAAAAAATCTGAAGCCCGGCGATCGTCTTCCGAGTGAGGGGGAGTTGGCGGTCATGTTCGGCGTGGGGCGCTCTACTGTGCGTGAAGCGGTCAAGCTGTTGATCGCCGATAATATTGTTGAAATTCACAGGGGGAGAGGCACTTTTATTACGGAAAGCCCCGGACTCAAAAACGATCCCTTGGGGCTGCATTTTGCAAATCCGAATAAACTGCTTCAAAACCTGCTGGAAAGCAGACTTTTGATAGAACCGCAAATCGCGAGGCTGGCGGCGCAAAGGGCCACCAGCGAGAATCTTTACAGGCTCGGCCAGGCAATCGAAGAGATGGAGACCGCGGAGCGCATCAATGGGCTCGAGTACCCTTCCCGCGACGTGGATTTTCATACGGCTGTGGCGGAGTGCACGCAGAATGACGTATTAAAGCGCATTCTGCCTTTAATCTGTGAATCGATTCGGGAGGGTTATCTCGAAACGATGAATGTTCCTGGCACGCATCAGCGGGCCATCGCGGCTCATATCCGCATTTTCGAGGCAATCCGGGATAAAAACCCGGATGTCGCGGCGGAAGAGGCGCGGCGGCACATTTTGCAGGCCATGGACGATTCTCAGCTTAAATACTAGGAGGAATGAAAGTGAAAAGGAAAAAAGTACTGGCACTTACCCTGGCGCTTGCAATGGCAGTCACATCGTTTGCCGGCTGCGCCAAACAGCCCGGAACAGCATCCAGCGCGGCGGAATCTCAGGCGGCCAGCGGCGAACCGGTTACCATTACCCATTGGTACTGGGCAGACAGCTCCGACTACTCCGCCAAAATGAAGGAAATTGTTGAAGATTTCAACAAGTCCAACAAGAGCAACATCACAGTCAAAGCCGAGGAATACCCCTGGGACGGCGGCGCGTACAGTGAGAATGTGTTCAATGCCGTTATGGGCGGCGGCGGACCCGACACCGCGGCATGGAAGCTGACTTCCACCCCGCTGTTCACCGCCAACAACCTGCTGGCCAGCCTCGACAGCTATGTTTCGAAGTGGGACAAGAAGGACGACATCGACCAGAACATTTACGACATTATGAAGCAGGCCGGCGGCAAGGACGAAATGTATGTCATGCCCTGGAACATTCAAATTTTGTATGTGTATTATCGTCCGTCTATCTTCAAGCAGGCCGGCGTAGAGGTTCCGAAGACCTATGAGGAATTCCTCGAGGCGATCAAGAAGACCACCATGGACACCAACGGCGACGGCAAAACCGATGTTTACGGCTTTGGCATGCGCGGCGCGAAGGGCGGCCAGGAACCCTGGGGCAGCTTCATCTACGGCCGCGGCGGCAGCTTTGAAGACATGACCACCCCCGAGTCTGTTCAGGGGATGCAGGATTTCATCGATCTGTATAAGAACGGCTATGTACCGCCCACGGCGACACAGGACGGCTTTAACGAGATCATCGCGAACTTCAAATCCGGCAAAACCGCTATGACCATTCACCACATTGGTTCTTCTGCTGGTATGGTAGAGACCTTCGGCGACGATGTTGACGCGTTCCCGTTCCCCACAGGCAAGGGCCAGTGGACCTCCATGGGCGACACCGAGAACGTCATCTTCGAGGCCTGCAAGAACAAGGAAGCCGCTTTTGAGTGGGTTTCTTATCTGGCAGCCGGCGAAGGCCAGGAGAAATGGTGCAAAATCACCGGCAACATGCCTGTGAGCAAAACAGTACAGGCTCTGCCTGAGTTTCAGGACAACAAATTCATGAAGGCTTCCATCGCTGGTCAGTCTTACGCGGGCATTATCCCGATCAAAGACACCACCACCGAGTGGATCAGCACGATTTGGCCGAACACGGTCGCTTCTGCCCTGACCGGCAAAGAGACTGCTGCTGACGCCATGAAGACCCTGCAGGAAGGCCTGTACGGCAAAAAATAAGATCTGAAAACATGGGCTACGCGGGCTGCGGTCGGGCGGAAGCACGGCCGCAGCCCCATTCTTTCGAAGAGGTGAAGATACAGTGCAGCGTAAAAAGATGAATATCTGGCCGTATTTGCTGATCACGCCTGCGGTGCTGATTATTATCGCGGTTGTTTTATTCCCTGCGCTCAACGCGGTTTTAATGAGCTTTCAAAGTTACGATTTAAGAAGGCCGAGTGATATCGGTTTTGTTGGGCTGACCAATTACATTGATGTGCTGCAGGATAAGCTGTTCTGGGCATCCCTTTGGAGGACAATCCTGTGGGTTGTTTTCGGTGTAGGCTTCCAGTTTGTTTTTGGCTTTATTCTGGCGAATCTTTTGAACAAGGGATTTCACGGCCGCGGTGTTGTGCGCGCGGTAAGCTTGATCCCCTGGGTTACCCCCGGCGTTCTCATCGGTTTGATGTGGCGCTGGATTTACGACGGCAGCTACGGCGTGCTCAACGACCTGCTGATGAAGGTCGGCCTGATCTCCGCGCCGGTTCCGTTCCTCGCGCAGGAATCGACGGTTATGCCGTCGGTCATTCTCACGATCATCTGGCAGGGCATCCCGTTCTTTGCCCTGATGATTCTGGCAGGCTTGCAGGGCGTACCCGGTGAGCTGTACGAGGCGGCCGACATCGACGGCGCCACGGGATTCCAGAAGCTGTTCCGCATCACGATCCCCGCGATTAAAAACACGATCTTCGTCACCACGCTGCTGCGCATTATCTGGGTGGCAAACTCGGTGGACGTGATCTTCAACATGACGGGCGGCGGACCTGCTTACGCTTCGCAGACGCTGAGCGTTTATGTATTCAACAAAGCGAACGCCCTGAACCTGGGCTATTCGTCGACCATGTCGCTCCTGCTCACATTCTTGCTGCTGCTGGTGGCGATTCCGTATCTGAAAAGTATGTTTGCGAATCAGGAGGCGTAATGTTATGCAGCATAAAAGAACACCGATGCAGAATTTCCTGTTGCTGTACCTGCCTCTGTTTGTGATCCTGCTGTTTCTGCTCTTCCCGTTTTACTGGACCTTCGTTACCTCCATTAAGCCGGAAGCAGAGCTGTACGGCAGCGTGGTCACCTACTGGCCCCATAACCTGACATTTGAATCCTACAGAAAGCTTTTTGTGGATTTTAACTTTTTAAAGCCCATGGGCAACAGCTTTGTGGTGGCGATCATCACCACACTGATTACCCTGACCGTTTCGATGCTGGCGTCGTACTCTTTCTCGCGTTTTCGTTTTGCCGGCCGAAAAGCATTTATGGTTCTGTTTTTAACCAATAACATGTTTCCTACGGTCTTGCTGTTGATCCCTCTTTATGCTATTATGCGTAGTATGGGCCTTTTGTACACCCCCCTTTCTCTGGTGCTTTCTTATGCCACGTTCACCATTCCGTTTTCGGTATGGCTTCTGAACGGCTTTATCAATGACCTGCCCTTGTCTTTGGAGGAAGCCGCCATGGTAGACGGCTGCAACCGGGCGCAGGCATTTACACGCATTATTTTCCCCGTGCTGGTGCCCTGTCTTGTCGCTACGGGTGTGTACATCTTCATGACCTCCTGGAATGAGTACACTTTCGCCGTGATGTTCACCAACGAGCGGAACCGCACAATTCCTGTGGCTCTGAAAAATCTGATCGGCCAGCTGGGGGTCCAGTGGGATCTTCTGACGGCCGGCGGAATTATAACGATCATCCCCGTCTGCATCATGTTCTTCTTCGCGCAGAAGCGTTTGGTGGAAGGCCTGACCGCGGGGGCCGTGAAGGGTTAATTGTAAAGGAGTAATCGAAATGAACAGCGAACTGAACGCAAAAGCCAAGCAGATTAGAGCCGATATTTTAAAATCGCTCTATGCCTGCCAGTCGGGCCATCCCGGCGGATCCCTGTCGTGCGTAGAGATCCTGTTGGCGTTGTACGAAAATGTAATGAAGTACGACCCCAAAAACCCGCACATGGAAGACCGCGACCGTTTCGTCATGAGCAAGGGCCATGCCTGCCCCACTCTGTACGCGGTTCTGGCGGACAAGGGTTTCTTTCCGAAGGAAGATCTCCAGCATCTGCGTCAGGCGGATTCCCACCTGCAGGGGCACCCCGATATGACCAAAACCCCGGGCGTTGACTGCAACACTGGCTCTTTGGGCCAGGGAATTTCAATTGCCGGCGGTATGGCGCTTGCGGCAAAATACAAGAAGGCAGATTACAAGGTTTACGCCCTGATCGGCGACGGCGAAATGCAGGAAGGCCTGGTATGGGAGGCGGCGATGTCCGCGGCTCATTACAAGCTCGACAACTTCACGGTACTTCTCGACTTTAACCATCTTCAGATTGACGGCAGCAACGATCAGGTCATGAGCGTTGGCGACCCGATTGAAAAGTTCCGCGCATTCGGCTTTGAATGCCTGGAAGTGGACGGACACGATATCGATGCGATTACCGAAGCGATCAAGAAGCCGGTTGTCGGCAAGCCCAAGTTTATTTGCTGCCATACCCACAAGGGCCATGGGATTTCCTTCATGGAGGATAACCACGGATGGCACGGCAAGCCGATGTCTAAGGATGATTTCGCGGCGGCAATGAAGGAACTGGGGGTAAAGATCGATGGCTGAGAAAAAATCTTTAAGAGTAGCATACGGCGAGGCTCTGGTAGAGCTTGGCGCGAAGAACGATAAGGTAGTCGCGATGGACGCCGACCTGGCCCACGCTACCATGAGCAGCATGTTCATGGACGCATACCCGGACCGCTTTTTCAACTTCGGTATTGCGGAGGCAAACCTCGTCTGTGCGGCAGCGGGCTTTGCGCATTCCGGCCTGATCCCCTTTGCCAGCACTTTTGCGCTGTTCGGCACCGGACGCGCATACGAACAGATTCGCAACGGAGTTGCGTATGTAAACGCCAACGTGAAATTCGGCCTGTCCCATTCCGGCCTGTGTGTCGGTGAGGACGGCGGCAGCCACCAGTCCATTGAAGATCTGGCGCTGATGCGCGTTGTTCCGAACATGACTATTTTTGTTCCCTGTGATCCGATTGAAACCAAGAAGGCCGTCTTTGCTGCGGCAGAGATCAACGGCCCTGTTTATATCCGCGTGGCGCGCCCTGTGTGCGACGTGATTACCGAAGAAGATACTCCCTTCATCCCCGGCAAGGCCAACATCATGAAGGACGGCACCGACGTATGCCTGGTTGCCACCGGCCTGATGGTTCCCGAGGCGCTCAAGGCTGCCGAACTGCTGGCGGCTGACGGCATCAGTGCTGCGGTTGTGAACGTTCACACCATCAAACCCTTTGATGACGAGACGATCCTCAAGATGGCCGAGAAGTGCGGCGCCATGGTTTCTGTGGAAGAGCACTCCATCATCGGCGGCCTCGGCTCTGCTGTTGCGGAGGCTCTGGCGGGCAAGTCCAGCGCGAAGTTTGACCGCGTGGGCGTAATGGATAAGTTCGGTAAGTCCGGCAAGCCGGCAGACCTGTTCCGCATTTACGGCCTGACTCCGGAGAATATTGTGGCAAAAGCCAAGGCACTGCTGAAATAAGAGGGAGACAAAACCATGAAAATTCAAAGCTTTGAGATGAACGGCGAAGGCATGCAGAGAGTCTATGAGAATGAGAAGTGGACTGTCGGCATTAAGAACTGGAAGCCCGCAAACGACATTACCGGCCTCAATTGCCTGGAGCGCCACAACAAGACTGACGAGCTGTTTGTGCTGCTCAGCGGCCGCTGCACCCTGATCAGTGCGGAAGAGGCCGATGGCGAGCTGGAGATGGAAGCGCTGGAAATGGAGCCGTTCAAGGTTTACAATATCCCTCAGTCCCTGTGGCACAACACCGTGACCCAGAAGGACACCAAGATGATCCTCATCGAGGATGTTTCCACCGGTATGGAGAACAGCGATATTCTCGATTTGACTCCCGCTCAGATGGAAACATTGAAATCTCTGGTTAAATAAACCACAAGCGGCTGTTTTGCCGCCAATGGATCAAGAGACCGCAGTAGCGCCTTGTGCCTGCGGCGGCAGCATAAGCAAAATTGCACAAAAGTAAGGCGGTGCGCCGTGTTCCTTTGGGAGGCGGCACACCGCTTTTTCAGTTGACTGATTTAAAGTATCATACTATAATAAAGAGTAATCTCAAAAGAATATCCTTTCAAAGCGGCGGCTTCTTTTCGCTCCGAAGGCGGATGGAAAGGGGTCGGGTCATTTTATTTTTTGGAAGCGATATTTGCAGAACAATCGCGATTCTTCGGTTTTATCGAGAATCAGTATCAAAAAAACAGTTCAAGTGGGAAGGTGGAGTACGATGATCAGCGGAGCGGAAATCATGGTGAAATGCCTGGAGCAGGAAGGGGTCGTCCTAACGTTCGGCTATCCGGGCGCGGCGATCTGTCCTTTTTATGATCAGCTATCGAAGTCCTCCATCCAGCACGTTCTGGTTCGGCAGGAGCAAAACGCAGGTCATGCGGCGAGCGGCTATGCGCGCTCGAGCGGAAAGCCCGGCGTGTGTATCGCCACTTCCGGCCCCGGCGCGACGAACCTGATTACGGGCATCGCGACCGCCTATATGGATTCGGTACCCCTGATCGCCATTACCGGGCAGGTTCGTTCCGAGCTGCTCGGCCGTGACGTGTTTCAGGAGGCCGACATTACCGGCGCGTGCGAGCCGTTTACGAAGCACAGCTACCTGGTAAAGGACACTGCCGATCTGCCGCGCGTGTTTAAGGAAGCGTTCCATATTGCTTCCACAGGCCGCCCCGGCCCGGTGTTGATCGATGTGCCGGTAGATGTGCAGCAAAATGAGATCAAAGAGTTCAAATACCCGCAGCACGCGGATATTATCGGATATAAGCCCCGCACGCAGGGACATGCTCTGCAGATCAAGCGCGCGGTTGAGGCGCTTTCCGGAGCGCAGAGGCCGCTGATTTGCTGCGGCGGCGGTGTGGTGCTGGCGGGCGCCAGAAAAGAGCTGATGAGTCTGGTGGAGAAAACGGGAATCCCCGTGGTTTCTACCATGATGGGCATCGGCGTGGTTCCGCTGGACAGCGATTCTTATCTGGGAATGGTCGGCTCGCACGGCAAAAAGAGCGCCAATCAGGCGCTGCTCTCCGCCGATGTGGTCATTCTCTGCGGCGCCAGAGTGGGCGACCGCGCGATCATTGCTCCCGAAATGCTGGGCAGCAAGTCGCAGATCATCCACATTGATGTGGACCCCGCGGAGATCGGCAAGAATATCACCGCGCATATCCCGATCGTGGGCGATATCCGCCTTGTGCTGAACAGCCTGGCGGATAAGGTGAGCAACGCGGTGCCGAAGGAGTGGCTGGACCGGGTTCAGGAGCTGCGGCAGGCGGATGTGCCGCACGGCGAGCCCTCTCAGGATTATGTGGAGCCGCGCTCGTTCATGCGCACGCTCTCTTCCATGATGAAGGATGACGCGATTCTCGTTGCGGACGTCGGCCAGAATCAAATCTGGTCCGTCAACAACTTTAATGTAAAAGAAGGGCGCTTTTTAACGTCCGGCGGCCTCGGCACCATGGGGTATTCGATCCCAGCAGCCATCGGCGCAAAGCTGGCAAAGCCCCGCCGTCAGGTTGTGGCGGTTTGCGGCGACGGTTCGTTCCAGATGTCGATGTGCGAGCTCGGCACGATCATGCAGAGCGGCGTCGGTGTCAAGATCATCGTCATGGTCAACGAGCACCTCGGCATGGTGCGCGAGATTCAGGATAAGCAGTACGGGGGAAGGCACATGGCCACCGAGCTGCACGGCAACCCCGATTTCGTGGCGCTGGCCAGAGCCTATGGAATTGAATCCGCCCAGGCGGAGAATAACCCCGAGGCGGAAGAGCTGGCCAGGAAAATGCTTGCATCCAATAAGCCGTATCTGCTTGTCTGCAAGGTTGATCCGACCTTGCCGTCGATTTGAAAGGGAGGGAGCCGAAATGAAATATACTCTCTCAGTTCTGGTAGAGAACCAGCCCGGCGTTCTGTCCAAGGTTTCAGGCCTGTTTTCCCGCCGTGCGTTCAACATTGACAGCCTTGCCGTGGGCGTGACGGAAGACCCCGCCATTTCCCGCATGACGATCGTCGTCAACGGCGACGAATATGTGATGGAACAGGTGGAAAAGCAGCTCAACAAGCTGATCCCTGTCATTAAGGTCAAGCGCCTTGACGACACCGGCCCGTTCATCAGCTGCGAGCTGGCGCTGATTAAGGTGAGCTGCACGCCGCAGTACCGCCCCGAAATCATTCAGATTGCGGAGCTGTTCCACGCGCGCGTGGTGGATGTATCCCTGACCTCGCTGACCATTCAGTTTGCGGATACCGCCGAAAAAATAGAAACCATGCTGACGCTGCTGAAGCCCTACGGCATTAAGGAAATCGCCCGCACGGGCACAGTCGCACTGGAGCAGGGGCCCCAGGTAACCAGAAAACAGAGCGTTTGAGCGGACTTGGCAAACGAAACTTGAACTCTGTCTTATAAATTTTATACCTGCTGAAGGAGGAACATGTTATGCCGAAGATTTATTATGAAGCCGATTGCGATATCAACGTACTCAAGGGGAAAACCGTAGCGATTATTGGCTATGGCAGCCAGGGCCATGCCCATGCTTTGAACCTGCATGACAGTGGAGTCGATGTTGTAGTAGGCCTTTATGAGGGCAGCAAGAGCGCAGAGCGCGCGAAGAAGGCGGGCCTGAAGGTTCTAAACGTACCGGAGGCTACCAAGGCTGCTGACATTATCATGATTCTGATCCCCGATGAGCGTCAGGCAGAGATGTACAAGAAGGACATTGAGCCGAACCTGACTGAAGGCAAGGCGATTGCGTTTGCCCATGGTTTCAACATTCATTTTGGCCAGATCAAGCCCCCCAAGTTTGTGGACGTGTTCATGATCGCCCCGAAGGGACCCGGACACACCGTTCGCAGCGAATTCCAGGAGGGCAAGGGTGTTCCCTGCCTCGTAGCGGTTGAGCAGGATTACACCGGCCATGCGCTCGATGTAGCGCTGGCTTACGGCGCGGGCATCGGCGGCGCACGTGCGGCCGTGATGGAGACCACCTTCCGCGACGAAACCGAAACAGACCTGTTCGGCGAGCAGGCCGTTCTGTGCGGCGGCGTCTGCGCTCTGATGAAGGCCGGCTTTGAAACGCTGGTAGAAGCGGGTTATGCTCCTGAAAACGCATACTTTGAGTGCATTCACGAGATGAAGCTGATCGTTGACCTGATCTACAAGGGCGGCTTCTCTTTGATGAGATACTCCATTTCCGACACCGCGGAATTCGGCGATTACGAGACCGGCAAGCGCCTGATCACCGAAGAGACCAAGAAGGAAATGAAGAAAGTTCTCAGCGAGATTCAGGACGGTACCTTTGCCGGCAAGTGGATCGCAGAGAACAAGAATGGCCGTGCGCATTTCAACGCCTGCCGCCGCATTGAGTCGGAGCATCAGTTGGAATCCGTGGGCAAAGAGCTGCGCAAGATGTATTCCTGGAGTGATGAGGACAAATACGCCGAATAATCCGGGCGGAATCGTCTGATCAATAAACGCAGTACAGTATCGGTAACAAGGGATCAGGCAGAGTCGGACAACACCGATCGCCTGATCCCTTATTGTCGCAATTTGGGCAGAAGAATCATACCATGAAAGAGCGGCAGTTGGCCGCCAGGGAAACAGAAGATTGCTATCTTAAGGAAGCTGCGGCGGTGTCGGACGCTGCCGAACAGCAGAAGCGTGAAATTTACGCATGGCAGAGCGCCGGGAGTATAAGGCTGACAGGCTGGTCCTGCCTTTCGATGAGAAATTTATGATATGCACTGTGGCCGTGTTTAGGCATAGTGGCCAAGGGCAGTATCGTATGATACAGAAAAGAGTGAAAGGGGTCTTACTAGAAAATGTGGAGCAGAGAGATTGTGAAGAGCAATGCGAAGGCGGCAATCCGGGGCGGAAAGTATTGGATGGCATTCCTGGTTTCTGCCGTGATTATGATCGTACCCTCGCTGATAGAATGGATTACCGGCTACGGTGAGGTCAACGATAAGTGGATATCCGGCCTGGGGAATGGTGTGCCGGAGGTTGCCCCCGGCGTGTTCATGGGGTATAATCTGGGTTTCTTGCTGTTGAATATCTTTATTCTTTTTCCGCTGATTGTGGGAGTGTACGGCTTTTTTGTACGCAACCGGTTTGACGCGGGGCAGTTTTCCGATGTATTTCTGGGGTTCCGGAATGGGTATGGCAACGTGGTGCTCACCAGCTTTGTGACCAACCTGTTCATCGGCCTGTGGACGCTGCTGCTGATCATCCCCGGTATTTACAAGGCGCTGCAGTACATTATGGTTCCGTTTCTGCTGTCTGACAATCCCCGGCTTTCGGGCAGGCGGGTACGGCAGATCAGCCGCCTGATGACCGATGGGGAAAAGGGAGCGATCCTTGTGCTGTCCCTTTCCTTTATCGGCTGGTTTCTAATCCCGATCGCTGTGTCGATCGTTCTGGAGATGGCTTCTGTGCCCGTGTTCTTAACGAATATTGTGGTTACATTGGGTTTGGCTCTGATTATGCCGTATTATTACGCAACGCTTGCAGAGCTGTATATTTTCCTGCGCGACCGTGCGATTCAGACCGGCATGGTGCAGCCCGAAGAGCTGGGCCTGTAACTCAGGCTGCCGGGAAGCGATGCCCGCCTTGTCTTACGAAGGTTTCGGCAGTTGATATGCTTATAAAAAAACGAAGGGAAAACCGCATTGCGGTTTTCCCCTTTTTGCCTCTGTACGGTGAACTATATTAGAAATAGGAGGAACATGAAATGGAAGAAGGCGTTCGGCTCACCTAATGTATTTTATGACAAGCCCCCGCATTTGTTGACAGGTCTGTCCCAACTTTGGCAACTTCTCCAAACAAGCCCTCCGGCCTTTGGTAAGAGCGCTTATGCCGCGTGAGCGGAACGATTTCCGGTGCGGTCGAGCACCTTGACCAGCGCGACGGTGACGACGGACGTGATCACCATTTCGGGCAGCATATAGCTACCGTTATAAACCAGGGAATACAGCCACACGGGTGTTCCCTCGGGCGCGTACTCGCCCCAGATCAGGATGCCGGAGGCAAAGCTGCACAAAAAGCGCAGGAACACGGCGATCGCCGCGCCGAACGCAATGCTGGCCGAACGATTGCGGATCGGTTTGCCCCAGAACGCTGCGCTGCCCAGCACGGTAAAGGCCAGCACATAATCGAGCAGTACCACCAAAGCGAACGCGGTGAGCGTTTTTGCGGGCGGGGCGCTGAACTGCAGCAGCATCTGCAGCAGGCTATGAACAAAAGCGGTGCCAAGGCCCCACTTGACTCCGTGGCGGTAAGAGACCAGCACCAGGGGCGCCATGCTGGCCAGGGTGATCGAACCGCCCTGCGGCAGCTCGAATACCTTGATCATGCTCAGAACAGTGGAGAGCGCGATCATCAGCGCGCATTCCACCAGAATCACGGTGTTGTTTTTTTTCATAAAAGATCCTTCCTCACGCCGATTGGTACCGATCTCCCATCAAAACAAGGAAGGAGGATCGTCCCAGGCGCGTCCGCTGTTCCGGTAGCGGAAACCCAAAGTGTGAACTGCGATCTTTCCTGAAAAACGTGCCGCACGCAAAAAGACGCATTGCGGGTAATACCACAATGCGTCTTGCTGTGCTGCAAAAGTTTCCTACGCTGGCATTATCCAGATCAGGTCAAAGGGACATAGGCGTCAATCCGCCTCATCTCAGCCGCGTATACGCAGCGCCCCGTATTCAGTTCCAATATCACTATATCCGTATCCGCTCAGTTTGTCAAGAGCAAGCGTTCCAGCTCTATAAAATCCGCGGCGAACCGCGCGCCGGAAAATTGCTCCTGCATCTCTTCGCGGGTGCCGTAGCCGTGCAGCATCCCGATAAAATCCGTGCCTGCCAGGCGTGCGCCCTCGGCGTCGAACTTTGTGTCGCCGATCATCACCGCGTTCTGCGGCTCGGCCGAGAAGCGCTCCACGCACGAGGCGATCAGCTCTGCCTTTGAGCTGGCGCGCTCCTCGCTGCCGGCGGGGCCAGCGACAAAATCCACCAGCGGGGCCAGCTTAAAAATCTCTGCCACGCGGTTTGCCTGCGGCAGGGGCTTCGAGGTGGCGATGCAGAGCTTTGCTCCCGCGCCCCGCAGAGCGGAAAGCAGCTCGAAGGTATGCGGATACACCGAATTTTTGTAAAGGCCATCGGTTTCGTAAAGGCTGCGGTACAGCTTCACCGCCCGGTCGCTCACATCGTCCGGCAGGCCGCAGGTCTGCGAAAAGCTTTGAAACAGCGGCGGGCCGATAAAGGTGCGCAGAATCTCCGGCGGCGGCTCCGGCACCCCCAGGCGCTGCATGGTCTGCTTTACACAGCTCAGGATGCCCGGGCCGGATTCGGTCAGGGTGCCGTCCAGATCAAATAAAACGATGGGGTAAACAGATTTCATCGGGAGTTCCTTTCGTCAAAGGTTTATTGCTTGGCGCGTTCCGCCACTCTTTTCAGATAATTCTCACGCTTGACGCTGGCGCGCTCATGCGTGCAGGTAGAAATCAGGCCCACGTTGTCAGACGCCTCTACCTCAAAGGTGAATTTGCGGCCGTCGCTTTCGATCAGCTTTGCCGTCAGGTGGATGGTAACACCCTCAACCGTGGGCGCCAGATGCTTTATATGCACTTCGGAGCCTACCGAGGTGATTTCCTCCGGCAGATAGGCGTTCAGCATCCGGGCGCAAACGCCTTCCATCAGCGCAACCAGCCGGGGCGTGGCAAGCACGTCTACACTGCCGCTGCCGAGTTTGGATGCCAGATCGGCGGAGGTAACGGTATAATCCTGGGAAATCGTCTGTCCAATTTTCAGTTCATTCATTGTAATTCTTCCTTTCGTTCGATATAATAAAATAAAATGATATCTTTGGATACCGGCGCGGACTGACGCACCGGACAATTCAGGGCAAATCTGCCTGAGTCTAGTATAACACGGTACGGCTCTGGTTTGAAGCGGTAATTTTGCTTATGTTCCCGCAAAAATCCGGCAGATTTTGTATATTGACAACCACTTTTGGGATTCGGCGGGAGGAATCAACTTGAACGAAAGCACACAGTCCCCGGCGGCAGCTACGCGCCCCCGGCTTCACCTGATGGACGAGCTGCGCGGTTTTGCCGTGTTTTGCATGGTGTTTTACCACGCGTTTTATACCTTTGCCTTTCTGTACCAGATTCAATGGATGATGGTGCTGTTTCGATTTTTTACCCCGGCGGAGCCGTTTTTTGCGGCGCTGTTTATTTTTATTTCGGGTATCTCTTCGCTTCTCTCGCGCTCGAATCTGCGGCGGGGCCTGCGGCTGTTCGCGGTCGCGCTCGTGGTGTCGCTTGTCACCGTCCTTGTCACACCCCAGTATGCCATCTGGTTCGGCATTCTGCATTTTCTGGCGGTGTGCATGATCCTGTACGGCCTTTTGGGGCAGCACCTGAGCAAAATCCCCTTTTCGTGGCTGCTGGTTCTTCTGTGCTTTGTCCTGTATTTCTTTACACGGCCCATCCCGTCGGGTTATTTGGGGTTCGGCCCGGTTTCGGTGATTCCTCTGCCGGAGGCGATTTACCATGTAAAGTGGCTGTTCCCGTTGGGCTTTTATGATTCCTCGTTCTCGTCGTCGGATTATTTTCCGCTTTTACCCTGGGGCTTCGTGTTCCTTGCGGGAACCATGGTGGGCAGGCCGGTGGCCGCGGGATTGGCCCCGAAATGGATGTACCGCAGCCGTGTTCCGTTTTTCTCGCAGATGGGCCGCTGGGCGCTGGTGATTTACATTGCGCATCAGCCGGTGATCTATGCTTTTGCGTGGCTGCTGGAGCGGCTGGGGCTGATTGGCTGAAAGAGCCTTGCGCGCATCGCGGAAAAAGAATATAATAAGAGTTAAATGTTTTATGCGAGAGAAAGAGGTTGATGAGTGAAATGAAGCTGGGAATCGTCGGGCTGCCTAACGTTGGAAAGAGCACGCTGTTCAATGCCATTACCAACGCCGGGGCGCAGTCCGCCAACTATCCTTTTTGCACTATAGAGCCGAACGTCGGTGTGGTGGCCGTGCCGGACAAACGTCTGGACAAGCTGGCCGAGATGTACCACCCCGAAAAATACACCCCCGCTACGATCGAGTTTGTGGACATTGCGGGTCTGGTGCGCGGCGCCTCTAAGGGGGAGGGCCTGGGCAACCAGTTTTTGGCGAATATCCGCGAGGTGGACGCGATCGTTCACGTAGTCCGCTGCTTTGAGGACGACGATATCATCCATGTCGACGGCAACGTAGATCCCGCGCGTGACGTGGAGACGATCAATCTGGAGCTGATCCTCTCTGACATGGAGGTGCTCGACCGCCGGTTGGACAAAACCCGCAAGATGCTCAAGGCGGACAAGAAATACCAGACGGAATGCGAGTTCTTTGAGCGCGTGCGCGCCGAGCTGGACGCGGGCCACACCGCACGCAGCGTGGAATGCACCGAGGAAGAAGCGGAGCTTTTGGCTACGGTGTCTTTGCTGACGAACAAGCTGGTCATTTACGCGGCGAACATGAGTGACGCCGATTTTAAGGGTGGCGTGGAGAATAATCCGTATTTTGCTGTGGTTGAGAAGCTGGCCAGGCAGGAAAACGCGGGCGTTCTGCCGATCTGTGCGGAGGTGGAAGCCGAAATTTCCGGCATGGAGCCGGAGGAAAAGCAGATGTTCCTGGAGGACATGGGCCTTTCGGAATCCGGTCTTGACCGCCTGATCCGCGAGTGCTACACTCTTCTCGGCCTGATTTCGTACCTGACCGCAGGCCCGCAGGAGGTGCGCGCCTGGACGATCAAAGCAGGGACGAAAGCGCCTCAGGCGGCCGGTAAAATCCACACCGATTTTGAACGCGGCTTTATCCGCGCAGAGGTTGTGGCCTACGACGATCTGATGGCCTGCGGCACGATGGCGGCCGCGAAAGAAAAGGGCCTTGTCCGTTCGGAAGGCAAGGAGTATGTGATGAAGGACGGCGACGTGGTGCTGTTCCGCTTTAATGTGTAAGTGATTTTTTTTCGGCCCTGCTCCTGGATTGGAGCGGGGCTTTTCTTTTTATTCTGGATGATGAAAGAGTGGATTTTTTGTGAGTTGCCTCACAGGAAAATTCTGCTGGCGCAGGGCTTGCCCCTCGTGCCGGGGCGGGCATTTACTTTCTTTACGAAAAGAAAGTAAACAAAGATTCGCCCAAGGACACCTTGGGAATCCGCTTTGTGGAACAGTACCTGAATACACCGACGAAAGCTACTGTAAAGGCGCTCCAATGAAAGCGCCCACTCGCCTGGACAGTGCGAGAAGGAAGCTTCCTGTTTTCGTTCGGCGGCGGTCTCTTTCAGAGCGCTCTCGACAGCTCGCAGAAGGGCAGCCTGACGACAGCTCTGATTTGTCAGAAGACAGCATGACGATTATTGAATATGTCGATTTGCAGGGCAAGCCCTGCGCCAACAAAAAAGCGGCGAAGCCGCACTAAAAAACTGCGAGCTAACGAGAGCGCTCTGAAAATGCCCGCCGACAGACGAGATTGCTAAGCTTATTTCTTGATGAAACCCGGAGAGTGGGCATTTTCATTGGAGCGCCTTACGGATGGCTTTTGTTTGCACAATCAGGGGCCGTTCCCCAAACGGATTCCAAAGGTGTCCTTTGGAAGGCCTTTGCTTACTTTCGTCCTTTCACGAAAGTAAGTGCCCGCCCCGGCATGAGGGGCAGGCCCGCGCAAGCGGAAATCCCATGCGGGGGGTACCCGGTAAAAATTTGTTCTTCACCCTCGGGTAAAAAGTTCACATGGAACAGGCAATCAGCCCGCCCCGACACGAGGGGCAGGCCCACGCAAGCGGAAATCCCATGCGGGGGGTACCCGCTAAAAATTTGTTCTTCATCCTCGGGTAAAAAGTTCACATGGAACAGGCAATCAGCCCGCCCCGGCACGAAGGGCAAGCCCTGCGTCAGCAGAATTCATACGGGGAACCTATAAAGACAAAAAATATTTATAACATAGAAGGTTGTTTCCGCGTGAGAACAACCAGCGCACGCGCGACGAATGGAGCGCGAAGCGGAAGGTTTTCTCTGAGCTGCCCCGCGACGCGCATGCAGGCTCAGCCTGTAAAAGAAGCGCCGTCCCTTGGGGAGGGACGGCGCTTTCGGCCATGGACCGGTCAGCCGCACCGGGGCGATTCGTGCGGCAGTTTTATTCTTACAGACAACGGCGCGGCGAGCCGGGACCACGGCGCCGGGGGCGGCCCGCGGTTTTAAAAAAAGCATGCAGATCAATCATTGGGAATGATGATGGTTGAGATTCAAATTTCTAAGAAACCCGGCCCGCTTTGCCCTGTCTGTAAGGCAGCAAAAAAGCGCCTGTTACGGATTCCCCAACGGGGGGATACATCCATAACACAGCGCCTAATATCACAAAGTGCAGTACACAACCCGCAGAACGGGACCCATTTTCGGGATCCGCCCCCCTCCTCTGTACAAGAAAGCGGAAATGAGTTATAATGTGTAAGCAACGCGCGGTATATCCGTTGTGTATGGAGGCTACTTCTCCGTATGCAGGGGATGAGGTGTTCCTGCACCTCGTCCCCGCTTTGCACTTAATTGTACCTTACCAGTAAATTGTAGCATTTTCTGGGATTGATTGCAAGCTGAATTGTTGATATGAGAAAAAATATCACATGATAAAAGACAGCGCCGGATTTTTAGGAATCCGGCGCTTTTTGTATTGGAATGTGCCTGCCTGCGGCGCCCTTCTGCCGGAGGCTTTGGGCTGCTCAAAAACAGAAAAACCGCGGAACAATAACGTTCCGCGGCGGCTCTGAAGCATCTTCTTGCAGAGAACCAGACTTTGCCGTTCGCTGCTTTTTATGGGCCGGGTACGGCCCTGCTATAACGCTGTCCCTTTGAAAAAGGAACGGCTTAATAGTTTTCCGATTTGCGCTCGAAGAAAGCCTGGGGATGTTTGCAGGCAGGACAGATCTTGGGAGCCTTATCGCCAATATGAATGTATCCGCAGTTGCGGCATACCCAAACGGTCTGCTCGCCGCTCTGGAAAACAATATCTTCCTGGATGTTCTTCAGCAGCTTGCGGTAGCGCTCTTCGTGGGTCTTCTCCACAGTGCCTACCAGCTTCATCGCAGAGGCAATCTCTTTAAAGCCCTCCTGCTCAGCGGTCTCGGCGAACTCTCTGTACATTTCTGTCCATTCGTAGTTTTCGCCCTGCGCAGCATCCAGCAGGTTATCCTTTGTGCAGCCGATCTCGCCGCCATGCAGATATTTAAACCACAGCTTGGCGTGTTCCTTCTCGTTGCCGGCGGTTTCCTCAAAAATAGCTGAGATCTGCTCGTAGCCTTCTTTTTTCGCCTGAGAAGCGTAGAATGTGTACTTGTTTCTGGCCTGGGATTCCCCTGCAAATGCAGTCAGCAGATTTGCTTCGGTTTTGCTTCCTTTCAGTTCCATACGGTTCGTCCTCCTTGTAAAAAATCAGTAAGGGATGCCACCCTGTTCCGGCCGCTTTTACGCGACGGAACGAAACGCCGTTTCACCGGCATTTGGGAATAGGATGTGATCGCTTTCTTTTATTATACTAAATAATGTCAAAATTACAAGGGGATGAGGCAAAAAATCGAGAATTATTCGCAAATTTTTTTATAAATCTCCGCTTTGGAGTGTCCGCTTTCCTTCGCGGCGCGTTTGGCAGACTCTGAAACAGAGGCGCCCTCCTCTAAAAAAGTGCGCGCAAGCTCTATGGCATCCTCCAGCGTGAGCGGCTCTTCCACAGGGACGGGAGCCCCTTCGATCACCAGCACGAATTCCCCCCTGGGGCTTTCTTCGGAATACCGGCGCGCCGCTTCGGAGAGTGTGGTGCGGATGACCTCTTCGTGAATTTTCGTCAGTTCGCGCACGAGCGCGATGCGGCGGTCGCCCCAGGCAGCCAGCATGTCGGCAAGGGTGGCAGAGAGCTTGTGCGGCGCTTCGTAGAACACCATGGTGCGGGTTTCAGCGGCCACCTGCTGCAGATGCTCGCGCCGGGCGCGCTTGTTGACGCTCAGGAAGCCCTCGAACGTAAAGCGGCCCGTAGGCAGGCCCGAGATCGCCAGCGCCGAAATCACCGCGCTGGGGCCGGGTACGACGAGCGTCTGAATCCCCAGCTCGGCGCACTGGGCTACCAGCAGCTCGCCGGGGTCTGAAATCGCGGGCATTCCCGCGTCGGAGACCAGAGCACACGTTTCACCCGCCAGTATTCTGCGGGTGATGACCCCGCCGCGCTCGAGCTTATTGTGCTCAAAATAGCTTACCATCGGCTTTTTAATGCCCAGATGATTTAATAGCTTTACGGTCACGCGGGTATCCTCCGCGGCGATAAAATCCGCCTCGGCCAGCGTCTGCGCCGCGCGGGGCGAAAAATCCGATAAATTCCCGATGGGCGTGCCCACCACATACAGCTTTCCGGTCATCAGTGCCCCTCCTTGTAGGACCCGTAGATATCCAGCATTTCCTGGGTAAAGGTTCCATCTTCGTTGTGCAGGATCAGCGGCGGCTCCACCAAAAGGCCGCCGGGCTGCCCGTTTTTGCGGGCCTGAAGCAAAAAGAGCTTTGGCGCTTTTCCTTCGCGGGCCTGCACGAACCGCAGGCGCTTCGGCTCCAGGCCGTTCGCGCACAGGGCCGTGAGAATATCCGTCAGGCGCTCCGGCCGCTGACACAAGCACAGACGGCCCCCGTAGCGTAGGCAGGATGCGGCGGCGCGCGCCACGTCCTCCATGGTGCAGGTCTCCTCATGCCGGGCCATGCGCTTGCCCTGTTCGGGGTTTTCGATGCCCGTTCCCTGCGCCTTATACGGCGGATTGCACGAAACCAGATCGCAGTTTTCCAGCCACGGGTCGCGCGGTTTTGTTTGATCAAGCTGCCGCAGGTCGAGGTTCAGAACCCGCAGGCGGTCTGTTACGCCGCAGTGCTCGGCGGACTGCCGCACCAGATCGCAGGCGTCGGGCTGGATTTCTACCCCGCAGATTTGGGCAGGCTCGTACCGCGCCAGCCAGATCAGCGGAATGGCGCCGCAGCCGGTGCCGAAATCGGCGCACTTCTCGCCCCGCTTGGGGGCCGCGAAATGCGCCAGCAAGATCGTATCGGTATTAAATCGGTGCGTCTGTGAGACGAACACGGAGATACTGGGGGAGAGCGGCTCCAACTCAGGCTGCATGGGTTACCTCCGGCAGATCATTTTATGGGAGAAGAAAATTTTATTTGAAAACAAGCGGCGGGCAGCGGGGAGCCGCGCCCGAAAACTTGTCCAAAATTTAAGGCGGAGCAACGATTGCTCCGCCTTAAATCACTTCAGTCATTGTGAGCCTTAAGCCTCGGGATTCGGGGCTCCTACGGGACACACGGAAGCGCAAGCACCGCACTCTGTGCAAAGCTCGGGATCAATTACATACTTGTCAGCACCATCAGAGATGGCGCTCACGGGACACTCGCCTGCGCAAGCACCGCAAGAAATGCAATCACTGTTAATAACATATGCCATTGTTAAGCACCTCCAGAATAAGTATTACACCCTTATTCTAACACACAATGGCAGAATTGCAACTGATTTTTCCGAATTTGTGAATGGAATCTCAATCCTTTTCCAGCTCTTTTAGCTGATCGAGTTCCGCTTTGTTTACGCGGAGCTGCGCGTCTTTGATGAGTTTGACGTCCTTCACTTTGTAAGTAGAGGGCGCAGCATCCGGCGCTTTGTCGAGCCGAATCTGCAGCACGCCGGTCAAAAGATTCTGATCCACCACGGTGCCGCGTCCCTCGGGAGTCATCACGACCGCACCAAGCTTGGGGGTGGTGCGCAGCAAATCGAGGTAAGCCTCCTGCTCGTATTTCAGGCAGCACATCAGGCGGCCGCACGTGCCGGAGATTTTCACCGGGTTGAGCGAAAGGTTCTGCTCTTTGGCCATTTTGATGGAGACCGGCTGGAAGCTGCCCAGAAAGGTGGAGCAGCAGAACGGACGCCCGCAGATGCCAAGGCCGCCGAGCATCTTCGCCTCGTCGCGCACGCCGATCTGGCGCAGCTCGATGCGGGTGCGGAACACGGAGGCCAAATCCTTGACCAGCTCGCGGAAGTCCACACGGCCGTCGGCGGTAAAGTAAAACAGAATCTTGCTGTTGTCGAAGGTGTATTCCACGTCCACCAGCTTCATTTCGAGCTTGTGGGCGGCAATCTTTTTGTTGCAGATCTCGAAGGCGCTCTTTTCGCGGATCTGATTTTCCGCCAGCTTCTTGAGATCCTCCTGATTCGCGATGCGGATCAGCTTTTTGAGCGGCTGCACAATGCTTTCATCGTCTACCTGGCGGTTTTCCATGGCGACCTCTCCGCATTCCACGCCGCGGGAGGTTTCAACGATGACCATGTCGCCTTTTTTCAAATGATTTCCATCGGGGTCAAAGTAATATACTTTGCCCACGTTTTTAAATCGTACGCCAATTACTTCGGCCATAGCTCTCTCCTTTATTGTTTAATATCCCGCCACGGCGCGCAGCTGCGCACAAAAGACCGTGACCAGGAGGGTATTGTTCGCGTTTTGATCCATGCGGCGGCGGGTCTGGATGCTGAGCTCCGTCAGCGCCAAAAGGCGGTCGCGGGTCAGTTGGCGGGCCAGCTCCTGCGCAGAAGGATCGCGGGTAAGCGAGGTTCCGCCGGCGCGCAGCACGGCGGCGTCGCGGAACAGCACCGTCAGGCGGTCGAGCACCTGGCGCAGCAGCTCGCGATTCTGGATCAGCGGCGCGCATGTTTTCAGCACCGCGGACTCATCCGGCAGAGGAAGCTCGCGCAGAATCTGCGCGGCCAGTGCCTCGGCCTCAGGGTGATCTCCGGATTGCTCCCGGGGCTCCAGTGTCAAAATCAGCGAACGGGAGCGGATGGTGGGCAGCAGCGCGGAGGCAGACGGGCATGTGAGAATAAACAAAATCCCCTCGGGGGGCTCTTCCAAAATTTTCAGCAGGGCATTCTGCGCCTGTTCGGACATGGTTTGAGCCTCAAACAGGCAGTATACTTTTCGGGAAGCCTCGTTCGGCTTGATATACGCGTCGGAACGAACGCGGCGCACGGCATCCACGTGGAACGACCGCGCGGCAGTGCCGCCGCTTTCCACAATAATGTCGGGGTGCGACCCCGCTTTGGCCTTGACGCAGGCTGGGCACACACCGCAGGGGCGCTCACCCTGGGCGGTGCAGACGCAGGCTCTGGCCAGAATCTGCGCCAGAGTACGCTTGCCGCTGCCGGGCGGCCCCTCCAGAATCACCGCGTGAGGCAGGCGATCCTGTTCCAGCGCAAGCGAAAGCTGCTGACGCAGGGAATCGTTACCGAAAAATCCTTCAAAGATCATACTTTTTCATACCGCTCAACATTCATTACAAAAATAGTCGATCCACCGACCGTGACCTCCACGGGGAAGGAGGCGTAAAGCCCCATATCCATGGCAGAAGCGCTGGGCACGATCTGGGTTCGGCGGCTGCTGTGAGCGGCAATCTCGGAAATGACCTCTTCCACTTTATCGTCCTCTACACCGGCGATAAAGGTGGTGTTGCCGGCTTTTAAAAAACCGCCGGTCGTCGCCAGTTTTGTGATGGGGAAGTGCTTTTTCGTCAATGCGGCCTGTACCGTGGCACTGTCGTCACTGCTGACAATGGCAAGGATCAGTTTCATAATATATCCCTCCTATACAGGTTGCGGAACGTTTTAAAAAGCGAAAATAGGGTATCTGATTTATTTTACCACTTTCAATGAAAAAATGCCATACCCACGTAAAAAGTCAGCAATTTCGTCCGTAATTTTTTCTCCGGGCATCACTACCGGCACGCCGGGCGGGCATGGGCAGGCTGTTTCTGCTGCGGTTCTGCCGACGGCAGACGCGAGAGGGAGCTCTTCTGC
>JAEXDU010000128.1 GCA_023401495.1 Bacillota bacterium
TCCAGAACCTCTTCCGAAACCGGCATCCCGGCCACAATGGCCCGAAAAAAGCCGGCGTGCCCAAGCTCGATTCGGAAATCCGGCACACAGGCGGAAAGCGCCTCAATTGCCGTTACAAGGATTTCCAAATCGGCCCGGTGCCCGCCGGCCCCCAACAGCTCTACCCCGGACTGCATGATCTCGTCCGCGTGTCCGCTTAGTCCCGGATGATTCCGGTACACTTGTTGGGTATAAAATAAACGCAGGGGCTTTTCCTGCCCCTGCAACCGGGTTGCCGTAAGCCGAGCGATCGGCAAGGTGGAGTCTGGCCTTAGCACCAGTAGCCTCCCTTTGCGGTCTGTCAGCTTATACATGGTTTCCGACGGCATTCCGGAGCGTTCCGGGTCAAATACATCATAAAACTCCAAGCCAGGCGTAACAACCTGACGGAAGCCTCTGTTACGGTACACCTCTTCCAGACGGTGCTCCACGTGATGATGGACCAGGCACTCTTCAAACAGATAGTCACGAATGCCCTCGGGAGTGATTTTATGGTATTTTTTCATTCATTGCACCGCCTTTGCTTTAACATGCTAATATGATAGCATAAGAAACTGAGGGGTTCAAGGCTTATTTTGCATTTTTATGCCTTCATGATGCTGAAATTGTTCCCCATTTCAGCAGACGAGTATAGGAAAAACGTAGAAATTACAGATCGATGATGAAAAACGGCTGTCGTTTTATCGAATAAGGAATATTCAAAAAAAGAGGAACCGGGCAAGTCGGTTCCTCAACAAAAATGCCCGGCAGGTTCTGCCGGGCATTCGAGTATAATCCTGTAGTGACATCACTTTTTAAAGTGTTCCCTTCTTCCCCACTTAAGGGGAAAATCGCCATATCGGCATAAGACCATTTGAAAGGGAACGGATCACTATTTAAAACAGGCTCATCTGGCTGCTTTCGGGCAGGCCATTCAGCGCGCCCGCCACCTGCAGCGCTTCGATCACCGATTTGGAGACCTTGGAGCGGGTCTGCAGGTCGTCAATCGAAATGTACGGCCCGCCGTTTTCACGCGCCGCCGCCAAACTGTTGGCCGCGGCCTCGCCCACGCCGGAAAGCGATGCGAACGGCAGGCGGATTTTCCCGTCCTCCACCAGATATTTTCTCGCGTCGGATTTGTACAGGTCGATCGGCAGAACCTCGATGCCCCTGGCCAGCATCTCGTTAACAATCTGGAAGGTGGCAAACGCGTCCTCTTCCTTTTTACTGGCCTCTTTGCCCTTCATCGTGATTTCATTCATCTTGCGGCGCACGGCCTCACGGCCCTGCAGCACCACGGCCCCGTCAAAGTCCTCGCCGCGCACTGTGAAATAAGCAGCGTAATACTCCACCGGGCGATGCACCTTATACCAGCCGAGGCGCAGGGTAGAAATCATGTAAGCAGCCGCGTGAGCTTTCGGGAACATGTACTTGATCTTCATACAGGAATCGATGTACCACGGCGGCACGTTGTGGTCTTTCATCGCCTGAATATGTTCCTGCGTCAGCAGTTGGGACGCTTTACCCTTTCGGGTGATCTCCATGATCTTAAACGCCATTTTCGGCTCCAGACCCTTGAGCAGCAAATACGTCATGATGCTGTCACGTGTACCGATTACCTCAGAAATCGTGCAGGTTTTGTTCTTAATCAGATCCTGCGCGTTGCCGAGCCAAACATCCGTACCGTGGGACAAGCCGGAAACCTGCAGCAGGTCGGAGAAGGTTTTGGGCTGCGCGTCCATCAGCATCTGGCGGACGAAGCCTGTGCCCACCTCCGGCAGAGAGAAGGTACCCGTGGGGGAATCGATGTCCTCCGGGGTTACGCCGAGCGCCTCTGTAGAGGTAAACAGCGACATCACCTTCGGGTCGCTCATGGAAACCTTCATCACGGGGATGCCCGTGTAGTCTTCCAGATAGCGGTAAATGGTCGGAACATCATGCCCCAGCTCGTCGAGCTTGCAGATGGTATCGTGAATCGCATGGAAGTCGAAGTGCGTGGTGATATTGTCGGATTTCTGGTCGTTCGCCGGGTGCTGAACCGGGCAGAAATCGTAAATCTCCATGCCGCGCGGCACAACGACCATGCCGCCCGGGTGCTGGCCGGTGGTACGCTTGACCCCGGTGCAGCCGGTGGCAAGGCGCAGCTCCTCCGCTCGGTGCAGCACCGTCCCCTGCTCTTCGGCGTATTTGCGGACAAAGCCGATGGCCGTTTTATCCGCCACGGTGGCGATGGTACCGGCCTTAAACACGTTGTCCTTGCCGAACAGCGTTTCCGTGTAGCGGTGGGCGTCGCTCTGGTACTCACCGGAGAAGTTCAGGTCGATATCAGGCGTTTTATCGCCGTCGAAACCCAAAAAGGTTTCAAAGGGAATGGTGTGGCCGTCGCGGTCGTATTCGGTGCCGCAAACGGGGCATTGCTTCGGCGGAAGGTCAAAGCCCGAGCCGTAGCTGCCGTCCGTAATGAATTCGCTGTGTTTGCAGTTCGGGCAGATATAATGCGGCGCCAGCGGGTTTACCTCGGAAATACCGGAGATATTCGCTACAAACGACGAGCCGACTGAACCACGCGAGCCAACCAGGTAACCGTGTGCCTCAGAATCGGCCACAAGCTTCTGCGCCGTCATGTACAGCACGGAGAAGCCGTGCTTGTTGATGGAATCCAGCTCGCGCTTGAGGCGGTCGTGGACGATCTGCGGCAGAGGATCGCCGTAAATCTCTTTCGCCCTCTCCCATGAAATGCGGTTGAGCTCCTCTTCCGCTCCGTCGATGAACGGCGGGAACACCCCGGGCGGAATCGGTGAAATCTCATCGATCATATCCGCAATTTTATTGGTGTTGGTCACAACGACCTCGTATGCCTTTTCTTTGCCGAGATACGCAAATTCCTCCAGCATCTCGGGCGTGGTGCGCAGGTACAGCGGCGCCTGTGCATCCGCGTCGGCAAAGCCCTGCCCCGCCATCAGGATTTTCCGGTAATCGCCGTCCTTCGGGTCTAGGAAGTGAACGTCGCAGGTGGCGACGACGGGCTTATCCAGCTCTTCTCCCAACCGGACGATCGTGCGGTTGTATTCCCGCAGCGTTTCTTCGTTCGGTACCTGACCGTTTCGCACCATGAACAGGTTGTTGTCGATCGGCTGGATTTCCAGATAATCGTAGAACCCGGCGATTTCTTTCAGCGTAGACCACGGCTGGCCGCCGGCCACCGCACGGTACAGCTCGCCCGCTTCGCAGGCGCTGCCGAGCAGCAAACCCTCTCGGTATTTGACGAGAACGCTTTTCGGGATACGCGGCTTCTGGTAGAAATAATCCAGATGAGAATAGGAAATCAGCTTATACAGATTCTTAAGGCCCGTCTGATTCTTCACCAGAATGATCTGATGCACCGGGCGGATTTTCTTCGGATTCCCCCCGGCCAGGCAGGTGTTGATGTCCTTGACGCGCGTCGCGCCGGTATCCTCTTTTAAACGCTGCAGCAGATTCTGAAAAATCTTTGCCAGAACCGCCGCATCGTCGCACGCGCGGTGGTGATTGAACGGGTCGAGCTTCAGATATTTTGCGACCGTATCGAGCTTGTAGTTTTTAATGTCCTTGAGCATCGAACGGCACATGGGCAGGGTATCGATGTACGGATATGGGAAGTCCATTCCGTGTCGTTCAGCCGCGGCGTGCATGAACGAGGTATCAAACGCGGCGTTATGTGCCAGCAGCACCGGTTTTTCCCCGCAGAACTCGTAGAACTGACGCAGGGCTTCCTCTTCGGACGAAGCATCCTTCACCATTTCGTCCGTGATGCCGGTCAGCTCGGTGATCTTGGCCGGAATGTGCATGCCGGGATTCACGAAAATATCAAAGCTGTCGGCGATCTCTCCGTTTTTGATCCGCACCGCACCGATTTCAGTCATGCGGTCCTGCTCCGCGCTCAGACCGGTGGTTTCAATATCGAACGAGATGAACTCATCGTTCAGCGTGTTCTCCGTTTCCCCCATCAGAGCGGGAACCATGTCGTTGACAAAATAGGATTCGATGCCATAGATGACCTTGAAATCCGCTCCCTTTTTGCGGACGGCCGCGGCGGCATTCATGGCGTCCGGGTAAGCCTGCGCCACACCGTGGTCGGTAATGGCGATGGCCTTATGCCCCCATTCGGCGGCGCGCTTGATCAGATCGCCAACCGGGGTAATGCCGTCCATACTGGACATAGAGGTATGCAGATGCAGCTCCACACGCTTTTCGGGCGCGTCATCGACAACCTTGAGCAGTTCCACCGTGCTGATTCCGCGCGGACGCAGAACGATTTCGTGGTCGTACTTATCGTAGCTGATTTCGCCGCTCACCAGAATGGCGCTTCCCTTTTTCAGGGTATCGATCGCGCGGCACTGGCTGTTCTCTTCAATGAGCTTTAAGGTCATGGAACCGGTGTAATCCGTTATGTTGATGGAATAGATTTTTTTCGATTTGTCACGGGTCTGGCGTTCATCCATACTGAAGATTTCGCCCCAGATGGTCACCGTACCAGATTCCGGCCCAACCCGGCCGATCGGCACGGGCTTTGTGCTGCGGCCCATACGGCCGTACAGCAGCTTCACGGTATCCAGCAGGACGGTCGGCAGAAGCGTATCGCCGCCGCGCACACTGACGGAATGCGGGTTCTTTTTGACTTTTTTGCTCCCGCCTTCGTTCATCATGGCATCATAGTGTGCCATCTCTTCTTCCACTGCCTGCCGGCGCTCGGTTTCCTGCTCCTGCTTCACCCGTTCGATAAAGCGGGCGTCGTCCGCCTGAATCTCGACGGTGCCGTCAAAAGACACCTTGAGCGTCAGGCCGAATTCCTCCTGAATCAGGCGGGAGGCCGCCTTGTCGAACCCGCGCGAAAGCAGCATATCGCGCCCGCCGTGCGACAGCGTGATGATGAGCGTGTCCCCCTCCAAACGTGCGGCGGCACCCTTCAGGCTGCCGTTAAGGCTGGCGTCCCTGCGCCGCAGCTCCTGCGCAAGCTCCGGAAAATATTCCGTCTGGAACAATTCTTTCGCATAGCGGGGCTGCACGGTCACCCTGCGGATATTCAGCGCCTCCCTCAGCTGTTCTTCCAGCGCAAAAAGGACCGGGCGCTCCACTAAAGCCGGGAATGCCGTCTCTATCGCCAGCTCCCGGTTCTGCTCGTCGATCCGCAGGGAAAGTACGGTTCCCTCCGGACATGTCGTGCCGGGGGGATTGAGGTATGTACCAAATACTTCAGCAAAGGTTTTCATTCCAACATCCTTTTCCTTATGATAGCCAATTGCACTTGAAACCAGCCTTATGCAAGTGCAGCGATTTTCTCCCCCGCCTGCGGCGGAGGAAGAAAATAATCACGATTACAGCGATTCGATTTCCTCCATCAGACTGTCCACAAGCCTGTCTTCGGGAACACGTCGTACGATCTCCCCTTTTTTGAAGATCAGGCCAACGCCGTTCCCGCCCGCGATCCCAATATCGGCTTCGCGCGCTTCGCCCGGCCCATTGACGGCACAGCCCATCACCGCCACGGTGATCGGCTTTTTGCAGGAGGCCAGACGGCGTTCTACCTCACCGGCAATCGCAATCAGGTCAATATTTGTTCTTCCGCAGGTAGGACATGATACCATCTGTACCCCGCTGCGAAGATTTAATGCCCTTAAAATATCCATTGCCGCGGCGATCTCCCGCACGGGGTCTGCCGTGAGAGACACCCGGATGGTATCGCCAACGCCGCGCTGCAGCAACGAGCCGATGCCGATCGCGGATTTCACAAGGCCCATCCGCTCGGTGCCAGCCTCTGTAACGCCGAGGTGCAGCGGATAATCGCATGCCTGCGACGCAAGCTCATACGCCTCGATCATCGTATCGACGCGCGAGGATTTCATCGAGAGGACGATATCATTGAAATCGTATTTTTCCAGCAAAGACGCGTGGTACATCGCGCTTTCGCAAAGTGCCGCGGCCGTAGGCCCGCCGTGCTTTGCCAGAATCTCTTTTTCCAGAGAGCCGGAGTTGACCCCGATCCGGATCGGAACGCCGTGTGAACGGCAGGCGTCCGCCACCGCCTTGACGCGGTCGTCGGAGCCGATATTGCCGGGGTTGATGCGGATTTTATCGATGCCCGCCTCGACAGATTCGAGCGCAAGCCGGTAATCAAAGTGAATATCGGCGACCAAAGGGATCGTCGTGGCCGCCTTGATGGCGGGGATCAAACGCACCGACTGCTGATTCGGAATCGCAACGCGAAGAATTTCGCAGCCGGCCGTTTCCAGCTCTCGCGCCTGACGGACGTTTCCGTCCACATCCGCCGCGGGAACGTTCAGCATGGATTGAATGGAAATGGGCGAATCGCCGCCAATCGCGACGCCGCCCACATTCAATTTTCTTGTTATTTTTCGGTTCATGCTCCCAATCCCTTTCCGGTAAAGAGCCGCAGAACATCGCTGTAGGTAATGATGATCATAAAGGTCATCAAAAGCGCAAAACCAGCCGCGTGTACCCATCCCTCGTATTTGGGGTTGATCGGGCGGCGGCGTACCAGTTCAATCAAAAGGAAAATCAGGCGGCCGCCGTCGAGAGCCGGCAGGGGCAGCAGATTCACCACGCCAAGGTTGACGGTAATCATCATCATCATCATGATAATGTTATTGACCGCGGGCAGAATTCCTTCTTTCAGGCCTATGGAAGCGGCCTGCGAAATTGCGTCCGCCGCGCCGATCGGCCCGGCCATATCATTCAGGCCAAACTGCCCCGTCACCAGGCCAACCAGGCTGTACCAGACCATGCGGACAACGGAAACCGTATCCGCACCGGATTTCTGGATCAGCGTGACCGGATTTCTCTCTATGCCGGACACGTAGAAGTCCAGCACCATTACCTGCTTATCGCCGTTCTGGCGGGTGTTCATTTTCACGTCGTGGAAGGTAAGCTTTTCGCCCTTTCGCACCACAGAAATATCGATTGCCTGCGGATTTGCCGTAGCCAGGGAAAAGCTGAGGTCGCGGTCGGTGCGCACACGGTAGCCGTCGATGGAATAAAACTGGTCGCCGGCCTGAATGCCCGCCTTCTGCAGAGCGGAGCCTTCCGCAAACTGCGCGATGGTAGTGGAAGTAAACATCGGCTGCTGCACCAGCAAAACCATCATCAGCACAATACCGAACAAAATGTTCATGATCGCGCCGGCGCAGACAACGACAATCCGTCTCCACACGGGTTTATTGCCGAACGCCCGGTCGTCTTCGCTGCTCTCGTCCTCCCCCTCCATGGCGCAATAACCGCCAATAGGCAGCAGGCGCAGCGAGTACTGAGTCTCTCCCTTTTGAAAATGAAACAGTGTTGGACCCATGCCGATCGCAAATTCATTGACGCGGATCCCTGAAAGCTTTGCCGTGAAAAAATGGCCGAATTCATGAATGAAAATGATCAGGCCAAATAACAGCACCGCAAACAGAATAAGCAGGATATTGATAATCATATTCACCTCATCAGTCTACCGCAGTTCCGCTTTCAAAAAAGCCGTTGATTTTTTCCCTTCTTTGGCGGGGAAAAATTTTCATCTTTGCAAAAGGCTATTTGAAAGGGAACTGCATGGATTTTATTGTACGCTTTCCAAAACGAAATTCCGTGCATTTTGGTCCGCCGCCAGCACCTGCTGCGGCGTTTCAGGCTGCCCGGCGGCCTGCCTTTTCATTGCAGCTTCAACGAGCTGCGGAATCTGTAAAAACGGGATGCGGCCCGAAAGAAACAGCTTTACCGCTTCTTCGTTCGCCCCGTTCATCGCAGCCGGCGTCAAGCCGCCCTGCCGCGCGGCCTGCTTTGCAAGGCCGAGGCACGGGAACGCCTGTTCATCCGGCGGGTAAAACGACAGTGTGCCGAGCTCTGTAAGACTCAGGCGGTTTACAGGGGACGGCAGGCGTTCCGGCCAGGTGAGCGCATACTGAATCGGGATGCGCATATCCGGTACACCAAGCTGCGCCAGAACCGAATAGTCCTGGTACTCGATCATGGAGTGAACGATGCTTTCGCGGTGCACCACCACGTCGATTTGAGAAACCGGCATGTTAAACAGCCACGAGGCCTCGAGAATCTCCAGACCCTTGTTCATCATGGTGGCGGAATCGATCGTCACCTTGGCGCCCATGCTCCAGTTGGGGTGGCGCAGCGCCTGCTCGGGCGTGACCTGCTCCAGCTCCTCGCGTGTTTTGCCGAAAAACGGCCCGCCGGACGCGGTGAGAATCAGCCGCGCTACCGCCGACGGACGCGGGCAGCCCTGCAGGCACTGAAAGATTGCGGAATGCTCGCTGTCTACCGGCAGAATCCGCACGCCGTTTTCGCGCGCGGCTTTCATCACCAGCGCACCGCCGGCCACCAGCGTTTCCTTGTTGGCCAGCGCAACATCCTTTTTGGCAGAAACGGCGGCCATGGTAGGAAGAAGCCCTACCATGCCCACCACCGCATTACAAACAATATCTGCTTCCTTGATGGAAGCTGCCTGGCAAAGCCCATCCATTCCCGCGGCGACGCGCACCGGAAGATCGCGTACGCGCTCCTTTAAATCCCGGGCAGCGTTTTCGTCAAACACCGCCGCGAGGGCCGGACGGAACTCACGAATCTGCTCTTCGAGCAACTGTATATTGCTGTGAGCCGCGAGCGCACACACCGAAAAACCGTGCATTCTCGCCACTTCCAGGGTTTGCGTGCCGATAGAACCGGTGGAGCCAAGCAAAGAAATTTTCTTATCCATTCGTATTCACCATTCTGTTTCGATATCTCACTCAAAGGAATTCCATTTCAAAAAAACTTTGGAATGCTTCTTCCGCCTTTGATGAGAAAGGTATTATTTCGCGCAAAGCCACTCTTGGAAATGACACTATTATTTTTTACCCGTTTTGCAGAAAAAAATCAGTGCACAACAACCGGCAGTACCTGCACCAGCAGATAAACAAACGGCGACACGAAAATCACGCTGTCGAACCGGTCCAGAATCCCGCCGTGCCCGGGGATCAGCTCCCCGAAATCCTTGATATGGCAGCTTCGTTTGATGAGCGAGAAGATCAAGTCGCCCAGCACAGACATCACCGCGCCGCCAACGCCGATCAGCAGCAGCGAGAGATAAGACACATTGACCTGATAGGCATAAAAGAACACCTGAAAAATATACCCAAACACCAGCATGGCGGCTACGTTCAGCACAAGGCCGCCGATAACGCCCTCGACCGTTTTTTTCGGGCTGATCTTGGGACACAGCTTGTGCCGCCCCCATAGACTGCCCGCGGCAAACGCGCCGGTATCGGAAATCCAGGCGGAAAAAATCGCAATGATCACATAGAACATGCCGTGCCTGTCGTCAAATTCACGCAGACCAAGAATGGTTCCCAGCATCGTGGGAATCATGAGGGTCATGCTGTACAGCACGATCAGATGATGGAACGAAATCGTGCTGCTGAAGGCGATGAGCATCGCGAACATGACCACGGTATATACATAATAAGCTGTCTGTGTTCCCAGCCCGACCGGCACAAAAAACAGTACCGCTGCAAACAGCAGGCTCGGAACCACCAGGACATACTGCTTTGCGATCCCCAGCGCCTGAATCAGCTCATTGATCGCCAAAACCGAAATGAGGGCGACAGCCAGATTCAGCGCGGGAGGAAAACGAACGTTGAATACAACGATCGCCGCCAGAAACAGAATCAGAACGACTCCGGACATCACTCGATTTTTCAAAATCAAATCCCCCCAAAGCGCCTGTTCCGATTCGAAAACTCCTGCAGAGCGCTGTCAAGGTCTCGGGTCGTAAAATCCGGCCAGAGTTTATCCATGATGATATACTCCGTATAGGCCGACTGCCATAACAGGAAATTAGAAATGCGGTATTCCCCGCTGGGGCGCAACACCAGATCCGGATCCGGCTGGCCGGCCGTATAAAGGTGCTGCGAAATCAGATCTTCCGTAATCTGCTCCGGCAGAAGGATACCTTTCTGCACCTGCTCCGCCAAAAGACGAACCGCGTGGGTCAACTCCGCGCGGCCGCCGTAATTCATCGCAATATTCAGAACCATCCCCGTTTTATCGGCGGATACCTCTTCTGTACGGGCAAACAAATTTTGCAGATGCTGCGGGAATACAGAAACATCCCCAAGAAATTTCACACGGATATTTTCGCCCAGAAAATCCCGCAAAGCTTCTTCCAGATACTGCTGAAAAATCTTCATCAGCGCTTCGATTTCATCGGACGGGCGCTTCCAGTTTTCTGTGGAAAAGGCGTACACCGTCAGATATTTGACCCCAATGGAAGCACAGTACCGGGTGATCTTTTTAAAATTGGCCGCCCCGGCCGTATGACCGGCCGAACGCGGAAGGCCCCGCTTTTTCGCCCAGCGGCCGTTACCGTCCATAATGATGCCCAAATGCCGGGGTATGATGGGCTGCTCCTGATCTGAAACATGATTCATAAGCCGGTTTTATATCTCCATTATTTCTTTCTGTTTCTTTTCAAATAGTATGTCAATTTCCTTGCAGTATTTATCGGTTAAATCCTGCGTTTTTTTCTCACCCTGCTTCAGATCATCCTCGGTGATTTCGGCAGTCTTCTTCTTCGCCTTGAGCTTTTCAATCGCGTCGCGGCGAATGGAGCGCACAGCCACCTTGGCTTCTTCCGACATTTTGGCGATATCCTTCGTGATGTCGCGGCGGCGTTCCTCCGTCAGCTGCGGGAACATCAGCCGGATCACCTTGCCGTCGCTCTGGGGATTGATGCCGAGCTCGGAGCTGAGAATCGCCTTTTCGATCGCGCGGACAGAAGAAGCGTCCCACGGTTGAATGGTCAAAAGACGTGCCTCAGACACAGAAATCGCCGCCAGCTGGTTCACAGCCGTAGGGGTGCCGTAATAATCCACCATTATTTTATCCAGAACTGCGGGGTTGGCCCGGCCTGCCCGGATCGTGGTGTACTCATTGGTCAGGACGGAAAGAGTTTTCTTCATTTTGGTTTCCGCTTGGGTCAGTACCTCTTGCATTACAATCTTCCTTTCTACTTTTGCTTTTGTAAAATCAATTATTTTACCAGCGTTCCGATCGGCTCGCCGCACACGGCCCGCAGAATATTTTCGGGGTCCGCAATGCTGAATACCAGAATCGGAATATCGTTGTCCTTGCACAAGGTAGCCGCCGTACTGTCCATGACATGCAGATCCTTATTCAGAACATCCATAAACGAAAGGGAGTCGAACTTTACCGCCGTTTCGTTCAGTTTGGGGTCGCTGTCGTACACGCCGTCCACGAGAGTGGCCTTCATGATAATATCGGCGTCAATTTCCGCAGCGCGCAGAGAAGCCGCCGTATCAGTAGAGAAAAACGGATTGCCGGTGCCGCAGCCGAACACCACAACGCGTCCCTTTTCCAGGTGGCGCACCGCACGGTTGCGGATATAGGGCTCCGCGACCTGCTGCATGGTGATTGCGGTCTGCACCCGTACGGGCACACCCAGCTGCTCGAGGGCATCCGCCACGCCGAGCGCGTTGATCACCGTTGCCAGCATTCCCATATGGTCGGCTCTGGTACGATCCATCTTTCCGCTGCTGCGGCCGCGCCAGAAGTTGCCGCCGCCCACAACGATGCCGACTTGAACGCCCAGGTCCGCGCAGGCTTTAATCGGCGCACAAATCTTCAGCACCGTATCAAAATCAATACCATGCTCTTTTCCGCCGGCCAGCGACTCGCCGCTGAGCTTTAACAGAATTCTTTTATATTTAGGTTGCAATTCATAACACCCCATTATGATTTTACTATATTTTACAATAGGAGAAAAAGAAAGTAAAGCCTTAATCGCCTGTTTTCACAAGAGGATTGCCAATATTCTTATTACCGATACGCATTGTTCACAATAATTTTGCAATTTGCCGCAAAGAGTATGAAAAGCCGCTTCCAGTTTTTGACTTTTTGCGTTGGATGTGTTATGAAATAAGTAACAAGATTATGTAAAGAAGGGAGAAGTGTCATGAAAAAAACGAAAAAGAACATTCTGTTGGGGACACTCACCGTCACCTTATCGGCGATGGTCCTGCTGGCCGGTTCCAAAGCGCTGTCGGGCTCATCCGAATCCATTATGAGCAACCAGAGCATTGCAGACAAAGGGATCATGCTTGAATCGGTTACAACCGATTCGGCCGGAAACAGTTTGACAAACATCAGCCTCGGCAAAAACGTCTATCAGGTTGCAATCGAGGATCATGCCATGATTGTCAAAAGCTCCAAGGACGGCAAGGTCATCAGCGTCAATGAACGACAGGACGACGACACCTATATTTTAACGCTGAATCAAAAGCAGCGGATTCAGGTTGCAGTCGACCCGGAAAAGAACATGCTGCGGCTTGCGGGAGAAAGCGCTCAATAAACACAAAGAAAGAGCAGGGAAATTTTCTCTCCCTGCTCTTTTCCATACCAATGGGAAACGGATTATTTCACCATGCTGGCGACTTCGTCCGCAAAATTATCTTCTTTTTTCTCAAGGCCCTCGCCCTTCTCAAAGCGGGCAAACGCTTCGATGCTGATCTCGCCGCCAAGCTCCTTGGCTACGGAATCGGTATACTGCTGAACGTTCTTGTCGCTGTCCTTGACATAAACCTGATCAACAAGGCAGATGTCCTTGAAGAACTTGGACAGACGACCGACAACGATCTTCTCTGCGATGGCCGCGGGCTTGCCGTCGTTGATGACCTGCTCGGTCAGGATCTTCTTCTCATGCTCAACAACATCAGCCGGAACAGCCTGCTCGTTCAGGTAAGACGGATTTACCGCAGCAATCTGCATTGCAATATTCTTGGCATACTCCTGGAATTCGGGCTTCGCAGCAATCTCTGCAGAGGTGCCGAACTTCACGACAACACCGATTCTGCCGTTCGCATGCACATAGCTTACAACAGGGCCTTCCATACGGACAAAGCGGCGGATTTTGATGTTTTCGCCGATCGTCTGAATCTTCTCTTTGAGAAGATCGTCGACCTTCTTATCGAAACCGGAAGCGGTGAGGTTCAGCAGAGCATCCACATCCGCGGGGTTCTGCTCTTCCACCGTGTCGGCCACCGTCTTAACAAATGCCTGGAACTCGGCGTTCTTGGCAACGAAGTCGGTTTCTGCGTTTATTTCTACCGCCACAGCAACATTGCCGAGGGCGTTTACCTGCGCATACGCTACGCCTTCCGCTGCGATACGGCCGGATTTCTTGTTTGCGGCAGCCAGGCCCTTTTCTCTGAGAATATCGACCGCGGCGTCCATGTCACCGTTTGATTCTGTCAAAGCTTTTTTACAATCCATCATTCCGCAGCCGGTTCTCTCGCGAAGCGTTGCTACATCTTTTGCTGTAAAAGCCATTTTCTTTTCCTCCGATTCTATTGTGTTGCGGTATCACAACCGCAAAGCGGCTTGTGATACCTTTGAAAATCTATGATACCACAGGCGCAACGCGCCGTTGTGGCATACCTATCAATTGGCAAAGCCGGTATCATAAGCCGCCCCGCGGCTATGATACCACAAAGTACCAAAGCGCCTGTGGTACAGTATCCTCAAAAAATACCCGTCTGAAATCAGGCGGGTATCTTTCCTCTCAACTTAGAGCTGTTAAAGCGGCTTATTCAGCCTGCGCCTCTTCTTTTTCCTGCGCAGCGGCAGCGCCCATACGGCCCTCTCTGCCCTCTGCAATCGCGTTGGCCATCGTTGCGGAAATCAGCTTGACCGCACGAATCGCATCGTCATTGCCGGGGATGACATAGTCGATCTCATCAGGATCGCAGTTGGTATCGACGATCGCAACGATCGGGATGCCGAGCTTCTTCGCTTCTGCTACCGCGATGCGCTCCTTGCGGGGGTCTACGATAAACAGAGCACCGGGGATCTGACGCATGTCTTTGATGCCGCCGAGGAATTTCTCGAGCTTTTCAATTTCCAAACGGAGCTTTACAACTTCCTTCTTGGGGAGCAGTTCAAAGGTTCCGTCTTCTTCCATTGTCTTGAGCTGGTTCAGGCGATCAATTCTGCGGCGAATGGTGCGGAAGTTGGTGAGCATGCCGCCCAGCCAGCGGGCATTCACATAGTAAGCGCCTGCGCGCTCCGCCTCTTCACGAACAGAATCCTGAGCCTGCTTCTTTGTGCCGACAAACAGCACCGGTCTGCCCTCTTCAGAAAGAGTGCGGACAAAGCTGTAAGCCTCTTCGAGCTTCTTCACGGTCTTCTGCAGGTCAATGATGTAGATGCCGTTGCGCTCGGTGAAGATGTACTCCGCCATTTTGGGGTTCCATCTTCTGGTCTGATGGCCAAAGTGTACACCGGCCTCCAAAAGCTGTTTCATAGATACTACTGCCATACGAAAAATCCTCCTTGGTTATTCCGCCGCCGCACCTTTATTTTGACGGGAAACCCATGAAGGGCACCATAGCGTCAAAGCGCGGCGTGTGTGATTTACTGGAGTATTATAGCACGGCACAGAGGATTTGGCAAGTTTTTTCCTGATTTTCCGCGAATTTTATCACGTGTGGAACCAACCGCTGCCAAACCGCTTTTTCGGGCGGAACGGTACCGAGAAATCCACCAGAACCGTTTCCTCCCCGATGATCTGAATATCCTCCCAGCGGATGACGATATCCTCCTCCCGGCCCAGAAGCCCCAGCCACTTCAGCCGGCCGTAAATAATGATTGCACTGATCCTTGCTGTTTTCAGTTCAATCTCAATGTCGTTTACGGCGCCAAGTCTGGTGCCGTCTTTGATACTGATAACCTCTTTGTTCCTCATATCGGCCATTCTGCAATTCGTCATCAGGCACACCTCCCGCCTGATGCTATCTATATTCATCCATTGGTGCCTTTTAACACCCGCGGACAAATCGATGTGCCGGTCAAAAGCAAATTTTTCTCCCGGAACAAAGAAACGGGAAGAAAAAACGCCCTTTTTTCTATATTAAAATCATTTTTTGAGATTTTTGCCAGATACTAAGGTACGGTTGTATTATTAAGGAAAAGAGATTAAATCTCTTTCTTGATCTTGTCCAACGCACCTTTTTCCAGCCGCGAAACCTGTGCCTGGCTGATGCCGATTTCTCCCGCGACCTCCATCTGGGTTTTTCCCTGGAAGAAGCGCATGGAGAGAATCCGTTTTTCCCGGTCGCTCAGGTCGCTGATGGCTTCCTTCAGCGCAATTTCGTCCAGCCAGTTGCTGTCGTCGTTTTTGTCCCCCACCTGATCCATCACATAGATCGTATCGTTTCCGTCGGAAAAAACCGGTTCATACAGGGATACGGGCTCGACGATCGCCTCCAGGGCCAGAACGACTTCTTCGCGCTGCAGGCCGAGCGCCTTGGCAATTTCGTTTACCGTGGGTTCTTTTCCGTTTTCCGCCGTCATTCGCTCCTTCATCTGCATCGCCTTATAGGCGGTGTCGCGCATGGACCGGCTGACGCGGACGCTGTTGTTGTCCCGCAGATAGCGCCGGATTTCGCCGATGATCATCGGCACTCCGTAGGTGGAAAACCGGACATCCAGATCGGGATTGAAATTATCGATGGCCTTCATCAGCCCGATGCACCCCACCTGGAACAGGTCGTCCAGATTTTCTCCCCGGTTGGTGAAACGCTGAATGACGCTCAAAACCAGCTTTAAATTGCCGCTGATCATTTCCTCGCGCGCTTTTTTCTTCTCCGCCGGTGTTCCGTGCTTGATTTTCTGCAGCAGCATCTGTTTTTCGGCCTCGGTCAGCACCTTTAGCTTGGCCGTGTTTACTCCGCAGATTTCTACTTTATTGTACTGCATGTCTCCCCCGCCTTCCACTCTGAAACTGTCTGGCTGTTACACGTTCATTATTGCCAGATTCTGATAGCTTCATTCGCAGAGATTCCCAGAAACCAAAATGATGCTGTTTCTTCCGGCTCTCCGCCCGCGAATCGAAAGCAAAAAATAGTTCTCTCGCCCCACCTTTGGCAGGGAGAGAAAACACAAGCGGGGTGCGTGTTTTTGGAAGATCGATTGGGATTCCGAACGTGAAAATCCGTTGAAAACCATTGATCCTCGGGGGAAAAGCAGTATTCACGAAAAAAACTTGTGAAAATTGGGAATTTATTTTGTTTTTTCTCTTGCATCCTGTAAAAAAAGGGGTATAATGAAATATGCGAATTAAGTATACGAAATTAGTATACATTAACCTCCATTTCAATTCCTAATTTCAATCTAATAATGAGGTGAACATTCATGTCCCATGAATTGCTGAAAGTAGAAAACCTGCAGGTGGGTGTTGAAGATAAGGTGATACTGGACAAGCTGAACCTTACCATCCGCAGCGGTGAAACGCATGTGCTGATGGGCCCCAACGGCGCGGGTAAATCCACCCTGGGGTATGCCATAATGGGCCATCCGCAATATAATATCTGTCAGGGTAACATCGAGTTCGACGGAGACGACATTACGAACGAGCCGACCGATGTGCGCGCGAAAAAGGGAGTTTTTCTCTCCTTCCAGAATCCCGAAGAGGTTCCCGGAATCGCGCTGGGCAACTTTCTGCGCGTGTCCCGCGAGGCGGTGACCGGTGAAGCCCCCCGCATCCTGAAGTTCCAGAAAGAAATGAGAAGCCTGATGGATTCGCTGGAAATCAGCCAGGATTACGCCGCGCGTTACCTGAACGTCGGTTTTTCCGGCGGCGAGAAGAAGAAATCCGAAATTCTGCAGATGCTGATGCAGAACCCCAAGCTGGCGATTCTGGACGAAACGGATTCCGGCCTGGACGTAGACGCCGTAAAGGTTGTTTCGAAGGGCATCCGCCAGTTCCGCAACGATAAAAATTCCCTGCTGATCATCACACACAACGCAAAGATTCTAGACGGCCTGAAGGTGGACTATGTTCACATCCTGGTGAACGGCACGATCGTGCATACCGGCGACAGCAGCCTGATTCAGGAAATCAATGAAAAGGGCTTCCAGTTTTTTGAAGCGGGAGGTGTCCGCAATTGAGAGCCTTTGAAGAAGAAAAAACAAGGGTTGACGACATAGACAGAACCATCTACGACGTGAAGGACAAGGTTGACGCTGCCTTTACCGTCGATTCGGGCCTGACGCCGGAAATCGTAAACCAGATTTCGGTTGAGAAAAAGGACCCGGAATGGATGCGTCTGTTTCGCCAGAAGTCCCTGCGCACTTATAATGAAATGCCGCTGCCCGGCTGGGGCCCCTCTCTCGACGGTTTGGATATGGATCACATCGTGACCTATGTCCGCCCCAAAACCAGCATGAGCAGCAAATGGGAACAGGTTCCCGAAGACATTAAAAATACGTTTGAACGCCTTGGCATTCCCCAGGCGGAGCGCCTTTCGCTCGCGGGCGTCGGCGCCCAGTACGATTCCGAGGTCGTGTACCACAACGTGCGCGCCGAGGTAGAGGCACAGGGCGTTGTTTACACTGATATTGAAAGCGCGCTGCATGGCCCGTACGCCGAAATGATCCGCAAGCACTTTATGAAGCTGGTTCCCCCCAGCGACCATAAATTTGCCGCGCTGCACGGCGCGGTGTGGTCCGGCGGTTCGTTCGTTTACGTTCCCGAGGGCGTGAAGCTGACGATCCCGCTGCAGTCTTACTTCCGCTTGAACGCGCCGGGCGCCGGCCAGTTCGAGCACACCCTGATCATTGTGGAAAAGAATGCGTATCTGCATTTCATCGAGGGCTGTTCCGCCCCAAGATATAACGTAGCCAACCTGCACGCCGGCTGCGTGGAGCTGTTCATCGGCGAGAATGCCCGCCTGCGCTACTCCACCATTGAAAACTGGTCGAAGAACATGTATAACCTGAACACCAAGCGCGCGCTGGTCGAAAAGGGCGGCGCGATCGAATGGGTTTCAGGTTCGTTCGGTTCCAACACCTCTTGCCTGTACCCCATGAGCGTGTTAAAGGGCGAGGGTGCGCGCACGGAATTTACCGGCATCACCTTTGCCGGCAAGGGCCAGACCCTCGACAACGGTTCGAAGGTCATTCACGCCGCGCCGAACACGAGCTCGCGCATCAGCACCAAGTCGATCTCGAAGGACGGCGGAACCTGTATTTACCGCAGCAGCGTCGTCATCACCCCCGAAGCGGCGCACAGCAAATCCTCCGTTTCGTGTGAATCCCTGATGCTGGATTCCGAATCCCGTTCCGATACGATTCCGGTGATGGACATTCAGAACGACGAGTCCGACGTGGGCCACGAGGCGAAAATCGGCCGAATCAGCGACACCGCGATCTTCTACCTGATGACCCGCGGCCTGAGCGAGGACGACGCGCGTTCCATTATCGTCAGCGGCTTTGCCGAGCCGATCGCGAAGGAGCTGCCGATGGAATACGCCGTGGAAATGAATAACCTGATCAAGCTCGAAATGAGCGGCAGCATCGGATGAGGAAAGGAGCTTTGCAATGAACATCACCTTGAATCAAGTAAACCTGCTGCCGGTCAGAACCTGGAAATGGCTCGGAGTCAACGGCACGGCGGTGGAAGAAGAAATCCCCGGCGAATTTGCCGCGTGGGAACCGCAGGCTCTGAACCTGCCGCAGGGAATCAAACAGAATACCGCAGCCTTTAACGGAGCGGAGCAAATAGAGACCGGCATGGGCAAAGACGCGGAGCAGTTTGTTCTGCAGAACCAAAACGCGGGAATCCACCTGACTGCCGAAGGCAGCGCCGAGGAACCGATCACCGCGGAATATGTGCTGGACGCTACCTGTCCCGCGCTTGCCGATTACAACACCATTTATGCAAAAGAAAACAGCAGCGTCACGCTGGTGCTTTCTTACCGTTCACAGGGCAGCGCAAGCGTGTTCCACACCAGCCTGACCAAGATCGTTGCGGAACGCGGCGCGCATGTGCGCCTGGTGCAGGTACAGCTGCTCGGCGACAACGCGTTCCATTTTGACGATGTCGGCGTGATCGAAAAAGAAAACGCCGTGGTGGAAATCATTCACATCGAGCTGGGCGCGCATAAGATTTTTTCGGGCTGCAAGGCCCGCCTGGAAGAACGCCGCAGCCGCTTTGAGGCGGAAACGATTTATCTCGGCGACAAATCCAGAATCATTGATATGAACTATGTGGCACAGCATATCGGCAAGGAAACGGAAAGTGAAATCCACGCGAACGGCGCCCTGCTGGATGAAAGCCAGAAGATTTACCGCGGCACCATCGATTTTCTGCGCGGAGCCGCTTATTCCGTCGGGCATGAAAGCGAGTACACCCTGCTGTTCAGCCCCAGGGTGCGCAACCGCACCGCGCCGCTGATTCTGTGCGGCGAAGAAAACGTAGAGGGACAGCATGCCGCAAGCATCGGCAAGATCGACTCCGGCAAACTGTTCTACCTGATGTCCCGCGGGCTTTCGGAGCCGCAGGCCAAACAGATCGTCATTGAGGCCCAATTCACACCGGCTCTGGAGAAAATCCCGGAAGAAGCACTGCGGGAATCTGTCCACGACTGGCTGAAGGAAAGGATGAGCAACGCATGAACCGGATTCAGGAACAATTCCCCTTACTGAAAGAAAAGGCACACGGCAAGCCGATCGTTTATCTGGATAACGCCGCCACCGCGCAGCGCCCGGCCAGCGTTTTAAAGGCCGTGGATGATTTTTACCGCCACGACAACGCGAATCCTCACCGCGGCGTTTACGAGCTGGCCGTGCGCGCCACCGACGCGTTTGAGAACGCCCGCAAAGTGGTTGCCGGCTTTATCGGCGTAAAGGATGCGGCGGAGCTGATCTTCACCCGCAACGCCACCGAGGCTCTGAACCTGATTGCGTACAGCTACGGCCTGAACTTTCTCTCTGAGGGCGACGGCATCACGATCTCTATCGCAGAGCATCACAGCAATCTGGTACCGTGGCAGCACGTTGCCGGGGTGGTCGGCGCTTCTCTCGACTACCTGTACCTGACCGACGGGGCGCGGATTTCCGACGAGGAAATCGCCGCGAAAATTACAGAAAAGACAAAGCTGGTTTCTGTCGCCCACATCTCGAACGTGCTGGGCGTTCAGCTTCCGGTCGAAAAAATTGTAAAGCGCGCGCACGAGGTCGGCGCCATTGTGGTGCTGGACTGCGCGCAGAGCATCCCCCATTTCCCCGTGGACGTTGAAAAGCTCGGCGTGGATTTTGCGGTGTTTTCGGGCCACAAAATGTACGCACCGCTCGGCATCGGCGCGCTGTGGGGCCGCAGAGAGCTGCTGGAGAAAATGCCCCCGTTCCTTTCCGGCGGCGATATGATCGACTCTGTGGAGGAACAGGTGACCACCTATGCCCCCATCCCCCAGAAATTTGAAGCCGGCACACAGGACGCCGCCGGTGCGGTCGGCCTGGCCGCGGCGGTCAAATTCATGCAGGAGATCGGCTGGGAAAAAATCACCCGCATTGAGCATGAGCTGATGGCCTACGCGCTGGAAGGGATGCGTCAGATTCCCCATGTCATCATACTGGGCGGCGATATCCCCGCAAACGAGCGTTACGGTGCGATTTCGTTTCTCGTAGAGGATGTTCATCCCCATGACGTAGCCAGCATTCTGGATGCGGACGGCGTTTGCATCCGCGCGGGACATCACTGCGCACAGCCTTTACTGCACCATCTGGATGTGTACGCGACCAGCCGCATCAGCTTTGCCGTGTACAACACCAAAGAGGACATCGATGCGTTTCTGGAAAGCCTGAAGAAAGTCAGAGGAGTGATGGGCTATGGAGCTTGATCAGATTTATACCGAGATCATTACGGAGAACAGCCGCTCCAAGCGCAATAAGCGTGAGCTGGAAAACCCCACCGCTGTGATCAAAGGCGTAAACCCGACCTGCGGCGACGAAATCTCTTTGCAGATTCGCGAGAAGGACGGCATTATCGAGGACGCTTCCTTTACCGGGATTGGGTGTGCGATTTCACAGGCTTCGGCCTCCATCATGATCGATCTGATCAAAGGGAAAACGAAAGAGGAAGCGATGCACCTGGCTGAGACATTTCTCTCCATGATCAAGGAAGGCAAGCTGGACGAAGAAGCGCAGGATGAACTGGAGGACGCCGCCGCGTTCCAGAACATTTCGAAGCTGCCCGCGCGCGTGAAATGCGCGGTACTGGCCTGGCACACGCTGGAGGAAGCCATTCAGTCGGACGGGAACTGTCCAGGCGATGATTCCGCCTCCTGTAAGACCAGAATCTAAAAATAATATTGTAAAAGGGCTTCGCCGGTTTCGAATCGGCAAAGCCCTTTTTTAAATTTGTGTTTTCGTCGTGCTGTTACAGGTATTGCATCTCCAGTGTGAAGGTATGATCTTCTGAAAAATGAAATGCAATCGTCTGGGGCGGCGGGAATTTCGCCCCGGAAAATGCCTTTGCGCTGTCAAACACAACCAATGGGGATCGGATCGTCAAAACGCTCCCCTGCTTTTGGATACAGTCAAACGCATCGGACACCTGATAAAACTCCAATATTCCCCGATAGAACTTTTCAAAGTCGTCGATAGCGTACCCTGTTTCGTATTTCTGTCCGGCGGTAAAGCCCCACGCTTGATTGGATTCAAAAACAGCGATGGAATCCTTCACCAATGGATAGGGAAAAACAATATCTGCGGTTCTTTGTTCGGGAGAGACGATCCGCGCCGTCAGGTCGGAAAATACATACTGATTTTTCTGGTCTGATCCGGAATTTGGAACCTTCCCGACGAGAAAGGAAAGCTTTGAATCCTCTGCGGACGCGCGAGCGTACAAATAGACATCCTGATATGTCTCTGTTATTATCTTGCCATCGGGATATATTTTTTGCAGTTGTGCGTCAATACCGGCAAAATCCAGATCGCTTTCTACTCTGGTGGAAAGCGGATTGTAAAGATAAAGCCCGGAATCAAATCTCATCGGGAGATTCATTTCCGAACCGTTCAGAGCATTTTCCATTTTGACCCGCGGAATCGGGTCCATTCCCCCGCAGGAGGACATCGTAATCAAAAACAAAGCAGAGAACAGAATACCATTCAAAACTTTTTTCATGTTGAGTCCTTCCTTTCGGGATGATCCTGATGATTCGTATTGCAACTGCTTCTGATCTTGAGAAACAGTTCAAACTGAGCCCATGCTTTTCAACACGGGCTCAGTTTGCCGATTCTAATCAGCAGCATCTTTTTCTTCCAGCAGATACCGCAGCATCTTTTCCGGGTGGTTCAAGAACTCCCGGGTCACAACATAATGCTCGGTCTGCTCATAGGCGGTGCGGCGAATTCCGTCGTCTTTTGACAGTACATAGATACACGCGCCGGGGTATGCCATCAAAATCGGTGAATGAGTCGCGATGACGAGCTGGGAATCTTGCTGGACCAGACGGTGAAGATACACCAGCAGCGACATCTGGCGAGACGGGGACAGCGCGGCCTCCGGTTCATCCAGAAGATACAGGCCGTCTCCCCCAAACCGGTTGAGCACCAAGGCCAGAAAGCTTTCCCCATGCGACTGCTCGTGCAGCGACACACCGCCGTAGCTGCTAAGTAAGCCGGGCACACTCTGATTCAAATCATCAATATTGCTCGCCACATTGTAAAAGCTTTCGGCTCGCAGGAAAAAGCCGTCCCTCGGGCGGCGGTAGCCCCTGACAAGACGCAGGTACTCATACAGCTCGGAATGCGTTTCTCTGGAGGAAAAGGAAAAATTGCGGGTGCCGCCCTCAGGATTAAACCCGGCGGCCACGGCGATCGCTTCGAGCAAGGTCGATTTTCCCGTTCCGTTTTCTCCCACCAGAAAGGTGACCGGCTGTTCCAGCAAAAGAGGGCTTTCCCACAAGCTCCGAACTGCCGGAAGCTCTTTCCAGTAGCAGCGCCGCTCCGGCACCCCGGTCAGCTCCACCCGCCTGAGGTACTGCGTATCCAAACTCTCCCCTCCCTGATCACGCAATTCCCTGCGCGACCGGGGCCAGCAGAACCTTACCGGTTCCGCGGAATACATTCACCAGGCCCTCGCCGGAAACAGCGGAGCCCATCAGCGATTTTCCGGAGCGCTCCACCGTGAAATTCAGGCTGCCGCTCCAGGCAATCGCCATGTTTCCATCCACCTTCAGAACATCGTCCTGCAGCGTGATCTCGACCAGCTCCTCACGCGGGCAGACAGATTCCAGGCAGAGGACGCCGCTGCCGCTGACGCCCAGATTGAACAGGCCCTCGCCGCCGGCCACTGCCGACGAAAAATTGGAGCGCATGACAGCCTTGTGCTTGAGGGTGGATTCGCAGGCCAGGAACAGACCGTCATCCAGCACGATGGAGCCGTTCCAATCCTGAAGATCGACCAGAATAATATGACGGTAGGTCGGTTCCAGCACCAAAGTGCCGTTGCCGGTATATTCGGGCTTAATCGCCGATTCGCCCGTAACTTTACCGCGCATCGCCTTGCCCAGCAAATCGCCCACGCCCTTGATGCCGGTGGTGGCGTTTACGTTCCCCACCGTCCACTGCATCGCACCGGCTTGCAGAGTAATCCCGCCGTTTGCCTTGCTGAGATCGCACACTACCTGGCGCTTGCGCACATTCATCGCATTCGCAAAATAGGCGATCTGCGCATCCTGCGGCATAACGCTCAAGTCGCGCTGATACTCCAGAACGGTGAAGGCCCCCAGAGAAGCCAGCGTGATGATATCGTCGTTGTCGATAAAGTTTGAAATTTGATACATTTCCGTTTCCCCCTTCGATTTCTGGTCGGAATTCATGGCGTGCCGAAAGGCCCTTGGCAGAAAACTGCTTTTGATTATAGAAAGCAACAGACGCTCTGTGCGTTCTGTTTTTTGCCACCAGAACCATATCCTGTGATTTTATCTTACCGAAACAGGGTTGCAAAGTCAAGGAACGCCCTCAAATCCCGCTCCCCCATACCGCAAATACAGCAAAAAAAGCACAGTGCAGAAAATCCATCTGCCCTGTGCTTTTCAGTTTGATCAGCGGTTCATTTCGCTCTGAAGGCCCTTGTTCTGGTGCTCCTCTATCAGGCGCTCGATATCGCGGAAATCGGAGGCCGGCATATCGCCCGGCACCGTGTTTTTCACGGCGCTGCTCGCGTTGCCGAATTCCAGCGCCTTCTGATGATCGCCGTATTTCAGCAGGCCGAACAAAACGCCAGCCACATACGCGTCGCCGCTGCCGATACGGTCTACCACCTCGATGTTGGCATACGGCTCTTCCTCATAGAACCGATCCTCCTTGGCGCTGTACAGAATCGAGCCGAAGGTATGCTGCTTGGGGCTGATGATCTGCCGGTTGGTGGTCGCGACTACCTCTACCCCGTAGTCCTGGCAATAGCTCTTCATGATGTCGTGCAGCTCGCCGGTTTTCTGGAACATTCTGCGCGACGTTTCAGAGGACACGAACAGGATGTTGATGTACGGGAGGATGCTCTCGATCGTGCGCCGGGCTTCGTCCTCCTCCCACAGATTGGCGCGGTAGTTCACGTCGAACGAAATCTTCGCCCCGCCCGCACGAAAACGGCGGACCAGCTCCAGCGCCACCTCGCGGGTCTGCCGGCTCAGCGCCAGAGAGATGCCGCTTGTGTGGAACACGCTCGTGCTGGTATAGGCGGATTCGGGGATTTCATCGAGCGTGATGCTGTTGATGGAGGAATGCTTTCTGTCGTACACCAC
>JAEXDU010000156.1 GCA_023401495.1 Bacillota bacterium
GCCGGATGCTGTCCCCCGGCTGTACCCCGAGCGTCTCACAAAGCTTGCGGGTCATCAGAATGCCGTTTTCCGGTATGGAAACGGAGGCGCCGTCCACCGTTTTCAGATGGATCAGCGGGCTTTCTCGGGGCGTGATGGTAAGCGGCTCCATTTTCTGCCGGCCGTCCGGGCAAATCACCTCTACCGCGGTTTCCTGAACCTGCTGTGTCACGCCGTCCAGCACCAGATTGTTCAAGTAGCGGGAATCCGTCTTGGAGGTGTCTACCAGAACCTTATGGTCATAGCTGAAGGTATCCTGATAAATCTGCCCGGAAATTCCGGTAATCATGTCGTTGATCGACAGCGCCGCGACAATAACTCCGGTGCAGCCCATCACGCCGATGGTGCTCATGATGATTCTGGATTTGTTTTTCAGCGTGTTGCGCGCGATCAGCTTATTGCTGAATTTGATTTTGTTCCACAAAGCGGACATGCGTTCTAAAAAAATGTGGTTGCCCGACTTTGAGGGTTTGCCCCGCAGCAGAACGGCGGGGGTATCGTCCAGCAGGCGGCGGCAGGAATAGAGCGAAATTCCGCCCGTACACAAAAGCAGAAGGATGGACGCCGCCAGAAAATGTCCCCAGTCCACGTAAATTTTATAATCGGGGAATACCAGGTTGACCTGCGGCAGCAGAATCCGCGCAAAGCCTTCCTTCCCCAGCAGCAGCCCGGCGGCTGCGCCGGCCAGGCCCACAAAAACGCCGTAGGAGGTATAGTGCCACAGAATCGTGCGCCTGCTGTACCCCAGCGCTTTGAGCAGGCCGATTTGGGAGCGCTGGTTTTCCACCAGACGCACCATCGTGCTCTGCGTGATCAAAGCGGCCACGAGGAAAAACAGCGCCGGGAACACGTTGGAAAGCGTTTTGAACTGCTGCGCCAGCGAGATCACATTGCTGGCGCTCACACTGTCGTCCCGCGCGACAATCCCGATCAGCCGATTGCCGATCGCTTCATCCGCCTGCCGGACAACAGCGCTCAAATCTGCATTGTGGGCAGTTTTGACGCTGATCTGGTTAAACACCGCCTGCCCGTAAATACCGCCGAGGGCGTCCGCGCGGATCACGACAAATCCGTAAGTATTCGGGTCGGGCGTCATCGTCGCGGAATTTTTCAGCGAATAAATCTGCTCGCCGCTCAGCGCCAGACCCTCAATCGGCAGCTCCAGCCACCTGCCGTTCATCTTGACGGAAACCGAATCGCCAATCCCCAGTCCATGCGCTTTGGCAAAGGTGGCGTCCAGCACCGCCCCGCCGCGTTTGCCGAACCGTCCCGCCTGCAAATCGGGCTGATCCAGCGTGCTGCGGCTCTCCAGCGCGTAAACGTGCAGGGTCGGTTCGCCGGGCAGATTCGTTTCGGCGTCGATGGAAAAGCGTTTTTCCACCTGCTCCACCCCGGCGATCCGCCCTACCCGCCAAAGGTCTTTTTCGGAGGGATTCGAGACAGTGACCCACAAATCCGAAAGATTGGTCGCGCTGTACAGATTGCTGGAATGGGTATCGACCGTCCGGTACAGACCGTCCAGACCCGTCAGCATCCCGATGGCAAGCGCAGCCATGACAAAAATCGAAATGAACTGCGCTTTGGATTTGCGCATATCCTGAAACGCTTTTTTCCACAACGCACCCTTTACCATTCGATCTCCTCCACGTCCTTGGGGTGCTCGTGGGTCTCTATCTGTGAGATCGCTCCGTCGCGCATATGTAGCACAGTCTGCGCCATTTCGGCGATCGGTGCATTATGGGTAACGACGATGACCGTCTTGCCAAGATCGTTCGCCACGTCGCGGATCAGTCGCAGCACCTTGCGGCCCGTTTCAGAATCCAAAGCGCCGGTCGGCTCATCGCACAGAACGATCTGCGGGTTTTTGGCAAGTGCGCGCGCAATCGACACGCGCTGCTGTTCACCGCCGGACATCTGGCTTGGGAAATTGTTCATCCGCTCCCCAAGGCCGACACGCTGCAGCATTTCGCAGGCATTTAAGGGATCGGGACAAATTTCTTCGGCAAGCTGTACGTTTTCCAGCGCCGTTAAATTCGGCACCAGATTGTAAAACTGAAATACAAAGCCGATCTGTGTGCGGCGGTAGTCGGTCAGCTCGCGCTCAGACATTCCAGAGACTTCGTGCCCATTGACGACGATCTTCCCGGCGGTCGGCGAATCCATGCCGCCCAAAAGATTCAGCAGCGTGGTTTTCCCCGCGCCGCTCTGCCCCAACACCACATTGAACGTGCCGCGTCCAAACTGAAAATCGATGCCGTTGAGCGCTTTGATCACGGCATCCCCAACGCGGTACTCCCGCTCCACTTGTTCAAATGTAATAAAATCCATTGGATCACATCCTTATCCCGATCACCCGTGCGGCAGTGAATCATATTGGGTATCTCCCGCCGAAAGCAGGGAGATACCTCTGCGCTCGATGCAGTTCTTGACTTTTCCGATGTAGCTCATTATAATGACACTGTGTTTATTTTGCAACCGTCAGATGTTTTTAAAGATGCCATTTTCACATCATATCATCATGAAAATGTTGATTTTAAAACAGGAATCGATAATATGATGACTGGAATTGAAAGGAAGAGGGATTGTATGCGGGAAATGAAAGAGAGCAGGAAAACACGCTACACACGCACCGCGCTGCAGGACAGCCTGTTTGAGCTGATGAAGGAAAAGCCCATTTCGCAGATCACGATCAAAGAGCTGTGTGAAAATGCGGACATCAACCGCACCACCTTTTACGCGCATTATGCGGATCAATATGATCTTCTGCATAAAATAGAGGATGAAACGCTCGCCTGGATGCAGGAAGCGCTGGACAGTCTTATCAACCAAACAGAGCGGAACGAAATGATTAAAATCCTGGAGGGCATCTTTCAGGATTTCATCGACAACAACAGATACCTTCAGATTTTAATCAGCGAACAAGGGGATCTGGATTTTCAGAAGCAGCTGTTCACCCTCATCTACCGGCAATGCGGCCTCTCTTCCTCGAAACCTTTGATAACCGGTTCGGAACCGTATGGCAAAGAGGATTACCTGATTTTTGTTGTGAACGGAAGCATCGGCCTGATCCAGCATTGGCTCAAGGACGGCATCAAGCGGTCGGCAAAAGAAATGGCCGAAATCATTTA
>JAEXDU010000232.1 GCA_023401495.1 Bacillota bacterium
CCCTTGCGCATGGCCCGCTCGAAATAAAACAAAATCGACAGAATTGTGACTCAAGTGATAAAGTGCGGCACACGCCGCGCTCGCTTTGGGTCTTTTTTTATTTTCTTCCCACAAAAAATACGCCGGAAATCAGGTGACGGTATGGAAAACAAACTGAAATTATATGGCTTTAACAATCTGACCAAATCCCTCAGCTTTAACATCTATGACGTCTGCTACGCCAAAAGCGAACGGGAACAGCGGGATTACATCGCTTATATTGACGAACAATATAATTCCGAACGGCTGACCGGGATTCTGGAGCGCGTGACTGAAATGATCGGCGCGCATGTACTGAACATCTCAACACAGGATTACGACCCGCAGGGCGCGAGCGTCACCTTCCTGATCGCGGAGGAATCGATGCTGGCAGGACGCAGGGCCGGCACGCGCGCGGAGCTTTCCGGTGAAACAATGGTGGCTCACCTCGACAAAAGCCACGTGACGGTACACACCTACCCCGAATACCACCCGGACACCTTCCTCGCAACGTTCCGGGTCGACATCGATGTTGCCACCTGCGGCGAGATCACGCCTTTGAGCACACTCGACTACCTGATCGGCAGCTTTGACTCCGATATCATCACCATGGATTACCGCGTGCGCGGCTTTACCCGCGACGTGACCGGCAAAAAGCTGTTTATGGACCATAAAATGACGTCGATTCAGGATTTTATCGACGACAAGACCCTGCGCAAATACGACGCGATCGACCTGAACGTATATCAATCAAATTTGTTTCATACCAAGATGCTGATCAAAGACATCAATCTGCAGAACTATCTGTTCAATACCGACGTTTACGAGCTGCCGCCCCAGGCACGGCTGAAGATCACAGACAGCCTGCGGCGCGAGATGATTGAAATTTTCACCGGCAGCAACGTCTACTGAACGGAAAGGAGGCCCTTTGTTGAGCAAATTAGACCAAACCCGTATGCCCATCCGGCAGGCGCTGCTGGATTTTGAGGCGGAGCGAGTGGTTCCTTTTGATGTACCCGGGCATAAGCACGGGCGCGGAAACCCCGAATTGACCCAATTCTTGGGCGAGCGCTGCATGCAGCTTGACGTCAACTCCATGAAGCCGCTGGACAATCTGTGCCACCCGGTTTCCGTGATCCGTGAGGCGGAGGAGTTGGCCGCCGACGCATTCGGAGCAGCGCACGCTTTTTTTATGGTGAACGGCACCACCTCTGCTGTACAGGCGATGGTGCTTTCCGCCTGCAAGCACGGGGATGAGATCATCCTGCCGCGCAACGTGCACCGCAGCGTGATCAACGCACTGATCCTGTGCGGTGCGACACCCGTCTATGTCAATCCCGAAACCGACCACCGGCTCGGCATTTCGCTCGGGATGCGCCTTTCCGCCGTGGAGCAGGCGATCCGCGAGCACCCGAAGGCGCGGGCGGTTCTCGTGAACAATCCCACCTATTACGGAATCTGCTCGAATTTAAAGGCGATCACCGAGCTGGCCCACCGGCACGGCATGCTGGTGCTGGCGGACGAGGCGCACGGCACGCACCTGTATTTCGGCGAAGACCTGCCTTTGTGCGCTATGAAGGCCGGGGCGGACATGGCATCGGTGAGCATGCACAAATCCGGCGGCTCGCTGACCCAAAGCTCGTTTTTACTGGTAAACGGCGGCGTCAGCGCGGGGTATGTGCGGCAGATCATCAACCTGACGCAGACGACCAGCGGCTCTTACCTGCTGCTGTCGAGTCTCGATATTTCCCGGAAAAAGCTCGCCACCGAGGGCAAAGAGATTTTTCGCCGGGTGGTGGAAATGGCCGAGTACGCGCGCGGCGAAATCAACCAGATCGGCGATTACTACGCCTATTCCCGCGAGCTGATCAATGGCGACACCGTGTACGATTTCGATACCACGAAGCTTTCCGTCAACACGCTGGAGCTGGGCCTTGCCGGAATCGAGGTCTACGACATCCTTCGCGATGAATACGACATTCAGGTGGAGTTCGGCGACCTTGGCAATATTCTGGCGTATCTGTCCGTCGGCGACCGCCACCGCGATCTGGAACGGCTTGTCGGCGCGCTCGCGGAGATCCGCCGCAACTACAAGCGCGACAAAACGGGCATGCTGCGCATGGAGTACATCTCCCCCATTGTGGCGGTTGCGCCGCAGAAGGCGTTTTACGCCGAAAAGGAAGCTTTGCCCCTTGCGCAAAGCCCCGGGCGCATCTGCAGTGAATTCGTCATGTGCTACCCGCCGGGAATCCCGATCCTTGCCCCGGGCGAGCTGATTACCGGCGAAATACTGGAATATATTGAGTACGCCAAGGAAAAGGGCTGCTTTTTGACCGGCCCGGAGGACCTGAATCTGGAACGGCTCAACGTGATCAAGGAGGAATAAGCGGTGGATTTATGGTTTACTGAAAAACACGCGCCCGGCGTTAAGCTTTCCATCCGGGTGGACCGGCAGCTGTACAGCGGGCAGAGCGAGTTTCAGCGCATCGATGTGTTTGAATCTGAAGAATTCGGCCGCTTTTTAACGCTCGACGGCTACATGATGCTGACCGAACGCGATGAATTTATTTATCATGAAATGATCGTCCATGTCCCGATGGCGGTGCACCCCAAGGTGAGGCGCGTGCTGGTGATCGGCGGCGGCGACGGCGGCGCGGTGCGCGAGCTGATCCGCTACCCCGAAATCGAGCGGATCGACTTAGTTGAGATCGACGAACAGGTAGTCACGGTCTGCCGTGAGCACCTGCCGTTTACGGCCTGCGGCTTTGACGACCCGAGAGTGCAGCTCTATTTTCAGGACGGACTGAAATTTGTGCGCCGCCAGAGCGAGGAATATGATCTGATTCTGGTGGATTCCACCGACCCGTTCGGCCCCGGCGAGGGCCTGTTTACCCGGGAATTTTACGGCAACTGCTACAAGGCGCTCAAAGAGGACGGAATCATGGTCAACCAGCACGAAAGCCCGTTTTACGCGGTGGACGCGCTGGCCATGCAGCGGGCGCACAAACGGATCGTGAAATCCTTCCCCATCAGCCGCGTGTATCAAGCGCATATTCCCACGTACCCCTCCGGCCACTGGCTGTTCGGGTTCGCGTCGAAGGAATATCACCCGCTGAAAGATATGGATACCAAGCGCTGGAAGGAACGCGGCATCCCGACCCGCTATTACAACACCAAGCTGCACAGGGGTGCGTTCGCCCTGCCAAACTATGTGGAGGAGCTCCTGAAAAATGTCGAACACATTGACTAAAAATATTGAAACCTTTCTGGGCTGCGACAGCGAATACGAATCCGCAAGGGCCGTGCTGTTCGGCGCGCCGTTTGATTCCACCACGTCGTTCCGCCCCGGCACGCGCTTTGCAAGCCGCGCCATGCGGGGCGACTCGTTCGGGCTGGAAACGTACAGCCCCTATCAGGACAAGGACTTAACGGATATTTCCGTATTTGACGGCGGCGATCTGGAGCTTTGCTTCGGTGACACGCAGAAAGCCCTTGCGCAGATCGAAGAATTTGCCGCGGGCATATTGGAGGACGGCAAGCTTCCCGTGATGATCGGCGGCGAGCATCTGGTGACGCTGGGCGCGGTTCGGGCCGCGGTGAAGAAGCACCCCGATCTGCACATTCTGCATTTTGATGCGCACGCCGACCTGCGCGAGGAGTATTTGGGCGCGGCCCTCTCCCACGCGACGGTGCTGCACCGCTGCTGGGACTTGGTGGGCGACGGCAAAATCTTTCAGTTCGGCATTCGTTCCGGCGACCGGAGCGAGTTTTTGTGGGGACGGCAGCATGTGTCCACCCACAAATTCAATTTTGAGGGGCTGGAAAAAACCATTACATCCCTTGAGGGCAAGCCGGTCTACGTCACGATCGATCTTGACGTTCTCGACCCGTCGGTATTCCCCGGCACGGGAACGCCGGAGCCGGGCGGCGTCAGCTTTTTGCAGCTTCTGCACGCGGTGCTGGCACTGAAAGGGCTGCATGTCGTGGGCTGCGACGTAAACGAGCTTTCCCCCGTTTACGACCAGAGCGGCGTTTCTACCGCAGTCGCCTGCAAAATCCTGCGGGAGCTGCTTTTAACGGTTGTCCCCGCTTCTGATGGAAAAGAAGAGATTAAATAACGATTCGTCTGAGTCTGTTTGAGAAACGATACAAGCCGCCGGGAATTGCATCGGGCGGCAAATCCCCGCAAGGGAACAATACAGGAGGTATCATATTATGGGAAAAGCACTGATCATCGGCTGCGGCGGCGTTGCGAGCGTTGCCATTCACAAATGCTGCCAAAACAGCGACGTTTTTGAGGAAATCTGCATTGCGAGCCGTACCAAAAGCAAATGCGACGCGCTCAAGGAAAAACTCTCCGGCGGGAAAACCGTCATTCACACCGCGCAGGTCAACGCCGACAACGTGGACGAGCTGATCGCGCTGATCGAACAATTCAAGCCCGATGTGGTACTGAATCTGGCCCTGCCGTATCAGGATTTGACCATCATGGACGCGTGCCTTGCGACCAAAACCAATTATGTGGATACCGCAAACTACGAGCCGATCGACACCGCAAAATTTGAATACAAATGGCAGTGGGATTACAAGGAGCGCTTCGAGAAGGCGGGCATCACCGCGCTGCTCGGCAGCGGCTTTGACCCCGGCGTGACCGGCGTATTCTCTGCCTATGCGCAGAAGCACCAGTTCGACGAGATCAACTACATCGACATTCTCGACGCGAACGCGGGCGACCACGGCTACCCCTTTGCCACCAACTTCAACCCCGAGATCAACATCCGCGAAGTGAGCGCCAAGGGCAGCTACTGGGAAAACGGCGAATGGGTCGAGACCGAGCCGATGGAGATCAAGCGCGTGTACGACTTCCCCGAAATCGGCGAAAAGGATATGTACCTGCTGCACCATGAAGAGCTGGAATCCCTTGCGCTCAACATCAAGGGCATCCGCCGCATTCGCTTCTTCATGACCTTCGGCCAGAGCTACCTGACCCACCTGAAATGCCTTGAGAACGTGGGCATGACCTCGATTGTGCCGATCGAATTCGAGGGCAAGCAGATCGTGCCGCTGCAGTTTTTGAAAGCCGTTCTGCCCGACCCGGCCTCCCTCGGCCCGCGCACCAAGGGCAAGACGAATATCGGCTGCATTTTTCAGGGCAAGAAGGACGGCAAGGAGAAGACCTATTACCTTTATAATGTATGCGACCATCAGGAATGCTACCGCGAGGTAGGCTCGCAGGCCATTTCGTACACCACGGGCGTTCCGGCCATGATCGGCGCGGCGCTGCTGATGACCGGCGTGTGGAACAAGCCCGGCGTGCACAACATCGAGGAGTTCGATCCCGATCCCTTTATGGACGCGCTGAACAAATGGGGCCTGCCGTGGCAGGAAAGCTTTGCCCCCGAACTGGTTGACTGATGATGGAACGAACGGAGCTTTATTTACAGGCCCCCTCCCCCTGCTTTGTGGTGGATGAGGCCCTGCTGATTCAAAATCTGGAGCTGCTCTCTTCGGTGCAGGAGCGCACCGGCTGCAGGATTCTGCTGGCGCAGAAAGCCTTTTCCATGTTTTCGCTGTACCCGCTGATTGGGAAGTATCTGAGCGGCGCGACGGCCAGCGGCTTATATGAAGCGCGGCTGGGCCATGAGGAAATGGGCAAGGAAAACCACGTGTTCTCCCCCGCGTACCGCGACGAGGAGTTTGACAAGATCACCCGCATCTGCGGCCACATTGTGTTCAACTCGTTTTCTCAGTGGCAGAAGTTCGGGGGCCGCGCGCTGGCCGCCGGGTGTGAATGCGGCATCCGCATCAACCCGGAATGCTCCACACAGGATCACGCGATCTACGACCCCTGCTCCCCCGGCTCACGGCTGGGGGTAACGGCCGCGAATTTTCGGCCGGAGCTGCTCAGCGGCATTTCGGGCCTGCACTTTCACACGCTGTGCGAGCAGGACGCCGACGCGCTGGAGCGGACGCTAAATGCCGTGGAGGAAAAATTCGGGGCCTATCTGCCCCGGATGAAATGGCTGAATTTCGGCGGCGGGCACCACATCACCCGCCCGGGCTATGATGTGGAGAAGCTGATTTCCCTCATCGACCGCACACAGCTGCACTACGGCGTGCAGGTGTATCTGGAGCCGGGCGAGGCCGTCGCGCTGAACGCGGGCTTTCTCGTTTGCACCGTGCTGGAGATCGTGGAAAACGGGATCGCCAACGCGATCCTCGATACCTCTGCCGCGTGCCACATGCCGGACGTGCTGGAAATGCCCTACCGCCCACCCCTGCTGGGAGCGGGACTGCCGGAGGAAAAGCCGCACTGCTACCGGCTGGGCGGGCCGACCTGCCTTGCGGGCGACATCATTGGGGATTACTCCTTTGATCAGCCGCTTGCCCCCGGCGACCGTCTGATTTTCGGCGACATGGCCCATTATTCGATGGTGAAAACCAACACGTTCAACGGGATGGCTCTGCCCTCAATCTCGATTCTTGACCAAAGAGGCAAGCTGCGAGTGCAGAAAACCTTTGGGTATGAGGATTTTAAAGGGCGGCTGTCGTAAAAACTATTTCAAGTGAATCCATCATGTAAAGCAAGGCCCGCACCAGTGACACCGGTGCGGGCCTTGCTTTACATGTTCCGCTAGAAAGACGACTCCATATCCATGTCTTCCGTTTGTCTTTGTGCGCACTGCAGTATCGTTTCCGCTCTTAAAACTGCCAGATAATCGTCATCTGCCCGTTTCAGCTCCTCCAGCGCATCTGTAATTCCATTGAATAAAATCTGATATGCCTTTTGATAATCCATCCGTTAGAATCCCTCTTTTCTAAATAAAACCAACCTGTAACATAACGGTATCTGCCCATCGGCATAACGGAGAAAAGCAAAGAGGGTGATATCCTGCACTCCGTTAGAAAGCCATGAAGCAAGGCGCAGCCACTTATACTTTAAACATATGTGTCGGCACTGAACCGAGGCAATGAAACCGAAATCCGTCTGCGAAAGTCGCCGGACGGCATCCGACGTTTACCAGATGCCGCCTTTGACCTGATACCGGTTACGGAACGTAATATCCTCCGGATAAGTCACATCCGCCTTCAGGCTTCCGTCGGCATTCTCCGATACCTGCACCGCGATCTGAACACTCTTCGAGTCGTAGGTCAGGTAACGGTTGGCAGGCTCCGGCACGATCTGCCGGGCGGTATAGCGGTATGTGCCTTCCCCGGTATAAGCAAGGGTGAAAGGGATCTTCCCGTCGGACTGGTTGGCGGAATGGAACGTTCTCCCCGAGTCTTCTGCCAGCTCGAACTGGAAAGCGCCGGTGGTAAGCTGCATTCCGGTCAGCACCGTTTTCAGGCTCATTGTCACCGATATGGGGAAGTGCACGAACTCGTTGCGGAAAGTCCTATCCTGTGAGTCATCTACCTTTGCCGTCAGTATCCCGTCGTTATCCGTTACCACAACAGGAACCACAAGAACCTTGTTGTCATAAACCACGTTGGGATCCGGCGGCATGGGAACCATCTCCTGAATGTGATAAACATACGTCCCCGCTCTGGAAAACGTCAGGGGAGGAAAAGAAATATTCCCCGCTGCGTCGTTGTCGGCTGTTTCCACAGCACTCCCGGATTCCTGGCTGAGCCGGAACTGGAACATCCCTGCGCGCAGCGTCCGGCCGGAAAGCTCCTTTTTGGCCGAAAGGGTTACGGATACCGGCCGGGGCTGGTACACGTTCCGGAATGTATTTCCCTGAGGATACTCCACGGAGCTGGCCAGGCCATCCCCTTGGCGAGCCACCGTCACCGTAACGGGCAGACGCGTTTCATCGTAGATCATCCCGTTTTGTTTCCTTTCGAGGATCACCTCGGTGATCTCGTAGGAATAGACGCCCGGCTTGCGGATCGACAGAGGGGAAAAGGAAATCGTACCGTCTTCCCGATTCCGCACAATCTCCAGCTCGTCCCCTTTTGGGTTCGTCAGCCGGAACGAAAACTGATTCTCTCTTAAATCCGCTCCGCTCAGGAATTTTTCAGCCTGTATGGAAGCGGAAATCGCCTTCGGCAGTTTGATTTGAGCCACCGGCCGCCGATAGATTCTCTCCCCTTCGCTGCCCGAACCGAAGAAATAACTCAGGCGGGCGTCCGCATTGGTATAAAAGCCCTTTTGCCCCGAACTGGTCGCGTTCCCCGCGTAATCGGTATCGTCGTCGCCGGTACCCGGGTATCGCTGGTTTTCCTCATATTCGTCGAGAGCCCGGTCGTTCATGTGGATATTAAAGGATAAGGTATACCGGTTTTGGGGGATTGTAATCCCAACGAGCTTCATCAGAATATTCTTTCCTGAGGCGGAAAAGGCGTAGTCTGTGCCTTTCTGCAACACCTCGACCGTGCCGTCGGCGGCCTGCCTTGTAACCTTCGCGTCCAACGCCGAAGCCAGGTCGGCG
>JAEXDU010000051.1 GCA_023401495.1 Bacillota bacterium
CCACAACACCGGCAATAATGATTACTTTCTTTTTTTTCACGGCGTTATCCTCCAATGGAAAAATGCGAACCTTACGCTCAATTGTATTACTCGATTAGTACAATAATACACTAATTTTTCGATAAAATCAATCCATTTCAATTATGGGAGCGCGGCTCAACATAATTTTACAGAATAGTCATAATTTCGCAACAGGCGCCCTGCACCCTGCGAAAATTGTTAATGACATTAACAATATAATAAGAGTATTTATTTTGAATGTCAAGGCAAAAGTATTTGAAAGAAATACCATATGGGGAAAACGGTAGTTTTCTCCGCAGCCTTTTTGTGGTAAAATAGCTGCAAAGCAGGTGGACCCCGGCGGGTTTGAGGCCGCTGACACATCGCGGTGCAGGTGAAAGAAAATAAAAAAAACAGGATGGCGCTTGCACCCCAGGATACAAAGGAGGAACCCCATGAAGCTGCAAGGATGGTATTTGTATAACAGCGCGTTCGTCTTAAAGACGGAAACCCATTGCTTTATTTTTGATTATTACCCGTATGCAGGGGAACCGCGCACCGGCTCTCTGGATTCCGGCCGGCTCGATCTTCAGCAGATACGCGAATTTGGCCTGCCTGTAACGGTATTCGTTTCTCACGCGCACTATGACCATTTTGACAAAAGTATTTTCACCTGGCAGGAAGAGCTTCCGGGGATTCGCTACGTTCTTTCCGACGACGTTCCCGCTCCGCACGGACTTTCGTCCGATTGTGTATTAACGGTTCAAGCCGGTCAGCAATACGAATGGAACGGCCTCGTGATCCGCACGCTGCTGTCTACCGACCAGGGCGTAGCGTTTTTCATCCGCACGCCGGGCGCTGTGATCTACCATGCCGGCGACCTGAACTTCTGGGACTGGGAGGGCGAAAGCGACGCATACCGCCGCCAGATGGAGCAGGATTACAAGGGGCAGATCGACCTTATCGCAGGGGAACAAATCGATCTGGCGTTCGTCCCGCTGGATGGGCGGCTTGAGGGAACCTACTGGAAAGGGCTGGACTACCTGATGCGTGCAACGGATACCCGCCACGTGGTTCCCATGCACTTCCGCGACCAGTATGAGGTATTTGACTGGCTGCGCCGCCAGCCCGAAGCGCAGGACTATCTGAGCCGGGTGCAGGTGCTCACCCATCAGGGCCAGCCTTTTCTCTTTGACGTGGAGTAACGCTGCACCAAAAGAATGAAAAGCGCGGAAAGGGAGTATCCTTTCCGCGCTTTTTTACGCAGGGAATCCCGCGCAGGCGGAATCAGCCCTTGATGAATTTTTCCATAAGCAGGTGGCCCGTGTCCACACGCAGGCCGGTCGCGGCGGCGGATTCTTCGGAGAAGCAGTCCACGCCGGTGCATTCCTTGCTTTTGCGGTAAATCAGGAACGGTACGGGGTCGTTCGTGTGGGTGCGCAGCGCCAGCGGCGTCGGGTGATCCGGCACCACCAGAATGCTGTAATCGTCGTACTGCTCCATGTCCTCGAGCAGCAGCTTCAAAATCCGGCCGTCAATGTATTCTATGGATTTTACCTTATTCTCGATCTCGTGGCGATGCCCGCACTCGTCGGGGGCCTCCACATGAATGTACACAAAATCCTGGCCGTCTGCCAGCTCTTTCAGCGCGGCCTGCGCCTTGCCCTCAAAGTTGGTATCGATGTAGCCGGTGGCGCCTTCCACGTGCACCACGTGCATGCCGGAAAACTTGCCGATTCCCTTGAGCAGGTCGACCGCCGAGATCATCGAGCCTTTCAGGCCAAATTTCTCTTCAAACGGAGAAAGCTGTGCGCGAACGCCCTCGCCCCAAAGCCACATGCTGTTGGCCGGGCGCTGGCCGCGCGCCACGCGCGCCTGGTTCACCGGGTGATCTTTCAGCAGATCATACGATTTCACCATCATATCATACAGTTTGGCCGCATTGGGGTGCGTGGGAATATACTCGCGGATCGGTTTGCCGGTAATATCGTGCGGCGGGGTCAAAGTGCCTACCTCCAGCGTGCCACCGTCCCAGATCAGGCAGTGGCGGTAGCTGACGCCGCTGTACAGCCGGAATTCTTCGCTGTCGAAGTGCTCCGCCAGATATTTGATCAGGATTTCCGCTTCCTCGGTGGAAATATCGTCGGCGCAGTAGTCCAGAATCGTCTTGTCGGCGTATTCGGGCTCGTCCGAAAGCGTGACGAGATTGCAGCGGAACGAAACATCCGTGGGCTTCATATCGATGCCGATACTGCCTGCCTCCAGCGGGGAGCGGCCGGTGTAGTAGATTGCGGGGTCGTACCCCAAAACCGACAGGTTTGCCACGTCGCTGCCGGGCTTCAGGTGATCCGCCACCGTCTTGACCAGGCCAACCTGTGACTTCTTTGCCAAAGAATCCATATAGGGCTTGCGGGCGGCCTGCATGGGGGTTTTTCCGCCCAGCTCCTCAACCGGATAGTCCGCCATTCCATCGCACAACAAAACTACGTATTTCATAGAGAGTTGTCCCTTCCGTATGATTTAGAGTTTAGTCTATTCTAACACAATCCGCACCGGATTTCAAACCGTTCGGCAGTCATAACCAACCGTGGCTGTAAATTCCGCCGACCAATTGGATCACAAGCGTAACGGCATAGATGGCGCCGCACAAAGGCAGCCTGCTTTTGCCCGAAACCGGGAGCGACAGATGCAGCGCAAGCACACCGGCCAAAAGACCCAAAGCAAAGCCCAAAACGCCAAACAGCAAAAGGCCCGTCGCCATCAGTACCGGAATCATTATCGTGGCCCAAACGGGAATCAGCGACATCGGCACGTACGGCTTACCGGATCTCAGGTAAACGCCATCCACCGCCACATCAACGGAATTGCCCATCGCCGTGATCCGGATGTCTTTGCCGTCTACAGACAGGTCCTCGTCGATCACCCGCACAAACTGATTCTTGCTCTTCGCGGCGCGCCGTTCGCCATCCACATGCACCGTGGCGCGAAACAATCCAAATTTAATTCCGACCTCGTGCGGCTGACCGTCTACGGTAACCGTCCAGTTTCGAAAGCCGTCCATTCCATTTCCTCCGTTCTGCCGCAGGATCAGGGCTGTACCCTTCCCGCAGACACTTCTTTCCATCGTATCACATTCATTATACTACCGGCAGCATTCCTGCGGCAATAGGGAGACTTGATTCTGCTCCCTATAAAACAGCAAAAAGCCCGCAGGCAAAACTCTGTTTGCCGCGGGCAATAAAAAAAGCAGCCAAGATTTCTCTTTGCCGCTGAATGATCGTTTCATTATACAGACCTTACCGTTCCGGCCTATCGCCGGCCCGGTATGCTCTCGCATGGCGCTGATTCCAATATTTCGCGCAGACTCCGTTTGTCTGTCCTGTATAACTTGTTTATAGTATAACCCCACTTATCCGATTTGTCAATAGTGTTCTTTTAAATTTACTTACATTTAACAAATAATTAATATTCATCCTTATTTTTGCAAGTTCTGCCTGCCACTTCTTTGTGCCGTAGCGAGATTCTTCCTTTGTTCAGCGTTGATTTAAAAAGTAATTTTTTTGCAGATGCCCTCGCATAGGGTTTCTGCTGTCACAGGCTTCCCCCTCATGCCGGGCGAGCTTTTTTCTTTCTTTGATTTTGGTATGAAAAGAAAATTTTTCTATGAGTTGTCTCACGTAAAAATTCTGCTGGCGCAGGGTCTGCCCCTCGTGCCGGGGCGGGCACTACCTTTCGCGACGAGGCGAAAGTAAGCAAAGGCTCGCCAAAGGACACCTTTGGAATCCGTTTGGGGAACAAGTTCTGGAATGCAACGCCGAAAGCTACCGGAAAGGCGCTCCAATGAAAATGCCCACTCTCCGAGTTTACTCTGGAAACAAACCTTGCAATCCCGTCTGTCGGCGGGCATTTTCAGAGCGCTCTCGTTAGCTCGCAGTTTTTAGAATGCGGTTTCGCCGCATTCTTTCGTTGGCTTGCAGAGTGCTTTCCATCCCATTTACAGACGTTAGAGCTTTCCCTACGCACTCGCTTCACGCGCAGGCTGTGCCTGTACGTGAGTAAGAACCAGAGCGGGAGCTTCTCTCGGTTTCCAAAGGCAGCGCCTTTGGTCGTTGAGAGGGAGTTCCAAGGGGGAGAGAATCGAAACTCTCCCCTTTGGCGAATCTTTGCTTCCTTTCTTTTCGCAAAGAAAGTAAGTGCCCGCCCCGGCACGAGGGGCAAACCCTGCGCCAGCAGAGTTGAAAAGGAGAACCCATAAAGATAAAAACAACGATTACAATGGAACACCGTCTGCGCGTAAAAACAGCCAGCGCACTCGCGACGAATGGAGCGCGAAGCGGAAACTTTTATCTGAGCTGCCCCGCGATTTATATGCAGGTTTAACTTGCCAGGCTTAACCTGCAAAAAAGCAGCTAAGATTTCTCTTAGCTGCTGAATGATCTTTTCATTATACAGACCTGGCCGTTCCGGCTGCTGCCGGCCCGGTATGCTTTCGCATGGCGCTGATTCCAATATATCGCGCGGACTCCGTTTGTCCGTCCTGTATAACTTGTTTATAGTATAACCCCGCCTATCGGATTTGTCAACAGATTAACCCGTTTTTTACACAAACTATACAAAACCTTAAATTCCGAGCAGCTTCGGCGACGCTTCTTTCAGCTTACCGATGATCTCAAGGGCCTCTTCCCGATGTGCACCGCGCGCGGAAAGATAAATCTTGATCTTCGGCTCAGTGCCGGAGGGGCGCACCATCAGCTTGCAGCCATTTTCCATGCGATACTCCAGAACGTTTGATTTCGGCAGATCAATGGGGCTCTGCTCCTCGCCGTCGAATCGAATTCTGGTCTCGTAATCGCTGTGGCCGATCACGCAGTAGCCCGCGATTTGCTCCGGTGCGGCTTTGCGCAGTGCATCCATCATACCGGACATCTTATTCATACCGTCCTGCCCTTCAAACGCGAAGTTTAGCAGATCGTTAATATAATAGCCGTGTTTTTGGTACAGATCGCCCATTGCTTCCACCAGCGTTTTACCCTGACGCTTGTAATAGAGCGCCATTTCGCAGATTAGCATGCTGGCGTTTACGGCATCCTTATCGCGCACATAACTGCCCGCCAGATATCCGTAGCTTTCCTCGTAGCCGAAAATAAAGCGATCCCGCTCCCCTTTGGCCTCCAGTTCACCGACGTTTTCACCGATGTATTTGAAGCCGGTAAGCACCTTGCACAGCTCGATCCCGTATTCTGCCGTGACCGCCTCGTTCATGTCGGTGCTGACGATCGTGCTGACCACCGCCGGACGCTCCGGCATGGTACCGTTCTGGCGGCGCATGCGCGCCACAAAATCCAGCAGAAGAACGCCGACCTCGTTGCCGTTGAGCAGCACGAATTCGCCATTATGCCGCACGGCGATACCCGCGCGGTCGCTGTCGGGGTCAGTTGCCAACAGCAGATCGGGCTGCAGGCGTTCGCTGAGCTCGAGTCCCTTTTGCAGCGCCTCGCGGAATTCCGGATTCGGATAGGGGCAGGTGGGAAAGTTCCCGTCCGGCTCTGCCTGCTCGGGGACGACCGTAACATCGTCAATGCCGATTTCTTTCAACACGCGGGTCACGCACATGCGTCCCGCACCGTTGAGCGGCGTATAAACCACCTTCAGGCCGCCGTCGATGTCACGGAGCAGGCTCTGGCTCTTTACAGCTTCTATATACGCATCCGTTACCTCCTGCGGAATCGTCCGAATCAGGCCCTTCTCCACGCCTTCCTCATAAGAGATATGTTTGACGTCGCTGAAAATATCGAGACTGTTGATCTCCTCCAGCACGCGATCGGCCATTTCCAGCGCGATCTGGCAGCCGTCGCTACCGTACGCCTTGTAGCCGTTGTATTTGGCGGGATTATGGCTCGCCGTTATGTTGATGCCTGCGTCACAGTGCAGGTAACGCACCGCAAAGGACAAAGCGGGTGTGGGCATCAGCTCGGGGTACAGATGCGCCGTAATGCCGCTGGCCGCCAGAACACCTGCGGCCTCCCTTGCAAAAAGCTCGGAATTGATCCGGCTGTCGTGGGCGATTGCCACCGCGCCGCCGGGTTTCTTTTTATTCAGGTAATTCGCGAGGCCCTGGGTCGCTTTCCGCACGGTGTAAATATTCATCCGGTTGGTTCCCGCGCCCAGCACGCCGCGCAAGCCGCCCGTTCCAAATTCCAGATCGCGGTAAAACCGGTCGTTGATCTCCTCTGGCTGATCGGCAATGTCTTCCAGCTCCTGAGTCAGCTTCGGGTCTTCCAAAGGGGTATTGCGCCATCTCTCATATTCTGTCATATCCGGTACGTTCCTTTCCTTTCGCCCGATCAAAAGACGTTATTTGTATCATCCTTCTACTTGAAAACAAACCATTGATTTCCTCTCCCGCTTACGACAGAGAAGAAATTTCCGTATTCCAGTAAGCCCTTTTTCAAGTCGGATCATCTATCCTTAGAGTAGCATCGGCGCACCATTTTGTCAATGCGAAACAAGGCGGCAAACCTGACGCCTTACACACCTGTACGAAAGCCCTTTTGGCTACCGGATTTCGAGTTTTCTTCCACCCTGATTCGCACGGATCACATTCGTCACCACGCCCTGCGGCGTCAAATCCACAATGCCGTAGCTGGCGTCTGCTCCGCGCAAAGAACCCGGATTCATCACGTACAGTCCGTTATCATACTCCGTGTATGGTACATGCGTGTGCCCGAACAGCAGAATCGTTGCTTTTTGCAGACGTGCGGCCAGCTTAATTTCATCCAGCGTGTATTTTACATTGTATAAATTACCGTGGGTATAGAAAATCTTGCGGTTTTCCAACTGAATTTCTCCCAGCGGAGGCAGTGCGGAGCCCCAGTCGCAGTTGCCGCGCACCTGTAAAAACATCTTTTCCGGATGGACAAAGCGTTCATCCTCCATGTCGTCGCACCCGTCCCCCAGGTGGATCACCACCTCGGCCTTCGGCTGCGACAAAATCACGTGGTGTAGGGTATGCCGATCTCCATGTGTATCTGACACAACTAAAATTCTCATGGAACCTCCTTCTATATACAAAGCCACTTTTCAGTCAACCAGTTTTTTTCTGATCAACGGCGGTAAAAGAACCGACAATTGAAAAAAGTATTGTCCTTTTCTTCAAATCAGCATTTCGGATTCTTTTCCCACCGAAGACGGAGGCAGAACTGCTGATTTTAAACTGTTTTGTGCTTTAACTTTCATATCCCGAACCTCTCATTCATATCATAGGAAAAGGGGTGATAATGATGCAATCGAACCAATCCAACCAAGCCAACGAAAAACAGCTTCTGCTGAATCTGCTTGCGCAGCGCCTTGGCAAAAGCCCGGACGAAATCATGCAGTACGCGGAAAACGGAAACCTGTCCGCTCTGATGCAGAACATGAACCCGAATGACGCAACTGCACTGCAAAAGGTGCTGAACGACCAGCAGGCAATTCAGAAGCTGATCAGCTCACCGCAGGCGCAGGATTTGATGCGCCGCCTGAACGGACAGAAATAAGAAAAGGGTGTGAGGGTATGGATGATCTCACCAGCAAAATCAACGAGTTGCTCAGCGACCCACAGGCCATGCAGCAACTGAATAGTCTGGCGGCCTCGCTGGGGCTGGGGAATTCCACACCTAACACCCCCACGTCCTCGGGGCAGAACGCACCTGCCGGCAATAATCCTCTTCAGGGGCTGGACCTGAGTAGTCTGGCCGGTCTTTTGGGGAATGCCGGTTCTGTCGCCCCGGGCGGCGGGAACATACCCCAGTCCCCCGGCGCGCCCGGCGGGCTGGATACCGCAAAGCTCAGCTCGCTGCTGTCGAGTCTTGGCGGCGCAGGCGGCCTGAATGCCTTGTCGGGCCTTCTGGGCGGCGGAGGTGAGGGCGGCGGAGGACTCGGCGCACTCGCCGGCCTTCTGGGCGGAAGCGGGGGTGGCGGAGGACTCGGTGCGCTCTCCGGCCTTCTGGGTGGGGGCGGGGGTGGCGGGCTGGACGGCGACACCCTGCAAGTCGTCTCGAAAATTCTGCCTTTGCTTTCCACCTTCCGGCAGGAAGACAACAATACCCGGCTGCTGCACGCCCTGCGTCCTCTTCTGGGGCCGGAGCGCCAGAAGAAGGTGGATGAAGCCATAAAAATGCTTTCGATGCTGCGCCTGCTGCCGGTACTCCGCGGGCAGGGAATTCTGTAACGGAAGGGGGATTTCGCAGTGGCGACCAACGATACCAACGATATGCAGCGTATGCAGCAGGACGCCATCCGCCGAGTACGCGAAATGCAGAATCGCGCCCAGCAAAGCCTGACTCGCTCACAGCAGGACGCACCCCCAGAGCCCCAAAAGCCCGGGCCTGAACCACAGCACCATCACGGTCCTTCCCCTGCGCATGTGGAGCCGCCCGCCCTGCCGCTCCCACAACCCAGCACGCTTTCAAACCTGTTTGATGGACTGCTGCAGGACGGCGAACGCACACTGATTCTGGTTCTGCTTCTGATTCTCGTTTCAGAAAAGGCCGACACCGGCCTGATCTTTGCGCTGATGTACCTGATTATTTAAAAATACGGGCTTTTAATAACGATTCTCTGGAATTTGATTTCCCCTTGCCACGAGGGTGGGGAAATCTTTATGAGAACCCGCCACTGAAAGCCGCGCTTGCGCATTCTGTTTTCCCCGGCAAAGATGGTTAAATACTTCGATTGGTTGAGCCCGGGCCATAGGCCCGGGCTCATTTTGGTTAAGACGCATTGTCAGCACGGACAGCCGTCACATATTCGCTTTTGCCATCCGCTGTTTTCTTCAGAACATACTGCATATATTTCACCGGCTCGGGAGTAGCGCTTTCGCTCTCGGTGCCGTCCTGCCAGTCACCGACCACATAGCCGACGCGCAGAATGACGGTATCACCGGATTTTTTACTGCTGACCGTATACGGGGAGAAGCTGCTCTGCGAGCTGTACGGAGTAACGCGGAACACATTTTGCTCCGAATCGTATTCAAAGAAGGTTTCCTCCTGCGGATTCGACGGCTGCAGGTCGCAGTCCGGACCAAACAGAGCGTGGCAGGCATCCACCACATCGCCAAGCGGAACCAGCGTGCGGCCCTGATCATCGTAGCTGTTGTACTGGGCTCCGTTTTGCGTCACGGCGCGCCACAGCGAGGCCTTCATGATCATTTCAGCATCCGCTTCCTTGGGACTTTCAAACGGCTCGGGGTCCTGCATAACAACCGGAGACAGGAAGGTATCATACGCGCGCAGCTGACTGTCGTCGGTTACGGCCCGGTAAATCTGCTGGCCCACACCCCACACGATCACCGAAAGGCCCACAAAGGCAAGCACCATGATCAAAGCTCCCATGCCGATTCCGTAGCGGTATTTACCGCGTCTGCGAAGCGACGGAACCCGGTCCGCGGCAGCGGGTGCAGCTACTGCTTCCGGACTCTCCACAATTTCCTGCTGCTCCTGCTCTTGTTCCTCGGGAGAACGCGAGTCCTTCTTGATCAGCAGAATATCCTCACGACCGGCAGTCTCGCCTTCCGGCAGAAAATCATCCAGCTCCGGTTCCGGCTCGGGGTCGGGGGCCTGCGCCGCCTGCGCCAGATCGGCCGCCATTTTCTGCGCCTTGATCCTGGCCTGCTCCGCTGCCTCCAGCGCCGCGCGCACCTTTTTTTCTTCCGGGCTGCGTTTGGAGGATTTCTTCCGTCTGTCCGGCTTTTTCTGATATGCCGACCGGTAGTCCGAAGAAACCTGCGTCTCATCGCTTTTTTTGCTTTCGGCAAAGCGGTCAAAATCAATTTCCTCTATTAGTTCCTCCGGAAGCTCGCCGTGCTCCCCGGCCTGTTCCTGCTTCTTTTCATTTTGCTCTGAGTTCATGGCCTCTCCTTTTTATCCTAACGATCTTAAAAAAGCCGCTGAATTCCTTCCCCGCCAAAGGTGGAGAAGGAATCGCTGTTTTTACATAAAGTCACGCTGAGTCACTATTCCCTGATTTGCCCATCGCCAGTAATAATAAATTTCTGAGATGTCAGCTCATTGACACCCATGGGCCCTCTGGCATGCAGCTTCTGGGTGGAAATGCCGATTTCGGCCCCAAGCCCGAACTGACCGCCGTCAGTAAAGCGCGTGGAAACATTCACATACACCGCGGCCGCATCCACGCGGGACGTGAACTGCCGGGCGTGCTCGTAATTGTTCGTCACAATCGCCTCGCTGTGACCAGAGGAATATTTCGAGATATGCTCGATCGCCTCATCGAGGGAATCCACCACGCGCACTGCCAGAATATAATCTGAAAACTCGGTGGCCCAGTCGTCTTCCACGGCGGGGATCACCGTATCGCACGCTCCCAGGTTCTGCAGGGCGCGCTCATCGGCACGCAGCTGCACCTTTTTCTCGTCGAGCATTTTCTTTGCAACAGGCAGGAATTTCTCCGCTACCGCGCTGTGAACCAGCAGCGTTTCCGCCGCATTGCACACGGAGGGGCGGGAGGTCTTGGAATTGAAGATGATCCTTGCCGCCATTTCCAGATCGGCACTGTCGTCTACATATACATGGCAGTTGCCCACGCCCGTTTCGATGACGGGAACATGCGAGTTTTCCTTCACGGAGCGGATCAGACCCGCTCCGCCGCGGGGAATCAGCACATCGAGGTACTCGGTAAGCCCCATCAGCTCCACGGAGCTCTGGCGGCTGGTATCCTCGATCAGCTGGATGCTGTCGCGGGGCAGCCCGGTGCTCTCCACAGCGTCGCGCATCACTTCGGTAATCGCGGTATTAGAATGAATGGCCTCTTTGCCGCCGCGCAGGATAATCGCGTTGCCGGCTTTCAGACACAGCACCGCCGCGTCCGCCGTTACATTGGGGCGGGCCTCGTAAATCATACCGATCACGCCCAGGGGGACTGCAACCTTCTCGATTTTCATTCCGTTGGGGCGAACCTCGCCGGATAGAATGCGGCCGATGGGGTCTGTCTGCGCGGCTACCTGCCGCGCACCCTCTGCCATATCCTTGATGCGGGCCTCGTTCAATGTCAGGCGGTCGAGCATGGATTCACTCATACCGCCGGCGCGCGCCTGCTCAAGATCGATTTTATTTGCACTGATTATTCTTTCCACATTTGCAACCAAACCATCCGCAATGCTCATCAACGCGGCGTCTTTTTTGGTGCCGGCATTGGCCAGCACACGGGCGGCCGCCTTGGCCTTTTGGCCCATTTCCTGCAGCTTTGTCATAGCGCTTCCCCTTTCTATGAGAAACAGTTCCGTTTCGGAAAACGTAAAGTCTTAATTTGTGTATTTAAAAATATTCTTCCCCAAGAGAACCACGGGTATAAAAAATGCGCGGCCGCCAGCAGCACCCCCTGCGGGGGCTGCCTTTGCCAGGGCTCCCGCAAGGAGCCCTGGCAAACCAATGCCGGATAGGCATGGGGCGTACGCGCGCGATGTGTTTTTATTCCGCTTCGAAGATCGTCCCCAGGTCTTCTCCCGCCAGCAGACGGTACAGATCCTTCGGGGCAGCGCCGTTGATGATGCCGCACGGAATCCCTGCCGCGGTAGAAACCATTGCCGCAGAAATTTTGGTGCGCATTCCCCCGGTTCCTCTCGCAGAGCCTTCCCCGCCGCCGAGTTCTTTGATCTCATCGGTGATTTTTTCAACTCGCGGGACTCTCTTTGCGTTGGGGTCCTTCCTCGGGTCGGCGTCGTACAGTCCGTCGATGTCGGTCAGAAGCACCAAAAGGTCGGCCTCCGCCAGTACCGCCACCGTAGCAGACAGCGTATCGTTATCGCCAATATGCGCGCCCATCAGCTCATCGATAGACACCGTATCGTTTTCATTCACGACCGGAATAATGCCCATATCGAGCAGGGTTCGGAAGGTGTTCTGCACATTCCGCTTGCTGATCTGCTCGATCATCACGTCGCTCGACAGCAAAACCTGAGCCACAGTGTGGTTGAACTCCCCAAAGAATTTATCGTAAAGGAACATCAGCTCACACTGGCCCACCGCCGCGACTGCCTGTTTTTTCTCGATCTCACGCGGTCGTTCCTTCAACCCCAGTTTGCTCATGCCAATCGCCAGCGCTCCGGAGGTAACCAAGATCATTTCCTTACCGGAATTCTGCAGGTCGCTGAGTACCTTACAGAGCTCCTCCATGGTGCGGAAATTCGCCTTCCCGTTATCGTACGTCAGGGTTGAGGTGCCAACTTTGACAACGATCCGCTTGGCCTGTGTGATTTCAGACATTCCTTTCACTCCTTTTCCTGGTTCTATCTATATGCAAAGCAGGCCGTGCCTGCTCATACAATGCGAAACAAACCCTATCCGTTTCCAGATTCCCCTACTCCCGCGGTGGTTTCTTCCTCGCCCCTGCGGTAGCGGGTTTTGCCGCAGTACACGCACGCGCACAGAGCGGCGAACACCAGCACCAGCGGCTCACTGGCGGCGGAAAGCCCCAGCACAACTCCCGTGAGCACATCCGACGGGTAGTGAACGAATAAATAGAGGCGGGAAAACGCCATCAAAAAAGCAAACGTAAAAGCGACGATCCCCAGTGCATGGTTGGCGTGAAAAATAATCAGCGCCGCGCCAAAGGAAGACATCGTGTGACCGGACGGAAACGAATAATCCGTAGGCCGGTTCACCAGCAGTTTTTGGTCCGGGTATGTATGGCAGGGTCTTGGCCGTGCCACCAGGGGCTTGAGCACAAAGTTCGTCAGTACGCCGCAGGCGGCCAGAACAAAGAACATGACGACCCCGGCTTCCCGGTAATGCGGCATCAGGAAAAACACAACCATTACAGTTGCCCACACCGCGCCCACATTCCCCACCAGAGAAATGTACGGCATAACTGCATCAAACAGGCTGCAGCGAAAATTCCGCTGAATCATGCGCAGCATCTTTATATCGATTGTCTGTATCCGATCAAACATCAAATAATTCCTTTCTGATCCCCTCGAACAAAGCCGCCTCAAATACGGCCCGGGGATTTCATATCCATTAACACACCATTCATTCCCAAATTCAGGTCATCCAATGATTCACCGCGCGGTGCTGGTCTTATGTAGTTATGATACCATAAATTCACGAGCGGATATTTGTACCCATGGCCGATCGTAAAACCCCTCGGCTGATAATTCAGCACGCTCTCCGCCGCCCGTAGCTTTGCTTCGGCGTGCAGAATGCGTTTATTATACCACAAACGCACCGTGTTGTTGTAGTATATTTATAAATCAGCGGTATAATAGGCTACTTATAGTTATTATACCCTATCTGAAAATATCTCACAAGGGATAAAAGCTGCGAAAAAGTGAAAAGTTTTCGCGAAAAAGCCGTTAAAAGCGCCGGAACCTTTCGTTGGTTTGCGGATTTTTGACAGACCAGATTTTCTTGTGCCGGGGCAGACTTTTCTTTACTAAATAGAAATCTTCCGTTCGCGAGAGAATGGGAATTTTTTCTGCAAGTTGCCTCACATAAAAATTCTGCTGGCACAGGTTTGCCCCTCATGCCGGGAAACAAGCCTGATCCAGCAGAAAACCTGCAGGGAAGCTGCACAGAAAAATACTCTCACAGCTTTCCCGCTTCTTTCAACGCATCCACATACATCACAAACTGTGCAGACCGTTCGTCAATGTCCTGCTGAGAAACGCCCCTCCACAGGATCAGGTCATTGAGCACGTTTCCTCCTCCGTTCAGGCAGCGAATATATTGTGTTTTTATTTCCGCCTCCAGAACCACCCGGCTTTCCTCTGAAAACTGCGAGGCCTGCTGCTCGCGCGGAATCCCATTTCCAATGCTTATGATTTCCGAGGGTTCCTCCGGCAAAACATACGCGCGAAACTCAAGCCCCTGTCGTTCCGCGGGATATTCCCGCAAAAAGGCTTTCTCCTCCTTGTAACGCGCGATCCTCTCTTCCCGGGTCAACTCTTGTTCCGGCACTCCCGTTTTCCGCAAAATCTGCGGAAAAGAAATCCGGAGCACGGTTTCCTTGAGCGAATTGAGATGGCGTTCCGGCAGAACGTAGGGAATCGCCTGATATTTCTCCTCCAGATACATGAGCATCTGTTCAAAGGTTCTGTCGCAGGGTGAGATTTTTCTGGCCGCATCGTCCAGAAACGCTTCGTACTGCTCCCTGTCTTCTTCTGTCTGGATTGCTGTAAACGTGGCGGTCGGCCCATCCGACATGCCGATGATACCCATTTTCCTCATCCTTTCTGAAATGTCTCACATCCTCTGCCCCATTGGCAGGGTACAAAAACGGCTCCCCACATGGTGAGGAGCACGATTTGCAAGTCCATAAAACTGCCGGTTTTCTGCCGCGTAATTACTGGCGCGGCTTATTGTTATTGGGGCGGAAGCCGTTGCTGCCGCGGCGGTCGTCACGGCGATCGTCTCTGCGGGGAGCGGGACGGCGGGGCGCGTCGGAAATCTCGTTCTCCGGCACAAGGCCCTCTACCTCGATCAGCGCGTCACGGCGGGAGAGGTTCAGGCGGCCCTTATCGTCGATCTCGAGCACCTTGACCATCACTTCGTCGCCGACGTTGACCACATCGGTCACCTTTTCGGTGCGCTTGACATCAAGACGGGAAATGTGGACCAGGCCTTCCTTACCGGGGGCGATCTCTACAAACGCGCCGAAGTCCATCAGGCGGGTTACCTTGCCGTTGTAGATGGCGCCGGGCTCCGGATCGTTAACGATCGTATCGATGATCGTCATGGCGCGGCGGCAATTGTCGATGTCGATGCCGGAAACGAACACGTGACCGTCATCCTCAATGTCGATCTTCACGCCGCATTCAGCGGAGATCTTCTGGATCACCTTTCCGCCGGAACCGATGACCTCGCGGATTTTCTCCGTGGGGATCACAGTAGACAGCATCTTGGGCGCGTATTTCGAAAGCTCCGCACGCGGCTCGGAAATCTGCGGGAGCATGATATCGTCGAGGATATAATCGCGGGCCTTATGAGTCTTTTCCAAAGCCTCTTTGACCATTTCGGGGGTCAGGCCGTCGATCTTCAGGTCCATCTGAATGGCGGTGATGCCCTCATGGGTACCGGCCACCTTAAAGTCCATATCGCCGAAGAAATCTTCCAGGCCCTGAATGTCCACCATGGTCATCCAGCGGTCGCCCTCGGTGATCAGGCCGCAGGAAATACCGGCTACCGGCGCCTTGATCGGCACACCGGCATCCATCAGAGCCAGGGTGCTGCCGCACACGGAACCCTGAGAGGTGGAGCCGTTGGAGGACAGAACCTCAGAAACCAGACGCAGAGCGTAAGGGAATTCCTCCACGGGAGGAATCACCGGCAGCAGAGCGCGCTCGGCCAGAGCGCCGTGGCCGATTTCGCGGCGGCCGGGGCCGCGGCTGGGCTTTGTTTCGCCGACGGAGTAGGACGGGAAGTTGTAGTGGTGCATATAGCGCTTGTACTCTTCGTCGTCGATGCCGTCGAGCAGCTGGCGGTCTGTGACCGGGCCGAGAGTGACGATGGTGAGCACCTGGGTCTGGACGCGGGTGAACATGCCGGAGCCGTGAACGCGGGGCAGCAGGCCAACCTCCGCCGCGAGCGGGCGGATCTCATCCATGCCGCGTCCGTCCACGCGCTTCTTCTCGTCGAGCAGCCAGCGGCGCACCACGTACTTCTGGGTCTTATAC
>JAEXDU010000171.1 GCA_023401495.1 Bacillota bacterium
CTTTGGAAGGGGAGAAGAAAGCATGCAGAAAACACTTAAAAAATATTTCGCCGTTTTTGCGCTGCCGACGGTGATTGCGTTTGTGATCGCCTTTTTGGTTCCGTTCTTCATGGGCGTGTATCTGTCGTTCGCCAAGTTCACCACCGTAACGAACGCCAAATGGGTGGGTACGGACAATTACGTCCGTGCGTTTTCGGACTCAAATTTTCTGAACGCGCTGGGATTTACAGCGAAATTCACCGTCGTATCCGTCATTGCCATCAACGTGCTGGCCTTTTTGCTGGCGCTGCTGCTTACACGCGGCATTCGCGGCACAAATGTGTTCCGCACCGCGTTCTTTATGCCGAACCTGATCGGCGGCATTGTGCTCGGTTATATCTGGCAGCTGCTCATCAACGGTGTGCTGCTGAAATTTGGTGTTGACATTACGTTCGATGCAAGTTATGGTTTTTGGGGACTGGTTGTCCTGATGAACTGGCAGATGATCGGCTATATGATGATTATTTATATTGCGGGAATCCAGAACATTCCCGGCGACGTGATCGAGGCGGCACAGATCGACGGGGCGACTCCCCGCCAGACGCTTTTGTATGTGACGATTCCTCTGGTGATGCCGTCCGTCACGATTTGTACCTTTTTAACGCTGACCAATTCGTTTAAGCTGTTTGATCAGAACTTTGCCCTCACCGGCGGTGCGCCGGCGCGGCAGAGCGCCATGCTGGCTCTGGATATTTTCAATTCCTTCTACGGCCGCATGGGGTATGAGGGCGTCGGCCAGGCCAAGGCGGTTGTGTTCTTCCTGCTGGTGGCAGGAATCGCTCTGGTGCAGCTGATGGTGACCCGCAGCAGGGAGGTGGAAAACTGATGGAGAATACCGCGAAAAGATTTAACACCATCCTGTTTGTTTTCCTTTTGATTCTGTTTTTCCTGTTTTTGATCCCGATCCTTCTTGTGCTGATGAATTCCTTTAAGGGGCAGCTTTTTATCTCGAATGCTCCCTTTGCGCTGCCGGATGTCACGACCTTTTCCGGCATCGATAACTATGTAAATGGTGTGCAGAAGATTGATTTTTTCCGCGCGTTTGGATATTCTTTATTTATTACGGTTTTTTCCGTTGCGGCAATTATTCTTTTTACTTCTATGACGGCCTGGTATATTACCCGGGTAAAGAGCCCGGTGACCTCCGCTTTGTACTATCTGTTTGTGTTCAGCATGGTGGTTCCGTTCCAGATGGTCATGTACACCATGGTGAAGGTCGCCAATGTTCTGCGGCTTGATAACCCCTTTGGCATCATCGTGATCTACCTGGGATTTGGCGCCGGGCTGTCGGTCTTTATGTTCAGCGGCTTTATCAAGAGCGTGCCGGTCGATATTGAGGAATCCTCCGTCATTGACGGCTGCAGCCCGATTCAGACCTTCTTTCTCATCGTGTTTCCCATCCTGCGCCCCACGGCGATCACGGTGGCGATTCTGAACGCGATGTGGATCTGGAACGACTTTCTGCTGCCGTACCTTGTCATCGGCACCAAGTTCCGCACCATTCCGATTGCGATTCAGTATCTGCAGGGCGGGTATGGTTCGCGCGATATGGGTGCGCTGATGGCGATGCTGGTGCTCTCTATCATTCCGATCATCATTTTCTACCTGACCTGCCAGAAGCATATCATCAAGGGCGTGCTGGCCGGCGCGGTGAAGGGATAATCCAGAATTCAAATTTTCACCCTGGGGGCGTTTTTATTGACTATTAAAGATATTGCACGGGAATCCGGGTTTGCGGTCAGCACGGTGTCGCGGGCCCTCAATAATCATCCCGACGTCAGTGAGGAAACAAAGCGAAAGATTCAGGCGGTCATTGAGGCGCACCGCTTTGTTCCCAATCAGAACGCCCGCCAGCTCAAGCAAACGGCGACCAACAGCATCGCGATTCTGGTCAAGGGTATTTCGAACATGCTGTTCGCCCCGATTCTGGAGCAGATGCAGGTGCTGATTGAAAAGGAAGGGTACACCGCACAGGTGTGCTACCTGGATGAAGAGGACGACGAGGTCATTCAGGCGCAGCAGCTGATCCGCGAGAGTAAACCGCTCGGCCTGCTGTTTCTGGGCGGCAATTTGCAGAATTTTGTCGAGGGCTTTGAGCAGATCTCGCTGCCGAGCGTGCTGGTGTCGACCGCGGCGGATCGTCTGGGCTTTTCGTATCTTTCCAGCGTCAGCACCGACGATACCGCCGCCGCTTCCCGCGCGGTGGAATACCTGATTCAGATGGGTCACCGGAATATCGGCGTGATCGGCGGCAACCGGCTCGATACCAACAGCATCAGCTATCTGCGGTATCTGGGCTGCCAGCGGACCTTTGAGCGGTACGGCATTCCGTTCCCGGAGGAACAGCGGTACCAGAAAGCCCGGTTCTCTTACGAGGACGGTTACCACGCCATGGAACGTTTGCTTCAAAGCTCTCCGGATATCACCGCGGTATTCGCCATGAGTGACGTGATGGCAATCGGCGCGTGCCGGTACCTGCTTGACCGGAACATCCGAATCCCGCAGGACATTTCCGTGATGGGCTTTGACGGAATCGAGCTTGCGCAGTATTATAACCCAAAGCTCGCCACCATCGAGCAGTCCAAATCGAAAATGGCGGAGCGCGGGGTCAGTATTTTAATTGATTGCATTGAAAATCAGTCGGAGGCAGTCCACGAGCTGGCAGATTTCTGCCTGAGGGAGGGGGAAAGCGTCCGCCGTGTGGAGGGAGCTTTCCCAGTCTGCGGTACGGCTGAGGGGGAATAAAATGAAAAAGCAAAAACCAATGGAGCGCGGGGCCGGCGTGCTTTTGCCGGTCACGAGCCTTCCGTCCCCCTATGGGATCGGCACCTTCGGGCAGGCGGCGTATGATTTTGTGGATTTTCTGGTTCAGGCCGGCCAGCGCTGGTGGCAGGTGCTGCCTCTGGGGCCGACCAGCTACGGCGACAGCCCGTACCAGAGCTTTTCGGCGTTCGCGGGGAATCCGTATCTGATCGACCTCGATATACTGCGGGAGCAGGGACTTTTGACCACCGAAGAGCTGGAACAGGCGGACTGCGGGCAGAATCCCATCGATGTGGATTATGCTGCGCTGTACGAAAAGCGCTTTGCGGTGCTGCGTGGGGTCTTTGCTCGCAGCAAGCACCAGAAAACCGTGGAATATCTGCTGTTCTGTGCGGAAAATTCGGAATGGCTGGAAGAATATGCGCTGTACATGTCCCTGAAAACCGAGTTTGACGGCAGGGAATGGCTGGCCTGGCCGGAAGAACTCCGCCTGCGTGAGCCGGAAGCCCTGCGGGTCTGCCGCAAGCGCAATACAGCGGAAATGGATTTCTGGAAGTTTTGTCAGTTTGAGTTTTTCCGTCAGTGGTTCCGCCTGAAAACATACGCCAATCAGCAGGGGATTGAAATCATCGGCGACATTCCCATTTATGTCGCACTCGACAGCGCGGACGTGTGGTCGCAGGGCGAGCAGTTCCAGCTCGATGAGCAGCGCAGGCCCACGCTGGTGGCAGGCGTCCCGCCGGATTTGTTTTCCGAAACCGGTCAGCTGTGGGGCAACCCGCTGTATGACTGGGAGTTTATGGAGCGCGACGGATTTTCCTGGTGGAAGCAGCGCATGCGTTTTTCGGCGCGTCTGTACGATGTCATCCGCATCGATCATTTTGTCGGTATCGCGCATTACTACTCCATCCCGGCAGAAGAGACCACCGCCCTAAGCGGCTGGTGGAATCCCGGCCCGGGCCGCCCGCTGATCGAAGCCATCGCGGAGGTGATGGGAGACAAGCGCGTGATCGCGGAGAATCTCGGCGTCGTGATTCCGGAGGTGGACCGGCTGCTCAAAATCAGCGGTTACCCCGGCATGAAGCTGATGCAGTTCGCCTTTGACGGCGACGAAACCAATTCGAATCTGCCGTTTCATTTTGACCGCAACATGGTCGTGTACGGCGGCACGCACGATAACGAGACTTTGGTCGGCTTTTTTGCGCACCAAAAGCGGAAGCGGATGCGCTTTGCAAGAGAATATTTAAATGTGAGAACAAGCCGCGAGGTTCCCGCGGCGCTCATCCGCGCGGGATATGCGAGTGTTGCGAATACCGTGATTTTTCAAATGCAGGATTTGCTGGGGCTGGATAATTCCGCCCGGATCAATACGCCCTCCACACTGGGGCAGAATTGGCGCTGGCGGCTGGCGTCCGGCCAGATACCGCCGGAGCTTGCGGAAAACCTGTGCCGCATGATGAAGCTGTACGGAAGACACAGCCCTTGAAAAAACTGCCGATTTCGTTCTCCGCCGCAAGCGGGGAAAAGAAACGATTGTATTTGTATGAGACAGTTTTCAATGGAATTTACTATAAAGTGAATTGGCGATACGCAGGAGGAGAAGCGCATGAATCAGTTTGAACAGCAGATCGATCAGTATTTGGAATACGACTACGGTGTAACGGCACGGGAGGCGTCGGTGGAGCAGTTGTATAACGCGGTGTCCAAAGCGGCGATGAAGTCGCTTTCTTTTTCGTGGAATACCGGAAAGCAGGCCTGCTATTTTTCGGCGGAATTCCTGCTCGGCCGGCTGATCTACAGCAATCTGATGAATCTGGGGCTGCTGGAGCGCTGCCGCGCATACCTGAGCCGCAACGGCTTTGATCCCGGCGTGTTTGAGAGCATTGAAGACGACGCCCTCGGCAACGGCGGGCTTGGCAGGCTTGCCGCCTGTTTTCTGGATTCGGCGGCCACGCACGGGATTCCGCTGCATGGGTTTGGCATCCGCTATAAATACGGATTGTTTCACCAGTACTTTGAGGAAGGATTTCAGAAGGAAACTGCCGATGACTGGCAGAAGGCTGGCGATCCCTGGGGAATCCGGCGGGAGGACGAAGCCGTTACGGTGTCGTTTGCCGACCAGACCGTGCGCGCCGTGCCCTACGATATGCCGGTGATCGGCTGGGGCGGGCACACCGTCAACCGGCTGCGCCTGTGGCAGGCCGAGCCGCTTTCCGCGTTTGATTTCGAGCAGTTCAACCTGCAAAAATATGATGAAGCGGTCGAGGAACGGGTGCGCGCCGAAGAAATCACGGCGGTGCTCTACCCGAACGACGATACTCCCGCCGGCAAACGCCTGCGGCTCAAGCAGCAGTATTTCTTCTGCAGCGCGTCCCTGCAAAGCCTGATGAAAGAGTTTCTCAACCGCGACGGCGAGGATTTTTCCCGTTTTGCCGGGGACTACGCGATTCAGCTCAACGATACCCACCCGGTCATCGCAATTCCCGAGCTTTTGCGCCTGCTGATGGAGGAGCATCAGCTTCCGTTTGAGCAGGCGTTCCCGATCGTGCGCGACACCTTTGCGTATACGAACCATACCATCATGGCCGAAGCGCTGGAAAAATGGGACGTTTCTCTGTTCCTGTCCGTCGCGCCGCAGGTGTACCCGTATGTGGTCATGCTGCAAAACAGTCTGAGCCGCGAAATCAAGGCGCGGAATGTGCCGCAGCAGGACAGAGCGTCCCTGCAGATCATCAGCGGCGGCCAGCTCCACATGGCGCGGCTTGCGGTGTATGCTTCCCACGCGACCAACGGTGTGGCGAAAATTCACAGCGAGCTGCTGAAAAACGCGGTCCTGCCCGAGTGGTACCGGATGTACCCCGAGCGCTTCCAGAATAAAACGAACGGCATCACCCAGCGCCGCTGGCTGGCCTTGTGCAATCAGGAGCTTGCCGCGTTCATCACCGAGCGTATCGGCAGCGGTTGGATTACTGATTTAAATCAGCTCGAGAAGCTTACTCCTTACCTGAATGACCCGGCATCGCTTGCACAGTTCCGGGCAATCAAGCGGCAGAAAAAGGTGCAGCTGTGCAATCACGTTCGCATTCATGAATACGGCTACGAGCTGAATCCCGATTTTATATTCGATGTGCAGATCAAGCGTCTGCACGAATACAAGCGCCAGCTTTTGAATGCGTTTTCGATTCTCGACCTCTATTTTGCCATTAAAGACGGCACGCTCACCGATTTTACACCCACCGCGTTCCTGTTCGGGGCCAAGGCTGCGCCCGGCTATCGGCGCGCGAAGGGGATTATCAAATTCATCAACGAGATCGCCCGTATGGTCGATGCCGACCCCGAGGTACGCGACAAAATTCAGGTGCTGTTTGTGCAGAACTATAATGTGTCCTATGCCGAAAAGCTGATTCCCGCGGCGGATGTCTCCGAGCAGATTTCCACCGCGGGAACCGAGGCCAGCGGCACCGGCAACATGAAGCTGATGCTGAACGGCGCGGTCACGCTCGGTACGCTGGACGGCGCGAATATCGAAATCGTCGAGCAGGCCGGGGCAGAGAACAATTATATTTTCGGCGCGACGGTGGAAGAGATTGCGCAACTTTCGGATACCTACGACCCGAAAGCGCTGTACGAATCGAACCCGCGTATCCGCCGCGTGGTAGATACCCTGATAGACGGCACGCTCGACGATGGCGATACCGGGTTGTTCCGCGAGCTATATGGTTCGCTGCTGAAAGGTGCGTCGTGGCACCGCCCCGACCAGTACTATCTGCTGCGCGATTTTGAATCCTACTGCGACGCCAAGCTGCGCGCGAATCGTGATTATCGCAATGCGGAGCAGTTCTCGCGCAAGTGCCTGACCAACACCGCGCACGCCGGGCAGTTCTCCAGCGACCGCACGGTGCGCGAGTACGCGCGGGAGATTTGGGGCATTCCGGTTTCCCAATAATTCATAATTGGAATAAAGAGAGCCCGCCGGTTCGCTGACGCCCAATCAAGAAGTTTCGGGGAACATTCCGATTGGGCAGTCGGCAAACAGAGTATGATAATAAAAGACGGACGATCGACGGAAAGCCGATCGTCCGTCTTTTGCGTTGTGAAAGGCAGGGCAAAACCATGACACGCTCAACGGGATTTTCAAATGAGCAGCCGTTATTTTCTGATTGCATAGGCTTGCTTCTTTCACATTTTGATTTGTCAATGTTTTCATAAAAGCATAAATACCTTGCAAGTCTTTAGCGGTATTGATAAAATATACGTAAATCGATTTACATAATCAGCGCAGTCTCGGGTCGTCTTTGATCAGTTTCGTATCACCGCGAAGACTCCGGCCCCACGGTTAATTGATGATAATAAGGAGTTTTATTCATGAAGGGGAATGTCAGTATAAGAGCAGGTCTGTCTTTCGGGGGGATCATGGGCTTGTTCTTTGCTTTACTATTCGGAATAACAGCAGGCCAGAAAGACGGAATACACGGCCTTTTGTTAGGGATATTGTTGGGTTTGGCCGCAGGACTTCTTTCAGGTGTTTTATTCGGCCTGTTCATGGACTTTTTTGCTATGACACAGACAAAGAAATTTGAATCTTTACGCAGCCAAATGGCAATGAAATATAGAATTGTTTTTGAGAGTGGAGCAAACCATTTTATGAACAAAGAGAGCGTCGGCGGCTGGCTCTTTTTAACGTCTGATGTTTTACTTTTCAAATCGCATCAATTCAACATTCAAAATCACGAGCTGTCGATTCCAATGAACATAATAAAGTCTGTCACCCCCTGCAAGGTACTTAACTTCGCAACAGGTCTGAAAATAGAAAAGACAGATGGCGAATCGGAAAAGTTCGTAGTAAATAATAATAACGAATGGGCGGCAAAGATAAACGAATTAATTGTAGAGTGTGAGCAAAAAGAGAATTCCATGTGTATGTAGCAGCAGTTCTATCCACTCCCCTGAGGGATGTGACGTACGCTGATATTTTCCACTTGCGGCAAAGTACAATATTGGGAGCGTGCCTTAGGCACGCTCTTTTTTGTTTTAAAGTATTTCAAAAAAGTTTTCTGAAAGTAAATTGCCTCCATATTTTTAGGTACCTCATTCAGAGTCAAAAAAAGAAATTTCTCCATTGGATTTTTTCTATATAAAAAGGCCCGCACCTGCTAACAGGTGTGGGCCTTTTTGTATAGATGCTGCTTTTACAAAAACATATCAAACGTGTTCCAGATGTTGTCGTATTCCTGAAGCCGCTTTTCCAGATCGGTGTTTTTGGCGCGGCCGATATAGGTGATCAACATATTGATAATGCTGAGCGGTGCTACAAAGGAATCGAGGAAGGTCGGCATTTTGGTGCAGCTCAGCAGGTAACTGTCCGACCAGGGAATCAAAGGGGAGAGAAGCGTATCTGTAATCGAGATCGTTTTGCAGCCTTTTTCTTTTGCGAATTTTATCATCTGGTACGTCGCTTTGGAATAGCGCTCAAAGCTCAGTCCGATGAACAAATCCTCCGACGTAACGGTTTCCAGCCGTTCAATGTCGTCCGACAAAGAGGTGATCAGCGTGACGTTGTCGAGGATCATGTTCAGGTAATACCAGAAAAAAGTGCCCAGTGAAGCGGCACTGCGGCAACTGATGATAAAAATGTGCTTTGCAGAAATGATTTCTGCGCAGATTTTTTTCACCTTTTCAATGTCCGTGTTTTCGAGCGTCTGAAGAATATTGTTCACGTCGTCCTTCATCACGTCCAGAATCTCGTTGTCCTGGTAAGCGTGATATGACATAATCAGGCGGTCTTTGACAGAAAGATGCTGCTGCGTCGCCTCCTGCAAAGCTTCGCGCAGCTCCGGGTAGCCCTTAAATCCAAGAAACACAGAAAAACGAATCACAGAAGCTTCGCTTACTCCGGCCAGCTGGGCCAGCTTGCGCACATTGTAAAAAGAAACGGAATTTCTGTTGTTCAGAATATAGTCCGCAATTTTGGTTTGCGTTTTACTCATTTGAGGCAGTTCGGCAGCCAGCTTTTGATAAATATCCATTTGATGACTCCTCTGCAAAACATATTGTACTGGAAATTATATCATGTTTGCCAAAAAAAACAATGGACAAGCTTTGAAATATAAATTTCATAATAAAATAATTATGAAATAATTATTGACAAAACGAAATTTCAGTAGTATATTCAACCTATACAAATCGAAAAGCGCTTTCAAATTTGTACGGTTTACCATGGTTCCCTTTCAAATGAGTGTGCACATTCCTGAGTAAGTTGAATTCGCAGGTGTCTATTGAGAGGAGGTAAAACATGGTTGTATCCCTGAATTTAATTCAAAGCGTATTTCTGGGGGTATTGGTATTCCTGATGGGAAACGCGATCGTCAAAAGGGTTCCCTTTCTGGAGAAATACTGTATTCCCGCCCCTGTGGTAGGGGGATTGATCTTTTCCATTTTTCATTTGATCGGCGTTCAGTCAGGAGCCTATTCCTTCACCTTCGATATGGCGTTAAAAGATTTCTTTATGATCGCGTTCTTCTGTACGATCGGCTTCAGCGCCAGTCTTCGCATCATTAAAGCGGGCGGTATCGCGATTGCGATTTTGTTCGTGATTTCTTCCGTTATGCTGGTGATCCAGAATTTGTGGGGGATTACCATCGCGCGCGCCTTTGGGCTGAATCCGCTTTTGGGCATGTGCGCGGGTTCTATCTCGCTGATGGGCGGTGTCGGCTCGTCCGCTGCGTTCGCCCCGATCATGGAGCAGAACGGGGCAGCGGGAGGGCTGACGGTCGCCATCACCTCCGCAACTTTCGGTTTGGTCATGGGCGGCCTGGTCAGCGGGCCGATCGCGAAGCGGCTGATCGAAAAGCACCGACTGATGAATCGGCAGGAGATCGATTCCTCGAAACCCCAGGTGGATTATTCGGCCCTTGCTGTGGAAGAAGAAGTGAAATCCGTTCCGACAGAGCATCTACATATGGGCTTTTTCCAGATCGTAATCGCCATGGGCTTTGGAACGCTGATTTCAAAGGCAATCGAGATGACCGGCATGGTGTTCCCGGCTTATGTCGGCGCGATTTTTGCCGCGGCGATCATCCTCAACAGCAGCGAAAAGCTGGGCATACGCATTTATACCAAAGAAATCGAGGTATTCGGCAGTCTGTTTTTGAATGTATTTCTCGCGATGACGATCATGTCCCTGGAAATCTGGAAGCTTGTCGAAGTCGCCGTACCGCTGATTATCATATTGATCGGCCAGGTGATTCTGCTTGCGCTGTACGCTTATTTCATCGTTTACCGCGCGGTCGGGCGCGATTACGATGCCGCCGTGATGAGCGCCGGATTTTACGGGTACGCGATGGGGGCGACGCCGAACGCGATGGCCAGTATGAGCGCGGTGGTTTCCCACTTTGACAGACCTTCGCCAAAGGCCTTTTTCACCGTGCCGATTGTCGGCGGCTTCCTGATGGATTTTGCCATGGCTGTCTTGATCATGACGCACATGAATCTGATCCTGCAGGGAGTCTTATAGCAAAATGCCACGCTTGCGGCTTTTGTAAGCCATAAGCTTTCTATCAAAATCATTGAAAGAGAGGTTTTTCATTATGGACAACAGAATCATTGAGTGTGTGGAGCGTGCGGACTATTTGATCTCGAATCTGATGGCGGTAAAACCGGGGGAAGAGGTGCTGATCGCCATAGATCCGCAGACGGATATGCGCATGGCAAACGCAATCGCGGCCGCGGCTCTGAAATGCGGGGCGGAATACAACATCAGCATGATGCCGATCCGCGGAAAAGATAAGGCGACGATTTTCCCCAAAACGCTGGAGAAAGCGATGGAGGCCTGCGACGTGTTCGTCGGCATGACAACGGCGTCCGGTGCAGCGATTTACAACAACCGCCTGAAAGAGCTGATCAACGAAAAGCGCCTGAGAGAGGTTTCCATCTGCCTGCGGAATATCGATAACTTTACCCGCGGCGGCGCGCTCGCGGATTACGAGCAGGTTTACGCCGACGGGCTCAGGCTCCAGGAAATTTGGAGAGGACATAAGATCGCGCGGGTGACGACTCCCGCCGGCACGAACATCACGATGGAAATGAACCAGATGGAACCGATCATCGAGTGCGGCATCGCCAGAAACCCCGGCGACGCCATGGCATGGTCGGACGGAGAGGTCTCCCTTGGCCCGGTGATCGGCACGACGGAGGGCACCATTGTGGTAGACGGGCCGATCTGCTATTACGGCTGCCCCACCATCCCCGTAGAGCTGCGCGTGGAAAAGGGAAGAATCGTAGAGGTGGTCGGCGGCGATCCCAAAATCTGCAAAGAAATCCGCCGCCAGATCAAAGAGATCAAAGACAGCGACAATATTGCGGAAATTGGTCTTGGCCTGAACCCGGCCTGCATGTTCAACGGCGATTTTGAGGAAGAGAAAAAGGCCAGAGGAACCCTGCATTTTGCCATGGGCAACGGCTTCTATTACGGTCAGCCGCCGCGTTCCACGGTTCACATCGACATGGTGCTGTATAACCCCACCGTGTATTTTGATGATGTCCTGATCGAAAAAGACGGCAGGCTGGTCTGCCTGGGCGAAGAGTAAAACACAACGAAATAAAAAGTCACAGCCATCCCTTTTCGGGGTGGCTGTGACTTTTTATTTGAAAGGCCTTGCTAATCCGGTATATATTCTGCTATATCAGACAGATCACATTCGAGGATATTGCAAAGAGTATTCAGTGTATTGGTGGATACGGACTCGTTGTTTTGCAGTCTCAGCAAAGTAGAACCACTGATATTTTCAGACTTGCCTTTATTTCTTAGGGTATAGGTAGTTGCACCTTTCCGTTTCATGGTTTCCCATAACGGAGCATAAGAAATCATTTTCGTTCCCCCTCTTTACTTTTCTCCATTATGCCGTATAATGGACATATACCGTTATGGTCAATATTGGGCACAAAATAGGGGGAATTGAAAAATGATTGTCCGTAGAGTTCATCAAGAGCAGTATGAGCAGGTATGCAGTTACTTAAATCGGCAGGGGAAATCAGGTACGTTAGACGCAAGCTATGAGGTGACGATACCGGTGGATGACTGCGAGTATCTGCTTCGGCTTCAGCCCTGCAAGAAACGGAAGCTTGCCGCCTTGCAGGCGGTGCAGGTGTGCCGGGATGGAAAAGAGCGGCGGTTCAAACTGATTACGGATAACCTGCCGCTGTCTGCTCTGTTGGAATTATTTCTGTTTCAGCAAAAGAAAAATACTGTTGAATCAAACCAAATTTGAAGAGAAAGAAAAGGCGCGGTAACTCAATGTTCCTGAACACCAAACCGGGCTTGCTCAAAGGGAAGCAAGCCCGGTTTGGTGTTGCCTTTGGATAGAATATATTATACAATGATGGACAACCTGTTGAACCCAGAATGCCAGGAAAGGGAAAAGGAATCGTATGATGAGAAAAACGATCGATATCTTATTTTATGTGATCGCCGCTTTCTATGTCTTTATGATGATAGATTTGTTTTTTCGGTTTAACATGATGTTTGATCCAAACCGGATCATATCACGCAGCTACAATTTAATCCCGTTTCAAACGATTCGGGAGTATGCAGGCGGAAGTGATTCCATGTCGAAATCCTTCGTACTTTATAATATATTTGGGAATATCGTTGTATTTATTCCGTTTGGCTTATTTCTTCAGGTCATACAAAAGCGCAAAACATTTCGGAAAAGCCTGTTGATCGTAATCATCACTTCCATGGCAATTGAACTGATGCAGTTTATCTCTGGATTGGGCGCGAGTGATATTGATGACGTGCTGTTAAACAGCTGCGGCGGCATCATCGGCATCCTGATCTATCAGCTTTTCAAGAAAGGCTTGAAAGAGGAAAGCCGGACAAAGACGGCGATCACGATTCTTTCTGTTCTCTTTGGCACGCCGATCATCTATCTCTATTTTACAACGGTGTTTGGTCATCTGAGACTTTAGAACCAGTAGCGGGACAACCCCGCCGGGCGTATGAAAACGTTCGGCGGCCGCCAGACATAGACCCGGCAGTGCTGATTAAGATGGCATTGCACCAACACCCGTGAGGGAGGAAATCCCTGATATAAAGAACCCCGGTTTTCAATACCGAAAACCGGGGTTCTTTGACCGTTTGAGGGTATGGCAAATCACCGTTCCCTTATTTTGCAGGGTGAATAGCGTCTGACGATAGAAATCTGCCGCAATGCGTGTTATGATAGGACAAAATGAAACGTGGGATTCCAAGGCGTTGCTTCGGAACCCCGCGAAAGAAAAGGGGGCCTTTCCGTGACGGTACTGGTCAGCGCGTGCCTGCTCGGTGAAAACTGTAAATACAACGGCGGCAATAATGACAATCCGCGCGTTGCCGCGTATTTGGCGGATCAAGAAATCATCCCTGTCTGTCCCGAAATACTGGCCGGTTTGGGTGCTCCGCGCAATCCCGCGGAAATCCAAGACGGAAAAGTCGTGGATTGCCTGGGAAATGATGTGGATCAAAAGTTTCGGGAGGGGGTTCGTCTGGCGCTTGAAAAGATCAGGGGCGTGCCGGTCGATCTGGCCATTTTGCAGCCAAGAAGCCCCACCTGCGGCGTTCGGCAGATTTATGACGGCACCTTTTCCGGCAAATTGATTCCTGGTCAGGGTCTGTTTGCCAAGGCCCTGCTCGATATGGGCATAAAAGTAATGGACGCCGACGAATTTTTAAAATAAAAACACCTCCTGCCGCAGTGTTATTCTGCGACAGGAGGTGTTTTATCATTGTCCGTTTTTCGTGGTATCGTTCCTTACGCCGGGGCTTGCTGCGGCTTACGACAGCCGCCCTTTAAAATCCTCATACCCAAAGGTTTTCTGTACCCGCAGCTTGCCGCTTTGGTCTCTGCCGGAATGATTCTTGTTTCAGCGAATATAAGGTGCCTTATTCAGCGGCAAGAAGAAATAGCCACACTTTTGAGATTGAGAAGTTTTTTCCATCAACAAAAGGCGCAAACCCGTTAACAGGTTTGCGCCTTTTGCCTGCGAGCTTCCGTTCTCAGGCCTCGGTGGCCTTTCCGCTGCCGCCGGAGTTTTTTCGGACGCCTCTGCAAACGAATACTTATCCGTAAAGTCTGTGGTCAAGGCCCGCGGTACACAGCTCCGTCCAGGCGGACTGTATCAGCGAACCTGCGTCGGCCGCCTGGTCGGGAAACGTTTTAACGCTGTAAATAATCTTTTTACGGGGGCCGGTGGTTGTGCTGCCTTCGCCCTGCATTTGCAAAAATTGCTCCAGCTCATTTTTGATCCGCTCTCCGATCCGGCAGGCTGTTTTGTGGTCGGTGCGTTTCAGGGAAATCAGAAAAATATTTCCGATGTAATGCCCGGCCCAGCCCCCGTGTTTCCGGGCGAGCGCGGCAATTGTATTCTTACAGCCTTGGAGTAGCTCTTCATTCTCGCCGGCCATCGTGACGGGCGGGAAGAAGTCTGAAGCGAGCGCCAGAAGAAGAAAAGAGAACTGCTCCCCGTTGATCCTGCTGCTGCGTATTTCTTTCGGCAGCATCTGATCGATATAGATTCTGCTGCGCAGGCCGGCGTACTCCTCCGAAAGATCCGCAGTATCCGGCTGCTCCGCTGCCGGGGCAGATTGGAACGGGCAGGAGCCCATGGGAACGTCGATGTCCTCCGTTATGTTTTTCAGCAGTTCGACAATGTAAATATTTTTCCCTGCTGTTCTGGGAACAGCGAGCGCCAGAAAAACGTTTTGACCCGACCGGTCAATTTTATATTGAATGTGACCTTCAATATAGGCTCTGGCCGAAATACAGTTTTCACATGCCACGCCCCTTTTCCAGAAATCGTAGCAGGTGCCGTTCAGCAGGTTTTCCTCCCCTTGACGGATCATCCAGAAACGGTGGCTGGCCGGGTCGACGATCCGTGCCATGTCGCAGAATCCCGGAAATTTCAGCAGCATGTTCCGCACCGGCCCGACTAAGAGGGAAAGCATCCCATGGGAATCGTCTTCGACCGTCGTAAACCCGATCAGATTTTTGAATTCGGTAGGGGAATTTCCTGTGAATTTTTTGAAAATAGAAGCGAAATGGTTTTGATAATGAAACCCGACTTCGCGGGCCACCTCGGAAATACCGAGATTCGTATTCATTAAAAGAAATTCGCTTTGTTGGATTCTCACCTTGTTGATGTTGTCCGCAAGATTGCGCCCGGTTTCCTTTTTGATCAGGTTGGAAAGATACGAGGGGCTCAGCTTGGCATGTTCCGCCAGCATATCCAACGTGATTTTCTCCGCATAATGCATTTCAATGTAATCCATCACCTGCCGCACGGGCTTGGAATACGAGGTCAGGCGGGTGACGGATACCGCGCGCGCAAAGGCGATCATCGTGTTTTTCATCAGCTCGTAAATGTCGTTGATGTTTTCCAGTTTTTCCATTTTGCGGATCTGTTCGTCGGCAAAATCCATCATTTTATAGAAGGGTGCGTTTGCCTCGATCGCCATAAAACAGGCCATGGCGCAGGTTTTGATAAAGCTGTTCTTCAGCGAACGGACAAAATCCTGCCGGTCCAGCTGGTCCATGGGAATGCTCCCGGCATCCAGGCTGTTCATGATGTCCAGAAGCAGCTCCGTATCGCCTTTCTGGATGCTTTCCTTCAGCTGAAGATAAGTGGAAAACGAACTGTGCCTTTGTGAGGCTTCCTCTTGTTCGCCGGTTTTGAACAGAGGGTATACCGGGCTGGCGTTGCTCCAGACGGTATCGCTTTCACCGCCGCACAAAACCTGACGGGTTTCTTCCCCGTTAAAAAACGTTTCCGAAAGGCTGCTGAGGATTCTGCCGGTCAGGATGATCTTGTCATAAGATACAACGGGGATTTTGAATAAATCCGCGCGCAGAATCTCCCGGGCTGTGGAATGAAGGTTCAGGCGGCCCAGCAGCTGCTCCAGTTTCTCCGGCTCCATCCTTTTGATCAATACCGGCTGTGTGACGAAAGCGCCGGAGCACTGGCCATCCCGGCATAAAAAAGCAATGTTGCAGATGAGGTTTGACTCGAGGGTAAACGTGTAAAATAATCTTTCCTGCTTAGAAGCGTTGGGGTATTTCTGCGACAAAAAGGCGGTGATCCGCTGCAAGCCCAGGAAAACAAAATCGTCCGATATTCGTTTGGATGGCTGATGCGCCACAATGTTGAGATGCGTATCGAAGCACAGCGCACCGATGCCAGTTATCTCATAAAAAGTATGTAAAAGTTGATCCGTTCGATTTGACAAGCGTTTCATTTTTTAGCCCCCTGATGATATAGAAGCTGCCCCATGAAACTGACCGCAGAAAAAGCATGCCGGGCCGGAGGGTTCCCGATCGGCGGTGATTAAAATTCAGTCAGTCTTAGCGGAACGCGGCGCGGCCGGCCATTTCTGTGTTTGCCCGTTTGGGGAAGGCAGGTGAATGCGCGCGCTATTCGGGGTATTGGGAATGCTCTGCGAATAAATTGGGTGGCGGTGGAGATGTGTGCCGAACCTTGTCGAATTCCTTTGAACTTTTATAATAATAATGCAAATAAGTTTTTGTTTCAATTATATCTTTCCAATTTTTACCTGATTCTTAAAATAATAAAAACTGCGTTTCCAATATCATAAAAAATTGTCTAAAAGAAGAAAAATTATTATTATTTTTCGCATTAAAGATTCCGATATATATAAACAGAGCCAATTTCTTTTAAGATTGAGAATCAAAATGGAAGGTAAGTGGTGACGATATGAAGAACCGGAACAAAAAAATCCGGAAGATGAAAAACTGGAAGATAAAAGACAAGCTGCTGATGATATTCAGTTCTTTTGGGATATTGCTTTTGGCAGTCTGCACTCTGGTATTTTACATAATCCTTTCGCAGAGCACGCATTTTCAAAAATTGTCGGATTCCAGCCTGCAGGCTGTCCGTACGATCGGTGAGATGCAGGGGCGGTTTGAGAAAGAAAACGTCTGGATGAGGGATCTGCTGTTTCTAAGCCCCGGAGAAGCAGGGTATCAAAACTCCGCGCAGAAGCTGGAAGAAAGCGAAGAGCAGATGCACGCGCTCTTCAGCCAATATGCGCTGACTGTTTCCGATGCCAAAGAAAAGGAAGTTTTCGAAGCGATGGAGCAGATTTACGACAACGACTACAAATGGCTCAAGACGGATGTCAAGGAGTTTACGGATCAGAACGAAAAAGAGAAAGCCATCAGCCGCCTTTTATCCGCTTCTCAAAGTGAAGCGCAGCCGCAAGACGGGCAGCAGCCGGACTCCGTTTCCTCGGCGACGCCTCAGAGCAATTCCGATATGATGAATTATCTGGATCAGCTGATCCAGATCAACAATCAAGAGACGCAGAATGCGATGCAGTCCATGCAGCAGATGACTGTTTTCCTGCTCTGGATGGCGATTCCGCTGATTTTGGCGGTTGTGGCCTGGGTCTTCTTCTCGATCCGTTACCTGACCAAAATGATTGCGGATCGGATCATTAAAATCGCGCGGGAAGCCGACCGGATTTCCGACGGGGATATTGATATTTCACTGGAAGAGGACGGCGAGGATGAGGTCGGGCGGCTTGCCAGAGCGTTCAACCGGATCATCGAAGGAAACCGCCGGCAGGTGGAGGCGGCTCAGGCGCTGGCAGACGGCGACCTGACCGTGACGGTGCCGAGGCGCTCGGAAAATGACGTAATGGCACAGGCTTTCAACCGGATGCTGGAATCCCTCGGCCGTTTGATCGCCGCCATCGACCGTTCGGTCGAGCAGGTGGACGCCGGCGCTTCTCAAGTTGCGGCGGGTTCTCAGGTGCTGGCCTCGGGGGCGGTGGAGCAGGCGTCCCTTTTGGATGAGCTCTCCTCCTTTGCATCCAAGGTTGCCGCACAGGCGGCCGAAAATATGGAAAATATCCACCAGGCTGAGCAGCATATGTCCGAAACCAGAGCCGGCGTTCTCGACGGCAACGCGCACATGGCCCGGCTGACGGCCGCCATGACGGAAATCAATTCCGCATCCGGAGAGATCACGCATATCACGAAAGTGATCGAGGACATTGCCTTCCAGACCAACATTCTGGCGCTCAACGCCGCAGTGGAAGCGGCACGCGCGGGGAGTGCCGGGAAGGGGTTCGCGGTAGTGGCGGACGAGGTGCGCAATCTTGCCTCCAAATCCGCGGTGGCGGCCAAGCAGACCGGGGAGCTCATCCGCCATTCGGCGGATGCGGTTGGGGATGGCTCGCGAATCGCGGAGGAAACCGCGCAGATTCTGCAGGGCATTGAGAAAAAGGCCGATCTGGTCAACGAAATCGTTCAAAAAGTCAGCCAGGTGTCCTCGCAGCAAAGCGGGGAAGTGGAAGAAATCACGCACAATCTCGCCAGGGTATCCACTGTGGTACAGAATAATTCCGCCACAGCGCAGGAAAGCGCCGCCGCAAGCGAGGAGCTTTCCTCTCAGGCGGCCATGCTCAAGCAGGAAATCGGCAGATTCAGACTGAACGCCGAATAGAACAGATTCCGATCCAAACCCGGTGAAAACCGATGCGCGAGAACTTGTTTTTTGCCATACTCCGGAGGGAGCCGAAATTTTACCGAAAGGAGGCAGAAACATGGATGTCTACGTTGCAAGACAGCCGATTTTTGACCGCGGACTGCGAACCTATGGCTATGAGCTGCTGTACAGACAGAGCAGCCAGAATTTTTTTCCGGGAGGGAACGATGAAGAAACGACAGCGGAGTTGATTTACAATTCGTTTTTGGTGGTGGGACTTGACAACCTTACCAACGGGACAAAAGCGTTTATCAATTTTTCTAAAAAGTTCATTTCCGGCAGCACACCCTATCTGCTCCCGAAGAAAAACGTCGTCATCGAAATTTTGGAGCGCGCACAGGCCACACCGGCTATGAAGAGCGCTTGTAACAGGCTTCGTTCTATGGGGTATACGCTGGCTTTGGACGATTTTGTACCGAGCAGGGAATCCCTCCCGCTGATCGATCTCGTGGATATTGTCAAGGTGGAGTATCCCGCCGTGGATCACGAAGTGCAGCGCAGGCTGATTCAAAAGTATGGCTCCAGGGTCTGTTTTCTGGCGGAAAAAATCGAAACCAGGGCCGACTATCAGCTGGCGGCTGAAATGGGGTATCAGCTGTTTCAGGGATATTTTTTCAGCAAGCCCGCGGTGATCAATTCCGCGGACATTTCGTCGCTTAACATCAATCTGATCCGCATTATGAGGGAGCTGCGCCGGAACGAGCCGAATTTTGCTGTCATTTCCGGCATCATCGAACAGGATCTCGGCCTTTCGTACAAGCTGCTCAAGCTGGTGAATTCCGCGTATTTCGGGGCGGGCAACCATGTTAAATCCATCCAGAGCGCTCTGGCATTTTTGGGGATTCAGGAAATATACAAGTGGATTTCCATGATGCTGTTCAAGAAGATGCAGAATATCGAAAATGCGGAGATGATCAAGCTTTCGCTGGTACGGGGAAAACAGATGGAGCTTCTTGCGGGCGCACTGGCAAACGGGATGGATCCGACGGAAGCTTACTTTACAGGGATGTTCTCTTTTATCGAAATGCTGCTCAACCGCCCCATGAAGCAGGTGCTGAGAGAAATTCCTCTTCCGGATCGGGTAAAGGAGGCTCTTCTCGGCCAGCAGAATGATCTGCGCAGGCTTCTGAACTGCGTGGTGGAATGCGAACAGGCCCGCTGGGACGAAGCAGAGCGGCGCTATTCCATCATCAGCCTCATCGGTGTGGAAAAGTTTATGGAACTGTATGTTGAGGCGCTGAAATGGGAGCAGGAGCTGCGTTATTGACGGTGTCGGAAGAAGCCCGTTCCGATTTTCCGCAGGGGGCCCGGCGGGATGATGCCGCACGGCCGGTTTCGGTCTGATGCCGCGCCTTTTTTACAGAAACTTTGTCCTGCGGAAAAGAAACATTCAAATTGCGGACTGTTTGAAAAGGACTGGACGACCGGATCATTTTTTCGATTCCGATGCCGGAACAAATTGAATGGTTCGGTTGATTCCGGACGTCGGGATGATTTCCCCGCTTTTTGTGATGAAAATGGCTTCTACATCGTCCAGCGATTCGATCAGCCGGGTGGCTTTTTCCACCCCCAAAAGGAAGCAGGTGGCGGACAGGCCGTCCCCTTGTTTTGATTCCTTCGAGATGATGGTGACCGAGCTGAGATCGTTTTCGACCGGGTATCCGGTCCGCGGATCCAGAATATGCGCGTAAGTCTTGCCGTCCTGTATGAAATAGCGTTCGTAGATTCCTGAAGTGACAACCGATTGATCCGACACATATAAATAACCGATTTCCTCGTTGCGATCCATGAACGGCTGCTGCACGCCGATTACCCAGGGGGTGTTCTCCTCTTTGGAGCCCAGCACCTCCACGTTGCCCCCCAGATTGATGATCGCTCGGCGCACTCCTCTGGAAAGCAGGAATTCTTTGAGTTTATCGGCGATAAATCCCTTGGCTACCCCGCCGAGGTCGATCATGGCGTTTTTGTTCTTCAAAGCCACCGTGTTCCCGCTGATGACGACATTTCGGTAGTCGATCGTTTCCATCGCGGCCTTTATGCGGTCTTCAGGGGGCACTTTTGGGTCTCTTCCCTCAATGTCCCACAAGGTGGTCAGCGCCCCGACGGTAATGTCAAACACCCCTCCGGATTTTTTGCTGTAGCCGAGGCCGTTTTCGATCACTGCAATCGTATCGGGATCCACCCCGACCACTTTTCCTCCCGCGTGATTGATTTTGTAAATATCGCTGTCGCTGTCGGAGAGATTGAAAAGCTTGTCATAGCGGGAGCAGAGGTCAAAAGTCTCGTTCAGAATGGCTTGATCCTGTTTATCGTACAGGCTGATGGTGCAGGTGGTGTTCAGCAGGAACCTGGTGTCGTAGATATAAGCAGTAGCCGGAGCCGCCTGCTTCGTACAGGCGGCGGACGAAAGAGCCAGAGCGGCGACTGTCAGAAGGAAAAAGGCGCATTTCCACATTCGCTTCATTTTTATCCCCATTTCATCAATTTGATATGAAATATTATTATTTATTTCTATCCAAAAGTCAAATGACGGGGATAAGATCAAACAATTTTCGATTGCCGGCAACGGATGTTCTTGCTGCTTCCCGCAGCGCACAAACTTTTGCCTTGCTTATGATTTTGCCCATCCTTATGGTGAGGATTGCGACTTTCATTTCGTTTGGGGGACTTCTATGCCAAATATAAAACGCACTTTCGCACGAAAAAAAGATTTTATCATCGTCGCCGTGCTGCTCTTGTTTGCCGGCGGCTGGCTTACGGTCAGGGGCTTGTCTGCGGGGCCGGTATCCGGAGTGCAGGCCGATATTTATCTTGATTCCAGGCTTGTCAAAACCGTAATGCTGACCCCGGATATTGATACGACGTTTGCGGTGCCCGGTCAGCCAAACGTTCTGATTCAGGCCCACAACGGAACCATACGTTTTTATTCCTCGACATGCAGGGATAAGCTTTGTACACGATGGGGCTACCTGAGCCGCCCGGGAGAGAGTGCAGCCTGCCTTCCCAATCGGGTTGCCGTTAAGCTTGTGGCGGTAGGGGAGGGCGGCCGGGACAAGCCCGATACTTACATTTCATGACTTCAGATCAAGGAGATTCTCCATGAAAGCACTGAAAAAGACGAATACCGGCGACGTTGCGCTGATGGGTCTTTTATATGCCCTTGCGATCGTCCTTTCGGGGGTGGAATATATGATCCCTCCCATCCCGATGCTGCCGCCCGGCGTAAAGCTGGGCCTTGCCAATATCGTTACCATGTACTGCCTTTTCTTCCTTGGGAGAAAACAAATGTTTCTTATCGTTTTTCTAAAGTCCGCTTTTGTCTTTCTGATCCGGGGCACCGCAGCTTTCCTGATCAGCTTTTCGGGCGGTGTTACTTCGGCTTTGGTTATGATTTTGCTGATGGCGCTTGCGGGAGAGAAAATCTCCTGCCTGATGCTCAGCGTTTCCGGCGCGATTTTCCATAATGTCGGCCAGCTGATTGCGGCCTCCTTCCTGCTGGGAACCGATCTCTTCATTTTTTACCTGCCGCTGCTGGTGATTTCCGGCGTGATGATGGGTTATCTGACAGGTACCGTGTTGAAAATTGTGATTCCCGCGTTTGGCAGAATCAAAGACAGCCAGTTTTTCGGCGCCGAAATCAGGCGCCGTTGAGACAATAAATCATATTCAGGAGGAAATTTATGAAGCATTCAAATCTGACAAAAACCATGGCATGTGTTGTTACGGCCGCTCTGTCCGGCGCGCTGTTGCTTACCGCATGCTCTTCATCCGGGGAGGAACCTTCCGCTGTCATTGCGGCAGCCCCTTCTTCTGCGGCATCGTCCCGTCCTTCGGCCGCATCCCAGGTGGTGTCTTCGTCTCTGCCGACGCTGGACCTCGCTTCTGTGCTGGATGAGTTCAGCAAAGGGAGCATGAAATCCGGCAATTGGGACAGAAGCAACGTTGTCGCCGCCGATACCACGACTACGGCGACCATAGCCGTTCCGACCAGCGGAAAAGAGACAACGCCCGTTCTCATGCTCAAGGGCAACCCCGGCACGCTGGATTCCTCCGGTGCGATTGCGACGGATCCTGCCAAGAACGCCTACTATGCCAGCGCTTTGCTGCTGAAAAACGGCAGCGCAGTCCAGTATGGAGACGGCGTTTATCTGTTTAAGCAAAAGGTATCCGCACCTTATGAAAGTGTGGAGAATGCCATGATCATTTTCAAGGATTCCGCTCCGCAGAAGCTGCTTTCCGACGATTCCGTGATGAAGGCCCTGGCGATTGTCACCGTCGGCGGCGACATCCAGATTCAGCGGAATTATAAAAACAGCAGCGGTGCGACGGTAAAGCAGGAGATTGTCAAGGATACCGGTGTGAACATCAACGACAACAAGTATCATTACTTCATCCTTGCCATGCAGGACACGGCTTCGACCACAAAGGTCAAACTCTGGATCGACGGCAGTGTGGCGTATGACGGCAACGTGGATGGCATTACCGGGGAAGGAGCCATCCAGATCTTTGAAAACTCGACCCCGATGTACGACAGCAGCAAAAAACCTTTGACGACAAAAGATCATTCCGGAAAAACCGTTCTCCAGACCGCTTGCGGCGAAGCTTATTTCGGCGGGTATGACGATGGCCCGGTGGTTTCTGATCTCAGCTTTTAACCGGTTTCCTTTGGTGCGCGGCATAGCTCTCCGGATTCGTCCGAACAACGCGGTCTGCTGAGCAGATAAAAAGGACGATGACCGATACAGGCTCAATGGAGCAGATACACAAGCCCCACCCGACACATACGGAAAACAAAAAAGAGAAACATTGCTTGCAAGGAATGTTTCTCTTTTCGTTTTTCTGTGCTTCGGAGCCAATTGCATACATTGCCCAATCTGCAGATATAATAAGGCTGAATCCAACAAAAATGATTTTGACAAAGGATGGTAATCAGAAATGGCAATATTGTTGAAGGAGCATCTGAAGACATTTGAGCAGTATCTTTACGAATGTGAAAAAAGCACAAACACCATAGAAAAATATCTTCGGGATGTCAATGCCTTTTTTCTGTTCCTTGGCCCCGAGCAGGAGGTCGGTAAGGAAACGGTGCTGCGCTACAAGCAGTTTTTGGCTCAGCGGTATAAAACGACCAGCGCTAACTCTATGCTGGCCGCTTTAAACTGCTTTCTCAGCTTTGAAGGACTGCACCAGCTCCGGGTAAGGCAGTTTAAGGTACAGCGCCGCATTTTTCGGGATACCGACAGAGAGTTGAATAAAGCCGAATATATCCGACTGGTGAAGGCCGCAAAGCTGCAAGGGAACAGCCGCCTGTATATGCTGATGCAGACGGTTTGCGCCACAGGCATACGGGTCAGTGAACTTCAGTATATTACGGTGGATGCGGTCAAAGAAAAACGGGCCCGGGTCGTCTGCAAGGGGAAAGAGCGAATTATCCTTCTTCCCGACAACCTTTGCCGCAGCTTGAGTCAGTACTGCAGGCACAGCGGAATCAAAAGCGGCAGCATCTTTGTTACCCGCAGCGGAAAACCCTTGCACCGCACGAATATCTGGTTTTATATGAAAGAGCTCTGCAAAACCGCCCAAGTCGATCCCCGAAAAGTATTTCCGCATAATTTTCGCCATCTGTTTGCACGGCTTTATTATCAGCTGCAAAAAGACATTGTACGCCTGGCCGATATTTTAGGGCATTCCAGCATTGAAACAACCCGGATTTACACCATTTGCAGCGGGCAGGAGCAGCAGCAATCCCTGGGCCATATGGGACTTGTGCTGTAGAAAAAGAGAGCTGGATATAAAAAAACTACATAATCTGTATTATGTAGTAAAAGGAAGCCGACAAATTGCGGCAAATTTTCAATTTCCCTTTTATTTTACATATTTTTCCATAAAAGTCAAGCGATCATTGAATAAAAATAATTTTTTTTATTTTATTCATACAATTTATTCTTTTATTTAAAATAAAAGAGAGGATTGCTGTTTTTAGCGCAAAAAAAGAGAACACGCAAACAGGAATGGTTCCTTTTTTTGCGCGATTTTTATTTTTTTACTTTTGCCGGCCGAAGATATACTACATAATACAGATTATGTAGTATATCTTCGGCTGATGTGTTCTTTTGAAAAAGCGCACACATCTTTAAGATCGCTGAGGCGATAGGGAGAATGCGGTTTTTCCGGCGAATTTTGTCGCTAAGAGTCCGAAAGGATGGAGTTATGGGGAATGATATGATTGCGCTTTTGTCAGCGGCAGGGATCGGGCTGCTTACGGGTCTGCTCATTCCTGCGGCGTCCCTGCGGATCATCCGCCGGAAATGCCGGAAAAGGGGAGAAGAGGCTCCTTGCTTCTTTCTGTCCCGGGGCGTTCGGGCCATTCTGGCGGGGATCAACGCCTTGCTGTTCGGCCTTTCCGCTATGGCGGCGCCCCCCGCGGAATGCTTTTTACTCTGTATGTTCTGTTTTATCGCGATGGTCGGTGCGGTGGTGGATTTTCAGATCCGCATCATCGCCAACGAAATGGTTCTGCTGATTGCCGGTTTGGGTGTTTTCTACCGGCTTTCAGCGGAGGGGCCCTGGTTCCTGCCGGGGGCTCTGCTGGCCGTGGGAATGGTAGCGCTGGTGTTCACCGGCGCGGCGCTGATCACCTATCTGCTGAAAAAAAGCGCCGGGGTCGGCGCGGGGGACATCAAGCTCTCTATGGCGATCGCTTTTGCGGTGGGGTACCCCGGGGCACTGTACTTTTTGTTCGGGCTGGCGCTGGCCGTGGCCGCTTATGCCGTTCTGGGGCTGATGAGCCGCCTGCTGACCCTGAAAAGCTGGGTTCCCATGTGCGCGCCCATTATGGCCGGGTTCCTGTTCGCGTTGTTTTATCCGCATAGGGCGGTGCTCAGCGCGTTTTGGGAGGGACTGAGATGAGGATACATAGTTTGCTTTTTCCTCGTGCTTTTTGCAGGTCGGAGGGTGGACAGGCCATGACCGAATACGGCCTGATCATCGCTTTGGTTGTTCTGCTGGTGATGGGCGGCCTTTTAGTGGCCAGCGGCCAGATTTCAAGGCTGTATGAGGACGAGATCCTTTCCCGGTTCCAACAGGTGGTTTCAGGATTATAAGTTCCCTTTCAGGGTTTTCAGTATCAGTCAAATCATCGTTTCACACAGAAAACTAGAGAATATCAAATAAGGGGGTGAACAAATGAGAAAATTCATCGATTGGTTTGTCGGCGAGGAAAGCGGACAGGGCATGGTGGAATACGGTCTGATCATCGCTTTGGTTGCGGTGGTGCTGATCGGAGCTTTGGTGGCGCTGAATGGCGGCTTGGGTAACATTTTCGGTAAAATTACAGATACGTTGAACAGCACTGCTTCTGCGGCTTCTACACCGTAAAACATAGAATAAAAAGATTTGGTTTACTTTGAAGTACTTGACTGGTACTCAAGAATATGTTTTTCCATGGGGGGCGGTAGCGGAATTGCTGTTTCCGCCCCTGGATTTATTTGATTCCGCTTGTTTTTTTACCGGCACAGCCGGGTAAACAGGAACGCAGTCCCCGTAAGGGGTTTCGATACAGTTGAGCGTTGTGGGAGGAATATTTGTTGAAGAGAATCAAACTGATGGCTCTTGTGTCGGCCGCAGCCGTATTTGTTCTGGTATTGTTTTATCTCCTCAGCCAAAAATCACCGGATGCTGTTCAGAGCGCTTCTTCAGAAGGAGTTGTTGCGGCGGTCGTGGCCAAACAGGACATCAAGCCCTTTACGGTTCTGACCGGGGAAATGCTGGAGGAAAAGAGCTTCCGCAAAGGAGATGCGCCCCCGAACGCGGTGGAAAAATTGGAGGACGCGGTGGGGAAGGTTTCCCTGACGGAACTCTTTCAGGGCGAGGCCCTGACCAGGGCGCGCGTGGGGGCGGCCAACAATTTGAGCGTTGGGCTGGCCGGCCGTCTGGAGAATAAAATGCGGGGGATCACGATTCAGGTGGACGCGAAGCACGGCCTGAGTGGGAACTTGCGGATTGGTAACTATGTGGACATCATCGCTGTATATAAGGCGGACGGCATGGCCGGGGAAACGCTGAACCGTGTGGGCAACGCTGAAAACACCCAGATCGTATGGGACAATATCGGCGGTACGTTTTCTTTTACCGCCATGCAGAAAATCAAGGTGGCTGCGCTGGATTCCAAGTTCGTCAAAAGCGGGACGGAAGGTACGGGCGGGGAAACCTACAGCAACGTGACTCTCGAGGTGACTCCGGAGCAGGCCGCCCAAATCGCCCTGATCGACGATGGAGGAGGGACGATCCGTCTGTCCCTGCGGCCGCAGCAGGACGAGTTGGTCATCCGCGATCCCAGGCAGAATCTGCTCAGGCCCTATACCGGCTGACGCAAGGCCGGAATGCCCGAATAAGGAGTTTGACACCAAATGAGGATAAAAATATTGATGCTGGGGCAGGAAGAACACTGCCGGGCGCTGCAGGCGCGGCTGCGGGATGAGGAGCTGCTGATCGTCGGGATCGTTTCGGGGGAACAGAACCTGCTGGATGAAATCAGCAGAACCTCGCCAGATCTGATCCTGATCACCGATACGTCTCCGGCTTCGCTGCGCTCCTGCCAGCAGATCTACCTGCTGCGTCCCCGCTCCATCCCGGTGGTGACGGCAGATGTGAGCCTGCCCGGAACGATCGAGCAGGTGCTGCAGACGGGAGTCCATTATATTCTGCGCGCCGATATGGAGAACGCGGTCCTCATTGGTCAGCTCAAGGGGATTTATGCAAACGAGGCCAACCGCATCCTGGCGCTGGAAAACACCACCGTTTCCACTCACAAGTCCAAGGTGATCCTGGTGTTTGGGGTCAAGGGGGGGATCGGCAAATCCACGCTTGCGGCCAATCTGGCAGTGCGCCTGGCCCAGAAAAAATGCAAGGTGGCGGTCCTGGACTATGATTTTCAGTTCGGGGACATCAACGTTTTTCTGGGTATCGATCCCCGGAACACCATTCTGGAGCTGCTTCAGGAGCAGAGCAGCCCCAACGCGGACACCATCCGGCAGTTTTTGTCGCTGCATTCTTCGGGGGTGAACCTGCTGCCCGCCCCCAACAGCCCGGAATACGGCGATTCCATTACAGCCATGCAGGCCGACCGCATCGTCGGAGCTCTGCGCGTCTGCTATGATTACCTGATTATAGACGTTCCCCCCGCCTTCAATGAAACGACGCTGGCCTGTATCGACAGCGCTTCGATGATTCTTTTTGTTACCGGCACCGATATTTCCGCCCTGCGCAGCGCCAAAAAAGCGCTGGCACTGGTGGAGGCTCTGGCGGGCGAGGAGAAGATCCGCCTGATTGTGGGCAGGGATTCCGCCGTACAGATCAAAACGGCGGACGTCGCCCGCGTGCTGGGGCGGCCGGTATGGCAGAGCATTCCGGAGGAGCCGAAAGCGGCCGTGCCGGCGCTCAATCAAGGCAGCCCCGTTGTTCTGGAAGCGCCCAAAAGTGAAATCGCCCGGGCAATCTCGAGGATTGCGGATCAAATCGAAGAAGATCCGGTTGCCCGGGAGGAGAAAAAGAAGAAGCACCTGTTTGGGAAACACAAGAAATAAGGGAGGAACCGAAGTGGTATGAGCAGTTTGCTGGATCGTCTGGAACGGATGAAATCCTCGTCGCCGCCTGCATCATCCGTGTCGGTTCCGGATTCCGACCCGCTGTCGGAGCCTTATACGGACAAATACGCGGATTTGAAAGAAAAGGTGCACCGGGAAGTGGTGGATGAGTATAACACCCTGTTTGCCGAGACCAAAAGCAACGAGATCGATGTTATGGCGATCGTGCACCAGTCAATTGCCCGGCAGGGGCAGGTTCTCACCCGGATGGAGGAAGCGAGGGTCGCGCAGGAAATTTACGACGATGTTCTGGGGTTTGGCCCTCTCGAGCCGATGCTGCGCGACGATACGGTATCGGAGATCATGGTGAACAGCGCCACGCAGGTTTACATAGAGCGCCGGGGCAAGCTGGAGCTGACCGACGTGCGCTTTCGGGACGACGACCATGTGCTGAGCGTGATCAACCGGATCGTTTCCTCGGTGGGGCGCAGGTGCGACGAGTCCAGCCCCATGGTGGATGCCCGCCTGGCGGACGGCTCCCGTGTCAATGCGGTGATTCCGCCGATCGCCCTCAAGGGGCCCTGCGTCACCATCCGTAAATTTTCCTCATCTCCCCTGCGGGTGGGGGATCTGATCGGCTTTCACAGCCTTTCCTATCAAATGGCCAATTTTCTGGAGGCGTGCGTTCGGGGCCGCTGCAATATCGTCGTTTCCGGCGGTACCGGCTCCGGAAAGACGACGCTGCTCAACGTGCTTTCCTCCTATATCTCCAACGATGAGCGCATCGTCACCATTGAAGACGCCGCGGAGCTGCAGCTGAACCAAAGCCATGTGGTGACTCTGGAAGGCCGCCCCAGCAATATTGAGGGCAAAGGCTCCATCAGCATTCGCGATCTGGTGCGCAACTCCCTGCGCATGCGTCCGGACCGTATCATCGTCGGCGAGGTTCGTTCCGGCGAAACGCTCGATATGCTGCAGGCCATGAATACCGGCCACGACGGCTCACTTACCACCGTACATGCCAACTCGCCGAGAGATGCGATTTCCCGCATGGAGACCCTGGTGATGATGGCGGGGATGGAGCTGCCGGTTAAGGCCATTCGCGAGCAGATCGTTTCCGGCGTGGATCTGATTGTCCACCAGGCCCGCTTTCGGGACGGCAGCCGAAAGATCGTCGCCATTTCAGAAGTTTTGGGCATGGAGGGGGAAACCGTAACCATGCAGGATATTTTCACCTTCCATAATGAAGGCTACGGTTCGTCAGGGAAAATCCAGGGCAGGTTTCTTCCCACGGGGATTCATCCCCGTGTAGTGGAAAAAATCAGGGAAAACGGCGTGATCTGCAAAGACGACTGGTTTATCAGGCAGGAGGAATGATTCATGTGGCCTTTTCTTTTGGCATCGGCGAGTGCAGTTTTTGTTTATTGGGTCGTCCAGCTTTTGCTTGCCTCGATGGACCGGCAGGGCTTTCCGGTGAGGGAACGGCTGCGGCAGATTCGGGAAGAGGGCGGAAAGCCGGAGGCCGAATCCCGCAAAAAACGGAAACCCCGCCTGTCCTTTCTGCGGATTTCCGCAAAGATGCGCAGCGACATGATTTTGTCGGGGATTCGTATGCGTCCGGAAGAGTATGTGCTGCTCTGGATTTTTCTGGCCGTTGGCCCTGCCGTTTTGACCTATTCCTTCGGAGGCGGGGTGCTGCGCAGCCTGATTCTGGTGCTGCTGGGCACTTTTTTGCCTCCCTTGTATGTGGATTCCGCCATTCGCAAGCGGCAGATGCTCTTCGAACAGCAGTTGGGAGATGCCCTTCTGGTACTTTCCAACGGACTGCGGGCTGGATTTTCCTTTCCGCAGGCGCTTGAGAACGTGGCCCGCGATTTGCCGGACCCCATCGGGGGCGAATTCCGGCAGATCAACCGGGAGCTTTTTCTGGGCGTGGATCTGGAGCAGGCGCTGACCAAATCGGCGGAAAAAATGAAAAGCATGGATATGAAGCTTTTGACCACAGCGGTAGTGGTGCAGCGGCAGGTGGGCGGGAATCTGGCCGAAATCCTCGATACCATCTCGAAAACGATCCGGGACCGCCTGTCCATCAAACGCTCCGTCCGCACCCTTACGGCCCAGGGGCGCATTTCGGGCAAGGTAATCGGAGCAATCCCTTTATTTTTGCTGGCGGCCATCTCTCTCATGAACCCCGAATATATGAAGCCCTTTTACAATACCGGCTTGGGGCACGCCATGGCGGCGGTCAGCCTGATGCTGGAGGGTGTGGGGTTTCTTGTGATCAACCGGATCGTCAATATCAAATTTTAAGGGGGCGTCTGCATGGAACTGCTGATCGCAGCCGGTGCGGCGGCGTTTGTTTACTTTGCGGCTCAAATGCTTTTTTACTCTTTCTCCTCGGGGTCCATACGGGTGTCGGAACGCCTGGCACAGGTGGAGAAGCTTCACCGCGCCGAGCGCGAGGAGGACGAGCTGGACCAGCCCTTTACCGAACGGCTTTTAAAGCCCTTGTTCCAGCGGCTTGTCCGGGCTCTCAGCCTGCTGATCCCGGTGAACGGAGAAATGCAGAAAAGAATGGAAAGCCAGCTTTTGCAGGCGGGAATCCGCAGAAGCGTTCGGGAATACAACACCCTCGTGCTGCTGTTCACTCTCATCTGCATCTGCTGCGGAATCGTCGCTACCAGCCAGATCACGGCGGGGGCGTTCTCTTACCTTGTCGGGGCCCTCTTTGGGCTTTATACGGGATTTGTCCTCTGCCGTTTCTATTTGAAACGCAAAATTACCGAACGGAAAAACGGTATCCAGCAGCAGCTTCCGGATACGCTGGATCTGCTGAGCGTCAGTGTTTCCGCGGGCTTGGGCTTTGACCAGGCGCTTTCTTATGTGGTAGAAAAAAGCAAAGGTCCCCTGATCGACGAGCTGGATGTGGCCAGGAGGGAAATTGCTTTGGGAAGAAAAAGGAAGGAAGCTCTGCGGCGCTTTTCAGAGCGCTGCGGGGGCTCCGAGATTCAAACCTTTGTCAGCGCCGTCATTCAGGCGGACGAGCTGGGCTCCTCCATGCAGAATGTTCTCGCGATCCAGTCCGATACCATCCGTCAGGCCCACAAGCAAAAGGTAGAGGAAAAGGCCCAGAAGTTGTCGATAAAGATGCTGATCCCCATCGTTCTGTTCATCTTTCCGGTGATTTTTATCGTTCTTCTGGGTCCGGCAGTGCCTTCGATCATCGCCGCTTTCAGCGAGGTTTGATATGCCGCATCGCGTACGGATCGGGAATACGATATGGACGGTAGAGACGGCAGACACCTTTTACAAGCGCCTTTTCGGACTGATAGGGCGGGCCAGTCTGCCAAAAGGCTGCGGCCTGCTGCTGTTCGACTGCCCCGATATACATACCTGCTTTATGCGTTTTGTCATAGACGCCGTTTATCTCAACGCACAATATGAGGTTCTCTCCTGCCAGACGCTCCGCCCTTGGCGTGTTGGCCGCCCGGTGAAGGGAGCCCGGCATGTTCTAGAGCTGCCGGGCGGCGCCGCAAGAGGAATCCGGGCCGGCGCCCGGCTGGAATTACTATTGTAAATCATCCGTTTCTGCAAAGAAATCAATCAGACTCACCTTCGGAAGGAGACATCAGCATGGCCATGGAAAATTTGATTCAGGTAGAGATTCCAAGGAAGGATCCGAATCGGGAAAAGCATACGGAGACGATCGACTCCCTGTTTTCTCAGGATCTAAAGGAAGAATTAAGAGGAAAACTCAAAAAAACCTTTGGGGGAGGCTATTCCCCCGACAGTGTGGAAGACCTGGTGGGGGAGCTGCAAAATTCCCTGCGCACCATGAAAGAAAACCTGGAGCGGCAGGTGAGGGATCTGGCCGCGGAAAAGGCGGGGGTTTCTCAGGAATGCGCCGTGCTGCGGGAGCAACTGCAGGCCGCCGAGAACAAGGCCGCCGACAGCCAACGGCAAATTGCCGAGCTGCGCGTGCGGTATGAAAAGCGGGATGCTCAGGCGCAGGAGAGCAGCCGTACCGTTTCGGAAGAAAACGCCCGGCTCAGGGAGCTGCTGCGGAGCAATCAGGACGCGATGGAGGAGGTTTCCCGGTACGAGGGGCTTCTCAGGGAAAAGGAACAGGAGATTCAAAGACTGAATGACTGCCTGGAAGAAACCCGCCACCTCAAACGGGAAATGGAAGAATCCCTGAAAGAAAGGATTTCTCAATTGGAGGCAAAACTGGCGGACCTGGAGCAAGCGGAGCCAGGAGCTCCTTTGCAGGAGCTGGAGCAGCTGCAGCGGCAGGCAGACACCCTCAGGGGAGAGAAGCGGGAGCTGCAGGAACGGACGCTTCAAATGCGGCAGGAGCTTGAAAGCCTGCGCGACCGCGTTTCCGCACAGGAGAAGGAGACTTCCGTTCAGATGCCGAAGCTTCAGGAAGGCGCTCCGGCCGATCCCGCTGCGGAAGATCAGCGAATTCGTGAAACGCTGACGGAACTTTTGAATTCCATCGAAAATAAAACGATTGCGGCTCACCCCTTCGCAAAGTGCGGCACTCCGGCGCCGCAGGAAGCCGTGCCGAAGCAGGAGCCCCGGGCACACAGGTGCCTTTCCCCAGCGGAGCAGGCCCGTAACAGCGGCGAAGAGGCGCAGCGGCCGAACCGATCCTCGGGAGAAGAGGACCAAAGACACGCGCAGGTGCAGCAGAGGATCCACTGGCTGTATGAGCAGCTCGTCGACGTTCGCAGGCAGCTGGAGGCCGGGGAAGAGGAAAAGGAAGCCGTACGGCAAAATCTGGCCCGGATGCAGCGGGAACAGGAGTTGGAAGCGTCGCGCCGGGAAGCGGATCTGCAGCGGGAATTCCAATCCCTGCACTGCTCCGTGGACGAAATTCTGGCTCGGTTTCAGGATCAGGATCAGAGGATATGCCGGTTCCTGGAGCAAAACGAGCAGGAACAGGCACGCTCCAAGGAGCTTTTGGAGGACCGGATGGCCCTGCAGATGCGGAATATGGACCTGATGGAGGAGGTTGCCCGCCTGACGGAAAAACTGCAAAGGGAAAGATGGGAAAATCAGCGGCTGAGTTCTGTTTCAGGTCAGAATTTCAATCCCTATCCCCTGACCGGGCGGGAAAAGATTCCGGATTCAGACGGGGAATGGGAGAAAAAGCAGTTTGACGGCTATGGCCGTTCTCCCCGGTAAAAGGGAGCGCGCTGCCGGTAAGAAAGGCTTTGGGAACGGTATGAGAAAATGGAACCGTAAAAATCGTCGCAAACAACCGGAGAACGGGCAGTCCATTGTGGAATTTGCCCTCATTCTTCCAATTCTGATCCTTTTGCTTTCGCTTCCCGTGGATTTGTACCGCTATATGGATATGAAGGTTATGCTGAGCAATGCGGCCAGTGAAAGCATCGGCGAACTGGACTATGAAACGATGGCCTCCGGCGATGGTCCGCAGCAGATTGTGCAGGTGGTCGAGGACCATTACGGTGACCGTCTGGATCATTCCAAAGTGCAGTTGAAGGTTTTGTCGGAGGGCGGTGCGGTGGAGATCCCCTATACCTATTATGTGTATTCCAGCGCTCTGGCAGACCCCAGCCCCGCCAATTACTGGAGCCAGTTTGAAAGCCGGGCCGGCAATTACCAGTGCGCACAGGTGCGCCTTCAGCTGGCATACGACATGAAGCCGGTCACCTTTTGGGGCTCCTTGTTCCTAGGGGATTCCTTTGAGGTGAAAACGCGGGAATATTCCCGGAATCTTTATGTTCGGGGCTATTCCCCGTAAGAAAAAGGGGGCGGCGCGATGAAACAGAGAGAAAAGGGCTGCGCCGGGGAATCCGGCCAGTCGATGGTGGAGTTTGCGCTGGTTTTGCCGCTCTTTCTCCTGATCGTTTTATTCATCATCGATTTCGGCTGGATTTCCTATCAGAAATCCTCTTTCGACCACGGCTACCATCAGGCCAGCTGGAGCATATCGGCGTCGGAGCTGGGAGATTCCGACGCGCTGGAATCGGTCCCTTCGGAATGCGTTTACAACGGCGCCGGCGTAACGGAGCTGGTTCGCAGAGAGATGCACACCGGCACGGTGCAGATCGACGATTCTAACCTGACAATCTTAAACGCCCAGGCGCGGCTGTACAACAAAGAAGAGAGCTTTCAGGTACCCGGCAGCAGTCACGGCGAGGTTTTAAACGGGAAAAAATGGACCCGCTATCTTGATTTGACCGCGACCGTGGAGTACTCCGTAAAGCCCATCACTTATGTGGGAACGATTTTTTTCGGGGATTCCTTTGTGGTTAAGAAGCAGCTTTCCCAGACAAAAATCGTGCGCGCGCAGCTTCGCTCCGAGTAAGCTCCGATTTATCACGGCAGGATGTGAGATAGCGATGAACAAGAGAAAAATCAGCACTTTTTTTCAAAACAGCGAAGGAAATATGCTGATTTTATTTGCCTGCTTTTTTGTGGTTCTGACTTTTTTTCTCGGGCTTTCCCTGGACATCGGTATGATCTATATGAAGCGCGGAGAAATGCAGAATCTGTGCCAGATCATCCGGGAGGACCGCTTCACCTATCAGGACAGCGTCCGCTATGCGGACAATCCCGGGCAGGCTTGCTATGAGCTGGTTTGCGGCACGGCGTCCCAAAACGGCTTTGCCGGAGAGGTGAAGGTGTATTTTCAGGAGGAGCCCCCGGCCTACAACTACCGTCATTACCGGGTGCGCACCGAGCTGATCGACTGGTATTCGTTTACCTTCGGGAGGCTGTTGGGAATCGATGAAACAGAGCTTCACGTAACGCTGGACAGCGGCGAATCCTATGGGGAGGGCTCTACGGACGTCATCTGGTATCCCCCGGCCTCCGCTTCCAGCTATAACGGCTCTTATACCAGCCGCGACGACGGATCGTTTGTTTATGACAGCGCGGATTTTCCGGCGGACTGGTCGGGAATCTGAGGGGGAATCTTATGAAAAGACGAATGCTTCAAACGATGGCCTGCGCGGTTTGTCTGGCCCTGATTCTGGGCGGCTGCGGTTTTCCCGGGTGGTTTGGGCCGAAGGAGAGGACCCTGGTGTTCCGACACTGGGACGAAGACAACGCCGCCGTTTATGAACAGCTGGCCGAAACGTACGAGCAGCGGAATCCGGGCCTTTCCATTGAACTTCAGGTTGTACCGCGGGAGGAGTATGTTCGGCGTTTTCTGTCTGACGCGAAGGATAAAACGCTTGCGGACGCCTTTCTTCTGCCGGCGGACAGTGCCTTTTCCCAAATTCTGGGAACGGGGCAGCTTGCCGATCTGACTGGCTCCGTGCCCGTTTCCGAAGAGAATATCAGCGGTGCGCCCTTTTTCGGAACGGTGGATTCCCACGTGTGGGCGCTCCCTTTTACCGCGGATATGCCAGTGGTTTTTTATCATAAAAGCTTCTTTCAAAAGCTTGGCCTGATGGAGCCGCTCAATTTGAAAGAGATGACCACCTGCGTTCAGCTGCTTTGCGAAGACGGCGTTTCTCCTATCGTCTTTGCGTCGGGCAAGGCGGGGGAATCCGATGCTCTGGAGTTTGCCGAGGGGATTTTGACCAACAGCTGTTATGATACCCCTCTGCTGACGACGGCTGACGCGCTCAATGAAACGGGGAGTCTAGACACGGGATTCGGCGACCTGATCGCGTTTGTCCGCCAGATGTATGAAAGCGGATATTTTTCCCGCACACCGGCAAAATCCCTGATCGAGGATTTTGCCAAAGGAAAATATGCGATGCTCCCCGCTCGGTTTTCCCGGTATGAAGAGATCCGGAAAGCGGCACCCGGCGGAGACATCGGATTCTTCGTCATGGCTGGAGGGTTGGATACCAAAACGGCGGTTTTAAAATCCACCTCTCTGCTGGGCGTCTGGAAGGGCGGCAAGCTGACTCAGGACGCCCGGGGCTTCCTTTCCTATCTGACCTCCGCTGAAGGGCAGGGATCTTTTTGCAGCGCGGCGAGCGTGCTGCCCGGCGCTGCGCAGGCGGAGCTGACCGACCCCGATCTGAGCCGGGCGCAGCGGCTGATGCAGACAGGCGACGGTTTTCTGCCTTCCTTCTTTCAGCGGATGGATGGAAAACAGCTCGAAATTTGCAGCCAATATATTTTGGGAATGCTGTCACAGCAGGTTGACGACGAAAATTCGTATCTGAAACAGTGGTATGCGGCCCTGGAACACACTCGCCAAAAGGAGGGATAAGGATGAAACGATTCTTGCGAAATATAGGAATGGTCTTTTTGGTCGGCGTTCTGTTCACCGCTGCCCGTCCGGTGTCGGCCGCTTCCGTTTCGGTGAGCGTACAGGTGCAGATGGTGATCGACAATGCGGCGGATTACCCGGAACAGTGCAACAAGGCACAGCTTCAGCAGACGCTGCAGTGGCTTTATTCTTTCGATCGCTCCAAGCCGCCCAAGCCCAGCGCGCAGACAAAGACCATATCGATTTCAAACAAGCAGACCAATACTTTCTCGTTCAGTCAAAGCAATGCGTCCGGCAAGGTGTTCGACCTTTCCGCCAATCATCCGAGTTTCAGTCTGACCAGGATTGAGCTGGTGGAAAATGCGGAGCCCTTTGTCTATAATGCGGGCACCGCGCACGAGATCACTCCGGCCACCAGCTTTCAGATCAAAGGCCAGGCGACAAAGTGCAAAGTGATCGCCCATTACCGGTATCATCCCGACATTCAGCCGGAGGAGAAGGAGGAGGATCCTTCCCCCGCGTACAGCAAGCGGATCGACTACCTGGGGGATGGGGCGGGGAATCCGGACACCTCCCTTTCCGGCGCAAATGATTACCGCCTGTATCTGGATGTCACTACACAGGCGGATACCAACAACAGCAAAGGGGACATCATTTTTGTGCTGGATACCAGTGGGTCGATGAAGGGAACTCCACTCCAGACGCTGAAATCTACGGTGAATAACGCGATCACAGGGCTGCTCACGAATTCCAACAACCGCATTTCACTGATTTCTTTCGGTAGCGAGTCCAAGGTGCTGGTTTCCCGCAGCTCCAACAAGGATACTTTGCTCTCCGCGGTGAACAAGCTGCAGGCCACCGGTTCCACCAACTATTACGACGCGCTGGGCGACGCCATGAGCGAGATCGGCAAGATGATCTCCTCCGATACGGAGAACCGGGAAAAAACCGTGTTTTTTATTTCCGACGGGGAGCCCAACTACTGCTACTCCATCGGAACCGCGCAGCACAGCTACGGGGGAATCTCTTACGGGAATGATGCCGCTTCCCGGATCAGCGGGGTTTCAAGATTCTATTCTATCTTTATCGGCTCCAACAATAATGGTGCGGCCGTGCTGCAGAATATGACCCAGCGCGTGAACGTTCTGCCTGGCGGGGAGCGTCTGTC
>JAEXDU010000211.1 GCA_023401495.1 Bacillota bacterium
ACACCGTGCTGATCCACGGCCTGGTGCGCGACGCGCAAGGACGCAAAATGTCCAAGTCGCTCGGCAACGGCATCGATCCGCTGGAGGTCATCGCGGACTTCGGTGCGGACGCGCTGCGCTTTACGCTCGCGACCGGCAACAGCCCGGGCAACGACCTGCGCTTTTCAGACGACAAGGTCGGCGCCAGCCGCAACTTTGCGAATAAAATCTGGAATGCGGCCCGCTTTATCCGCATGAATATTGAAGGCCATGAGGTGGAAAACCGCCTGCCGGAGCACCTGACGCAGGCCGACCGCTGGATCATCGGCACCTTCCACGAGGTGGCAAAAGAGATCACCGAGAATCTTGAGAAATTCGAGCTCGGCATCGCCGTGCAGAAGCTCTATGATTTCCTGTGGGATGACTTTTGCGACTGGTATATCGAGATCGCCAAAATCCGTATGCAGGGCGAGGACGGGCAGACCGCGCAGAGCGCCCGCCAGGTGCTGGTGTGGGTCATGTCCAATACCTTGAAGCTCCTGCATCCGTTCATGCCCTTCATTACGGAAGAAATCTGGCAGTCGCTGCCGCATGAGGGCGATTCCATCATGGTCTCCAAATGGCCGGAATACGACGCGGCGCTCAGCTTTGAGCAGGACCGTGTGGAAATGCGCCGCGTGATGGATGCCATCCGTGCCGTGCGCAACCGCCGTGCCGAAATGAACGTGCCGCCGTCGCGCAAGGCGCATCTTTCCGTTGCCGTAACCGGTACAGCCGCAGATACGTTCCGCGCGAATGTCGACGTGATCTCCCGCCTTGCATACGCAAGCCAGGTGGAGATCGCGGATTTCTGGAACCTGCCGGACGCCGTGACGATCGTTGCCGACGCCGCGACGCTGTATATCCCCACCGATGAGCTGGTGGATAAGAAGGCCGAGCTGGCCCGGCTCGAAAAAGAGTTGGAATCCATCCAAAAGCAGTTGGATTCCGCCGAGGCGAAGCTCAAAAACGAAACCTTCCTCTCCAAAGCGCCCGACAATGTGGTGGATGGTGTGCGGAAAAACGCGGAGAAGCTGGCGGAAAAAGCCGCCGGTATCCGTTTGGCGATTCAAAATCTCAGCAAATAATAAGTAATTCGGTTCATCCGAACGTCGCCGCCATTTTCGGCGGCTGACGACTTTTATTCAGGCCTCGTTTGAAAAATGAAGGGACTTCTCTGTTTCGGCTGAAATTGCACTGCCCGGCATCAAAAATGCTCGGAATGCGGAACGTATTCCTGCGCTGCTTCCTTGTTTGGCACAGTTTTATCTCGAAAACCCGTTGTTCTTTGTTGATCTGGCAAGGCCCCGAAACGGATGGCCGGAAAAGGGGATGCGATCATGACATATCAAGAAGCGCTGGAACAAATCTCTTCTCAGGCAAAGTTTGGCATTAAGCCGGGTCTCGAACGCATTATAAAGCTGCTCGACAAGATGGGCAATCCGCAGGATCGGCTGAAGTTTGTACATGTGGCCGGCACCAACGGCAAGGGCTCCACCTGCGCGCTGCTTTCTTCCGTGCTGACTGCGGCGGGCTATAAAACGGGTCTGTATATTTCCCCCTATATTCTGGAATTCCGTGAGCGCATGCAGATCTGTGGGCAGATGATCCCGAAGGAGGAGCTGGCCGCGCTGACCGAAGAGCTGCTGCCGCTCATTCAGGAGATGGAGCAGGACGGCGACGCCCTCACGGAATTTGAGTTCATCACCGCTCTGGCGATGGAGTGGTTCGCCCGCAGCAAATGCGATGTGGTAGTGCTGGAGGTCGGCCTCGGCGGCCGCTTTGACGCGACCAATATCATCAAAACCCCGCTCGTGTCGGTCATCATGTCCATCTCGCTCGACCACACCGGAATCCTCGGCGATACAGTGGAGAAAATCGCGTTTGAAAAGGCCGGCATCATCAAAGAGGGCGGCGATACCGTCGTGTTTTCGCGGCAGGACTACGGCGCCATGCAGGTGATGCGCGAGGCGGCGCGGCAGCGGAACAACAGCTTCTGTATTGCGGAGCCGGAAGAGATGGAGCAGGTGGAAAGCGATCTGCTCGGCACCCGCTTTGTCTATCGCGGCACCCCGATGCACATGCCGCTGATCGGCGAGCATCAGGTGCTCAATGCTGCCACCGTTCTGGCCGCGCTGGACGTTCTGCGCAGAAAGGGCTTCAAGCTTCCTCTGCAGGCGGTAGCCGAGGGCTTTGCGCGGGTATCCTTCCCGGCGCGTCTGGAGCTGCTCTCCAAAGATCCGACCTTCCTGCTGGACGGCGCGCATAACCCGAACGGGGTGCAGGCGCTGGCGGCGGCCTTGCGGCAGTATCTTTCCGGCAAGAGGATCACGGCCATTATGGGCATGCTCGCCGATAAAGACAGTCATGCCTCGATCGGCTATCTGAACGGCCTGCTCGATCAGGTCTACACTCTCACGCCTGATAATCCCCGCGCCATGCAGGCAGAGGATTTTGCCGCTCTCTGGCGGGAAATGGGAGTTTCGGCCAAGGCGGCCCAGTCACCCCGGCAGGCGGTGGAATTGGCCCTTGCCCACGCGGGGAGCGACGGCGCGATCATCGTGTGCGGCTCGCTGTACCTTGCGGCCGAGATTCGCCCGATTGCCATCGAAATTTTAAAAGGAATGACTCCATCCGCATAATTCGAGTAAAATTTTACCAGAAAACCTCTATCCTAATGGGTAGAGGTTTTTTTTATTTCCCGCAGCGTTTTTCCGGGAGTGGGACAAGCTGTTTCCCGATGGATTTTTTGGAATTTGCTCCGATTTTGTCGAATTTTTTGCAAAGGCATGTATAATCGGAAATTTCTGGAAAAAATAAAGGAAGAAAACAGATGCGGGTAAAATCCGGGAGGAAGAACAATGAATGATGTCAGGCTGATTTTAAAGGAAGGCACGCTGACGGCTCTGCTCAGCGGCGAAATCGACCATCATAACGCCCGGGGGATTCGTGAGGCCATCGACGAAACGGCCGGGAAAACGAAGCCCAAAGAGCTGATTCTGGATTTTTCCAGGGTACAGTTTATGGACAGCTCGGGCGTGGGGCTGATCATGGGCCGTTATCGGCTGATGCAGGTGCTGGGGGGTTCCGTCACCATTGCGAATCTGCCGCCGAAGGTGGAAAAAGTGGTTTCCATGGCAGGGCTGGACAAGCTGGTGAAATTTGAAAAAGGAGTGGTATACCGTGAAACCGATGAATGAAATGAACGTGTCTTTTCTCAGCTGTTCCGCAAACGAGAGCTTTGCGCGGGCGGTCGTGTCGGCGTTTGTAGCGCAGATGGACCCGACCATCGACGAGATTTCCGATATTAAAACAGCCGTGTCGGAGGCGGTGACAAACTGCATTGTCCATGCGTACCGCGATACGCTGGGCATGATTTACATAACCGCCAGGCTGTATGAGGACGGCGGGGTGCAAATCCGTATCCGCGACAAGGGCTGCGGCATCGAGGATGTGCAGAAGGCCAGAGAGCCGCTGTTTACCACCGGCGGGGAAGAGCGTGCCGGACTGGGCTTTGCGGTGATGGAAAGCTTTATGGACGACGTAGGAGTTACCTCCCGCGTCCAGAAGGGCACCACCGTCACACTCAAGAAGAAGCTGGCCCGCAGGCGGGCTTGTAATGATTGACCGGGACCGCATGATCAGCGAGAACATCGGTCTGGTGCACGCGTGTGCCAAACGCTTTAAGGCGCGCGGCGTGGAGTATGAAGATCTGTTCCAGGCGGGATGTATGGGGCTGGTCAAGGCGGTCGATCATTTTGAGGAGGAGCGCGGGCTGCGCTTTTCCACCTACGCGGTGCCGGTCATCCTCGGTGAAATGCGCCGTCTGTTTCGGGACGGCGGCAGCATCAAGGTGGGGCGTTCCCTCAAGGAGCTTTCGCTGAAAGCGACGAGAGCCACGGCGGAGTTTAACAGAATCCACGGCAGAACCCCCACCATCGGGGAGCTTGCGGCGGAGCTCGGGGTAGAAATCACCGAAGCGGCGCAGGCGGTGAATGCCGGTCAGCAGCCTCTTTCGCTCACTGCGGCGGAGGATGAGGGCGGCGGGCAGATCGATGTGCCGGTGGAGGCGCCCGATGAGCGGATTTCGGAGCTGCTGTCTTTGCAGCAGGTGGTCGGTGAGCTGGAGCCGAGGGATCGCAGTATTATTGTATACCGGTACTTTAAAAGTCAGACACAGGCGCAAACAGCACAGGCCCTGGGGATGACCCAGGTGCAGGTTTCCCGCAGGGAAAAGGTGATTCTGCGGGGTCTGCGGGAAAAGCTTTTAGAATAATTACAGTTAAATAACAGCGAAAAAACACACAGAAGCCAATGATCAGGCTTCTGTGTGTTTTTTTAGTAATAATTCATAATTTTATTATTGGTAAATTATTGAAATAATAAAAGGAATTTTTTGCCATTTTACTGAGGAATTACTGGATTTTGCCCGAAATTGCTTGATTTCTTTTGTCAAGAGGCCGAAAAAAAAGATTGCTTTTTCCGCTTCTATCCAGTATAATTTAAACAAAAGTGGTGAAAGGTGGAGGGAAGTAGAGCAAAGTGGTTTGCCACTGCTCCCCGGACAGGCTGTTATGTTGATTGGAGAATACCAACATAATATTGATCCGAAGGGCCGGGTGATTGTTCCCGCCAAATTCCGTGAGGATTTGGGCGAACGGTTTTACATCACCAAGGGCCTGGATGGGTGCCTTTTTGTGCTTTCGGGCGTGGAATGGGAACGTCTGCAGGAGAAAATCCGGCAGATGCCGATTTCCAAAGCCAGAGGGCTTCAGCGCTTTTTCTTTTCCGGCGCGGCTGAGGTTGAGCCGGACAAGCAGGGTCGAGTGCTGATTCCGCAGCAGCTGCGGGATTACGCGCAGATTCAGAAGGATGTAGCAGTGATCGGCGCTTCAAGCCGTGCGGAAATTTGGGACGCTGCCCGCTGGGCGGAATTCAATTCCGGCCTGACGGAGGAGAGCATCGCGGAAGCGATGGATATCCTGGAGCTGTAAACCTCACGCTGTGAGCGGCAGCAGAGAGAACTTTGAAACTCGAAGCGGGGGATACCCGCCGCTCTAAGAGGAAAACGTTCCGATTTTCGTGATAAAGGTGGGTGACGGTCTGTGAGCTTTGAACACGTCCCGGTGCTGTTTCAGGAAACGATCGATTCCCTGAACATCAAACCGGATGGAATCTATATCGACGGCACTGCGGGCGGCGGCGGTCATTCCGAAGCAATCGCAAAGCGTCTTGGCGCTGCGGGAACGCTTTTGGCAATTGATCAGGACCCGGACGCGATCGAGGCCGTAAAAAAACGCCTGAAGGATTATCCCAATGTGCTGGTGCGGCGGGGCAACTTTTCTCAGATGGATTCGCTGGCCGAAGAGTGCGGGATTACCGGGGTCGACGGGGTGCTGATGGACATTGGCGTATCCTCCCATCAGCTCGATACGGCGGAGCGTGGTTTCTCCTATCATCAGGATGCGCCGCTCGATATGCGCATGAGCCAGCAGGGGACAAGCGCAGCCGATCTGGTGAACACGCTGACATGGCAGGAGCTGGCCAGAATCCTGAGCCAGTACGGCGAAGAAAAAAGCGCAGTCCGCATTGCCAAAGGCATTGTAGCATCCAGAGAAGAAAACCCAATTACCACGACGCTGCAGCTTGCAGAGGTTGTCCGGCAGTCGGTTCCGGCCGCTGTCCGCAGGGAACCGGGGCATCCGGCCCGCAAAACCTTTCAGGCGCTGCGGATTCAGGTCAACGGTGAGCTTGACCGCCTTTCGGAGGGGCTCAATGCCGCGTTTGCGCTGTTAAAGCCCGGCGGCCGCCTTGCGGTGATCACCTTCCATTCGCTGGAAGACCGGATCGTGAAAAGAAGAATGGCCGAGTGGTGCCAGGGCTGCATCTGCCCGCCGGATTTTCCGGTATGTGTGTGCGGCCGAACGCCAAAGGCAGAGCTTCTCTATAAAAGAGGCCTTTCCCCGTCAGAGGAAGAACTGAAAGAAAATCCGCGCAGCCGCAGCTCCAGACTGAGGGTGTGCACGAAATTAGATTAAATTATAATGAAAAAGAATCACGGCAATCAGGAAGGAGTGGCACCGGTCAATGAGCAAGCAGAACACGGCATACGATTTTTCTTTGTTTGAGCCGCAGCAGAAAGAGCTGCCCAGAAAGCCAAGCAACGTTATCGAGCTTCCTTCGCAGCAGCTCGAGGAAAATCGACGTCCGAAGCGAAAATCTTTAGGGCTGGTGGCTACTTTCTGTTTTATGGCTTTGATGGTTTCCATCCTGGGTACCCTGGTGTACGGCCAGGTTCAGCTCACAGAGCTGACGGAGCAGCTGAACTCCGCTACCAAGCAGATGGAAGAGCAGAAAAGCTTACATACGCAGCTGAAAGTGAAGTCCGATTCCCGCATGACCCTGCAGGCAGCCGAGGTGTACGCCAAGGATCAGCTGGGAATGAGCAAGATTACATACGCTCAGGTGGAGTGCATCAAACTGTCGCCCGGCGACAAGGGTCAGGTTCTCGATCCAAACGCTGCGGGTAACTGGTGGACTTCTGCGTGGAATTCGCTTCAAAACCTGCTGTCATAATTATGGCGGCTCACAAATAAGTATGAATACCGGTACTGTATTGGCCGGGGACGGAAAGCCGAGAGTTGAGAGATAATCTTAACTCTCGTTTTTGTAAGGACCTCACGCCGTTCGCGGCAGCAAAGCTGCCGACGGCTGAGAAAACCTTGAAACTCGAAGCGGGGATATGTTTGTCGCCTGAGGATGAAAGGGCAATTCTCATTTAGTTCTCGTTATAAGAACCTCACGCCGTTCGCAGCAGCAAAGCTGTGCCGACGGCTGAGAGCGCCTTGAAACTCGAAGCGGTTTTTTCTCGCCGCTGTGAGTGTGAAAAGTTTAGTTTCTGTTGATTTTCGTGATAGAAGAAGCTGGCAAGCCGGAAAGTGCGGGGGAATGTGTTATGGCAAAAGGAACAACCATCCGGATGTGGCGCAGAACGCTGTTTCTGCTGGCCATATTTATGGTAGTGGGGTTCGGGGCAATTATATTCAGTTTGGTCAAGCTGCAGCTGGTGGAGGGTGAGAGCCTTCAGGAGCGCGCGGTGGAGCAGCAGATGAAGGATACGACCATTCCGGCTATGCGCGGGGCAATTTACGACCGCAACATGCGCCCGCTGGCACAGAGCGCAACGGTATGGACCGTCGTGCTGGAACCCGCTTATCTTACAACCGATGAGCAGCGGGAGACGATTGCCGAGGGCCTGTCCCAAATTCTTGGCATGGACAAAAACGAAATTCTGGAGCATACGAAGAAAAAAAGCTATTATGATGTTTTAAAGCGCAAAGTGGAAACCGAAGTAAAGGATGAAATCCTGAAATTTAAGGAAGAGAAAAAAATCGGCAACGGCATCCGGCTGATTGAAGATTATAAACGATATTATCCGTTCGGCAGCTTTGCGGCGACCCTTCTGGGCTTTACCGGAACGGATAACCAGGGCCTTTCCGGCCTTGAGGCATATTATGACAAGCAGCTCACCGGCACCGCCGGGCGGCTGGTTACCGCGAAGAACGCCATCGGCACCGATATGCCTTTTCAATATGAACAGAAGGTAGAGGCGCAGGACGGTTACAGTCTGGTGCTCACCATCGATGAAATCGTACAGCATTTCCTCGAAAAATATCTGGAAGAAGGCGTCGTAAATAACAAAGTAAAGAACCGCGCGACGGCCATCGCAATGGACGTGAAAACCGGCGCGATTCTCGGCCTTGCGGTCAAGGGGGATTTTGACCCCAACTTCCCGCTGATTATTTCAGACCCCACCGAGGCGGCGCGTGTGGCCAATATGCCCGACGGCGAAGATACCACCGAAGAGGGTAAAAAAATTAAAAAGGCCAAATCCGACGCAAAAGTAGTCGCCCAGCAGGCCCAGTGGAGAAATAAGGCGGTCAGCGATACCTACTACCCCGGTTCCGTTTTTAAAATGGTAGTCGGTTCCGCGGGCATGGAAGAGGGCGTCGTCAACGAAAACACGCAGTTCTTTTGCAACGGCGCGGCGGTTGTTTCCGGCACCACCATCCATTGCTGGAAGTCCGGCGGGCACGGCAGCGAAACCTTTGTACAGGGCCTGATGAACTCCTGCAACCCGGTATTTATCAAAGTAGGCGAAATGCTGGGCGCGGAGCGCTTCTTTAAATACTTCGCGGCGTTCGGCCTGACCGAAAAAACAGGGATCGACCTGCCCGGCGAGGCGGGGAGTCTCTATTATACCGCCAGCCAGCTGAACCCTGTTGAGCTTGCGACGGAATCGTTCGGCCAGAACTTCAGTATCACTCCGATTCAGATGGTCACTGCGGCGGCTGCGGTCGCAAACGGCGGTTATCTGGTTCAGCCCCATCTGGTCAGCCAGGTGCTCGACAGCGACGGCAACATCGTCCAGTCTGTGGATACCAAGGTCAAGCGTCAGGTTATTTCAGAGGATGTGTCCCGCCGCATGAGCAAGATTCTGCAGATGAATGCTACGACAGGTACCGCGAAAAACGGTTACCTGCCCGGCTACCGTGTAGCCGGTAAAACCGGTACGTCTGAAAAGGTGGCGGAGTACATCGCGGGCGGCAAGAAAAAGATGGAATACATCGCTTCTTACTGCGGCTTTGCTCCGGCAGACGACCCGCAGATCGCACTGCTGGTGTTCTTCGATGAGCCGGCTGGAGACAGCTACTACGGCGGCGCGGTAGCCGGCCCTGTATTCGGCAAAATGATGGAAGAAATCCTGCCCTATCTGGGTGTTGAGAGAAAATATACCGATGCGGAAATGGAAAAACTCGATGTAGCCACACCGGATGTGACTGGCAAGAAGCTCGACGTGGCCAAAGCGGCGCTGCAGAAGCTGAGCCTGAAGCAGAAGGTGTACGGCAGCGGCGATACCGTGCTCAAGCAGATACCCGAATCCGGTAAGAGTATTCCTCAGAACGGTACGGTGGTGCTGATGACGGATGCCGACAGCGAGAGCCGTCAGGTGACGGTGCCGAATCTGATGGGCATGACGCTGGCGCAGGCCAACAGCGCCGCAGCCGAAGCGGGAATCAACATCACGGTTTCCGGCGCGGCCCTGACAGGCGGGAAAGCGCAGTCGCATTCCCAGAGCATCGCAGCGGGAACAAAGGTATCTCCCGGCACGGTGGTCAACGTCGGATTCGTCGAATTTGACCAGGTGCAGTAATCCCAATATTGCCTGAACACTTTCAAACAACTGTTTCTTTCCCCGCTTTGCACGGGGAAAGAAACAAAATGAGCTTTTTGGAAAGGCGGCGTTTTTTCAGACGGCGCTTTGCGGAGGAAGCATATGAAACAGTGGCAGTCTGAGCAAAAGAGATATCCGGCCCGGCTGTTGGCGATTGAAAATCCGGAAGCGGCGAGACTCCTGCAATATCTGCTGGAAAGCTGCGGCTACCGGGTGGCGTGTGATCCGGTGGAGCTGCCGGAGGCGGATTTCCTTCTGGTGCAGCCCGGCTGCATGCCAAATCGAGCCGAGGGCCTGGAATACATGCTTCTGGAAAATTCGGGAAGAATGACGGAAAGTATCTCTTGCCCTTTCCGCTATCACGCGGTAGAATATGAAACGGCGCTCCCGGTGGTACCGGGGGCACAGCGGGTCAGCTATTCCGTACACAGCCCCGAAGCGGACGTTTTCGCCCGAAATATCCGTCCAAACGGATATGGGGTCGTGTTTGAGCTGGAGAGCGGCGGAATCGTGGGGCGTGTTGCGCTTGACGAAGAGCAGGGAATCCGCCCGGCCCTTGTGGCGGCGCTCGCAGCGATCCGCTGTGGGATTCCGTTTGCGCGGGTGGCGGATGCGCTCAATGAAATTCCGCAGCTGAGCCGGAATTTAGGCTGACGAACGGGAGAAAATAAGAGAACATACAAAAGGTGGAGCAGCAGATGGCAGGGTTTGAAATAGGAGCAGCGGCAGTAACGGCATTTCTCATTACCGGAATATCGGGCAAATGGTTGATCCCATTTTTGCGCCGGGTTCATTTTGGGCAGACGATCCTGGAGGATGGCCCGAAGTGGCATAAAAAAAAGCAGGGTACTCCCACAATGGGCGGTATCATGTTTATTCTGGGAATCACGGCGGCGATCGCGATTTTTATCCCCGTCTATTACTTTAATGGAAACGCGGACAAATCGCTTTTGGAGCCGCTGAATATGAGAACGCGCGTTTACGGCGGGCTTGGAATGGCCCTGGCGTTCGGCGCGATCGGCTTCTTTGACGACTATATCAAGGTGGTAAAGAAGCGCAATCTCGGCCTTACCGCGCGGCAGAAGCTCGTGCTGCAGTTTCTGGCGGCCGGTGCGTACCTTGCGGCGCTGTATCTTTCCGGCGCCGGTTCCTCTACGCTGATCCCCTTTGTCGGCAGCATCAATCTCGGCATGCTGTATTGGGTGCTGGCGCTGCTGGTGATCGTCGGCGTTGTCAACGCGGTCAATTTTACGGACGGAATCGACGGACTGAACGCTTCGGTCACCTTTTTCGCTGCTCTGTCCTTTCTGGTGATTTCCGGTGTACTGGCCCTGAACGGCCTTGGCATTGTCGCGGGCGCGCTCGCGGGCGGCTGCCTCGGCTTTTTGCTCTGGAACTTTAACCCGGCGAAGGTTTTTATGGGCGATACCGGCTCCCTGTTTTTGGGCGGGATGATCTGTGTGCTCGGCTTTGGCCTGAACCTGCCGATCCTGCTTGTCCCGATCGGGATCGTGTATCTTTGCGAGATTCTTTCCGTGGTGCTGCAGGTCAGCTATTTTAAAGCGACGCATGGCAAGCGCCTGTTTAAAATGAGTCCGATCCATCATCATTTTGAGATGTGCGGGTGGAGCGAAATCAAAATCTGCCTGGTATTCTCTCTGGTGACGCTCGCCGGCGGGGCTCTGGCCCTGTACAGTGTGCTCTGGGGAATGTAAGCGCCAACGTCAGGATTTACGGCGTTCGGTTCGTCGGCACGCTTTGACAGATTGCGGCGTGCAGATGTGCTAAGATGTATTTCGTGAAAAAGGAGGGGTGTCGATGTCCGGAGAAAGCAGAAGAAATCCGGTACCGCAGCCGCGTCAGCCGAGAAAACCGTACGCGGAGAGAAACGTGCCGGAGCAGAAGCAGCCGGCGGCCGCAAAAATGACGCCCTTAACCAAACGGGTCAGAAAAAAATTCCGGGTGTTTTCTGTACGCTCCGGTTTGGATATGCCGTTTTTATTTTTGGTGCTGGTGCTGGTGGTGATCGGCCTTGTGATGCTGTTTTCCGCCAGTTACGCCTACGCCTATTATAATTATGGAAACAGCTACTACTTCATTATCCGCCAGGTGGCATTTGCCGTACTGGGCGTGATTCTGATGCTGCTGATCTCGTATTTTGACTATCATCATTTGCACCGGTTTGCGATTCCATTGCTGCTGGTGAGCTATGCGTTTCTGGTGATCGTGCTGTTTCTGCCCGCCGTCAAGGGGGTGCACCGCTGGATCAACCTGGGGCTGTTCGGCTTTCAGCCGTCTGAAATCGCCAAGTTCGCCATGACGCTGTGCTTTGCGCATCTGATCTCGATCAACTTTAAGCGCATGGATACGGCCCGCTACGGTGTGCTCCCATATGTGCTTCTGCTGGCCGTTACAGTGCTGCTGCTCATCCGTGAGCCGCACGTGTCCGCCGCGGTCATCATCATCGCTCTGGCGGGAATGATGCTGTTTATCGGCGGCGTGCCGCTGCGCTGGTTCGGTGCGGCCTTCGGCGTCGCTCTGGCCGGAATCGCTTACCTTGTCTTGTTTACGTCGGAATTCAGCTACGCCAACGACCGCGTTGTAGCGTGGCTGGATCCGTTTACCACAGAAAAAAATCTGCTGGCAGACACCTGGCAGACGCGCCAGTCGCTGTATGCCATCGGTTCCGGCGGCCTTTTGGGTCTCGGGCTTGGGCAGTCGCGCCAGAAATACCTGTATTTGCCCGAGCCGCAGAACGATTTTATCTTTGCCATCGTCTGTGAGGAGCTGGGGTTTATTGGCGCGCTCATTATTGTGATCCTGTTTGCGCTGCTGGTTTGGCGCGGGGTGACGATTTCGCTCAAGGCGAAGGATAAGTTTGGCATGCTGCTCGGCATCGGCCTTACTCTGCAGGTTGGCCTGCAGGTGGTTCTGAATATCGCGGTTATCACCAATACGATCCCCAATACCGGCATTAGCCTGCCGTTTTTCAGCTATGGGGGTACGTCGCTGGTGCTGCTTTTGGCGCAGATGGGCGTGGTGCTGTCTATTTCACGAACGTCGGCGATCGAGAAAACTTAGGGGGCTTTTCCACAATGAAGGTTTTATTTGCCGGCGGCGGAACCGCCGGACATATCAATCCCGCTCTTGCCATTGCGGGCTATCTGCGTGAGCAGCAGCCGGATGCCCAGATTTTATATGTGGGCGCCAAAGGCGGGATGGAGGAACGTCTGGTGCCGGAAGCAGGCTTTCCGTTTCGGAGCATTATTATCTCCGGCTTTCAGCGCAAGCTGACGGTGAAGGCGATGGCTCGCAACGTGAAAACGCTGGTGCGCATCGTGACCTCCACCGCGGAATCCAAGCGGATTCTGCGCGAATTCGAGCCCGACCTGTGCATCGGCACGGGCGGTTATGTCAGCGGCCCGGTCATCCGCGAGGCTGTAAAATTGGGGATTCCGGCCCTGATCCATGAGCAGAACGCATACCCGGGCGTGACGAACAAGGTTCTTTCCGGCAAGGTGGACCGCGTGATGCTGGCGGTGGAGGACGCGAAGCAGTACATGGCCTCCGGCGCGCAGTGTACGGTCACCGGCAACCCGGTGCGGCAGGAGATTTTGCGGGCAGACCGCGAACGCGCCCGCCGTGCGCTTGGATTGGACGAACGTCCCGTGATCCTGTCGTTTGGCGGCAGCCTTGGCGCAAGAAGCATCAATGAGGCGGTGGTGGAGCTTCTGCTCTCCAGCGCGAAAAATCAAAAATACCAGCACATTCACGGCTATGGGCAGCACGGCGGGTGGCTGCCGGAGCTTCTGCGAGAAAAAGGTCTGAATTCCAAGGCCGCGAAAAACATTCAGCTGAAGGAATACATACGCAATATGCCGGACTGCATGGCGGCGGCGGATCTTGTCATCTGCCGGGCCGGAGCCATCACGCTCAGCGAGCTGCAGGCGCAGGGCAAAGCGTCTATTCTGATTCCCTCGCCGAATGTGGCGGAAAATCATCAGTATCACAATGCCATGGCGCTGGTTCGCCGCAAGGCGGCGATGCTTTTAGAGGAAAAAGACCTATCTTCCGAAGCGCTTCTGCGCATGGTCGAACAGGCGTTTTCGTCTGCCGGCGGCGTCCAGGAGCTGGGAAGAAACGCAAAAAAAATGGCAATTTTGGATGCCAACGAAAGAATTTATAAAATTATGCTCGAAACTGTGCAAACGACATAATTGTCCCCTGTCACACACCCGACTTGCTTTTGCATAATATAGCAAAGCACAATAGGCAAGAAAGGGTGTTTGATGTGGCAAAATTTTTGATAGAAGGACACAAGAGGTTACAGGGGGAGATTCTTGTCCATGGAGCAAAAAACAGCACTCTGCCCATTTTGGCGGCGTCCATGCTCTGTAACACAGAGACAGTGTTACATAACTGCCCTGTTTTGTCAGATGTGGAAACCTGTGCGAAAATACTCCGATATCTGGGGTGCCGGGTCATCCGCAGCGGCGGAGACGTGACGATTGATTCCTCAGGAATCAGCCACAGCGATATTCCGGATTATCTGATGAGAGAGATGCGGTCCTCCATAGTGTTTTTAGGGGCCATTGTAGCCCGAACCGGACGCGCCAAGCTTTCGTTCCCCGGTGGCTGTGAACTCGGGCCGCGCCCGATTGATCTGCATTTGGCGGCGCTCCGCCGAATGGGAGTGGAAATCGAGGAGGATCACGGGTGTCTGGACTGCAGCGCTCCCGACGGACTGAAAGGGGCGAAGATCGGATTTTCCTTCCCCAGTGTCGGCGCTACAGAGAACGTGATGATCGCCGCGGTATGCGCCAAAGGAACCACCGTTATTACCAACGCGGCGCGCGAGCCCGAGATTTGTGATCTGGCAAACTTCCTCAATGCGTGCGGCGCCAAAATCCGCGGCGCGGGGGAGAGCACGATCGTGATTGAGGGTGTGGCAAAGCTTTCCGGCTGCGAGCACAGCGTCATTCCAGATCGCATCGCAGCGGCAACCTATATGGCGGCGGCAGCCGTCACGGGCAGCACCCTCCTGATCAGCCGGATCGATCCCCGTCATCTGGAGCCGATGATCCCGGTCTTTGAGGAAAGCGGCTGCGGGCTGATGTTCTGTGAAGACGAACTCAAGATCACGGCGCCCCAGCGGCTTCAACCCGTCAAAAGCGTGCGCACCATGCCGTACCCGGGATTCCCCACCGACGCGCAGGCCCCCGTGATGGCGATGACCGCTCTGGCGAACGGAACGAGTGTATTTGTAGAGAATATTTTTGAGAGCCGGTATAAGCATGTCGGCGAACTTTTGCGTTTGGGCGCGAACATAAAGGTGGAAGGCCGTGTGGCCGTGGTGCAGGGAGTGCCGAGGCTTTCGGGCGCATCGGTCGAATCCCCCGATCTGCGGGGAGGGGCCGCCCTTGTGATCGCGGGCCTGGCGGCGGAGGGAATCACGCAGGTGGAAGGTCTGCGGCATATCGACAGAGGCTACGAGCAAATGGAGCTGAGCCTTGCCGCAGTGGGCGCCTCGATTCAAAGGATTGATTAAAGCGGGGTTATCAAAGCCCCCGGTTTCCGGAGGTTTCAAACAATGGATCAGAAAAGACGCAGAAAACCGGATACCCGGCCGGAGACGGAACGGGCGCGCCATGCCGAGAGCAGCGGCGCCCCGCGGGTACGGCAGAAAAAACGAAAGAGAAGGCTACGAATATTCTATGTTCTTTTGTTCCTGGTAGTGCTGGGGGCGGCCGTGACGCTTTCGCTGACCGTGCTGTTTCAGATTCATTCCATACAGGTAACGGGCACCTCCCGCTATTCCCAGGAGCAGATCATTTCCGTATGCGGCATTCAAGAGGGAGAGAATCTGTTTCTGGCAAAAACAAAGCAGGCGGAAACCTCCATTGGTCAAAAGCTTCCCTATATCGGGAGTGTGAAGGTGTCCCGCAGGCTCCCGGCAGAAATCTCGATTCAGGTGGAGGCCGCGCAGGTGGCCGGTGCAGTGGAAACGAACGGGAGCTACGTTCTTTTAAACGCTTCGGGGAAAGTGCTTGAGCAGACAAAGCAGCCCCCCGAGAATGCAACCATGATTGTTGGACTGGCCCTGTCGTCCGCGGCGCCGGGCAAGCAGGCTGTTTACAAGGACGAGTCTTCCAAAGCGCTGTACGAACAGCTTGCGTCACTCATCAAAACCCATTCGCTCGCTTCCATCACCAAAATCGACATCAGCGACCCTTACCGCATTTTGATGGTGTACGACGGCAGGGTCACGATGAATCTGGGCTCCTCGGCCGATCTGGATTATAAAATACGGTTTGGAAAAGAAATATTGACTGGTAAAAACGCTGAAGGAGAGGATAATATTGGTAAAGACGAAAAGGGCGTTTTGAACTTGAGCAGCGCAAAAGAAGATGATCGCGCTTATTTCGATCCCAACGGGGTGCTCTCCAGTACGCCGGCCCAGACGGCCTCGAACTCTCAGGCCTCATCGTCATCGGCTTCTTCCGGAGCCTGATTTTCTGACCGATCGTTCTGCTCCAACGAAAAAACCCCTTAATTTTCTGTGAATACGGGGGACAAGTTATTGAAATTTTGCCGGAAAGGTGTTAAATTATATAAGATAGCAAATTGGAAGTGGAATAAAGATCGTATTTCTGCCTGAAAGAATGGGCTGTTTTTGCTTTTCAATGTGATTATAATTCTTTTTTTATATAAAACGACAGGAGGATGCAGCAGATGCCTTTTGAAATCGATAATGAAGATAACATCGTGCAGATAAAAGTGATTGGTGTTGGCGGCGGCGGCGGCAACGCGGTAGATCGCATGGTGGTCTCGGGGGTACAGGGTGTTGAGTTTATCACGGTCAATACGGACAAGCAGGCCCTGTTCCGTTCCAAGGCAATGCAGAAGATCCAGATCGGCGATAAAATTACCCACGGAAAGGGCGCCGGTTCCAAGCCTGAAATCGGGCAGAAGTCCGGGGAAGAGAGCCGCGAGGCGATTGCGGCTGTTCTGCGCGGAAGCGACATGGTCTTCATCACTGCCGGTATGGGCGGCGGCACGGGCACAGGCGCGGCTCCGATCGTTGCAGAGATTGCGCGGGACATGGGCATCCTGACCATCGGCATTGTGACAAAGCCCTTCACCTTTGAGGGAAAACGCCGCATGGAGCAGGCGGAAAACGGAATTTCCGCACTGCGCGAGCATGTTGATTCTCTTGTTGTGATTCCGAATGAGCGCCTCAAACTGGTCAGCGAGCAGCGGATTACCCTGCTCAACGCGTTTACCATCGCGGATGACGTTCTGCGCCAGGGCGTACAGAGCATTTCAGACCTGATCAAGCTGCCCGGTCTTGTCAATCTGGATTTCGCGGATATCTGTGCTGTCATGAAGGACGCCGGCTACGCGCATATGGGCGTAGGACGTGCCTCTGGAAAAGAGAAGGCCCAGCTGGCTGCCAGCATGGCGATCTCCAGCCCGCTTCTCGAAACCTCCATCAGCGGCGCGAAGGGCGTTATCATCAACATTACATCTTCTCCCGACATCGGGCTGGACGAAATTGAAACAGCGGCCAGCATGATTCAGGAGCAGGCCCACGAAGAGGCCAATATCATATGGGGTACTGCGTTCGACGAGTCCATGGAGGACGAAATGAGCGTAACGGTGATTGCTACCGGCTTTGCC
>JAEXDU010000028.1 GCA_023401495.1 Bacillota bacterium
TCCGAAACCAACCGGATGAATGTACATTTTCAGCTTGGTCAGGAGAGTTTTTACAACCTGCAGGAAAAGCTTCTGGCCGGAAAGGTGGATTTGCTCCTGTCCACCAAAATAGAAAATCCACAGGTGGAATGCTTTCATTTGGGAACGCACCAGTTAGTCCTGCTGGTTCCGTTGGGACACCGGTTGGCCCGGCAAAAGAGCGTGGATTTGAAAGAGCTGGATCATGAGAATTTCATCGACTTTGATGAAATGTCACAGCTGCACCACCAAAATAAAGAAATTTTTCAGGAACTCGGCATCAGTCCCAATATTGTGATGGAAACACCTCAGGACGTGATTGTATATGGTCTGGTAGCGGCGCAGCGGGGGGTGGCGATCATCCCTTATCCATTGGGCGGAGCACCGTACAACACAAAGATTCTTCCTATTTCAAACAAAATGTTTCAGCGGGATATTTACCTGATGTGGAATAAGAATCGGTACATTCCGCCTGCTGCGGAATACTTTCGCGATTTTCTGATCCGGAGCGGAAAGATGTTTGACCAGTTTCTGGCGCATAACGGCCCAAGCATTATTTGATTATGGTTTTCATGTGCAGCTGCGCTGCTGCGAAAGCCGATGTTATCGGTTAGAGAAAAGAGTAAAGGGGACGTTACAGCAATGACTTATGTTTTTTTGGCAAATGGGTTTGAAGAAATGGAGGCGTTGACAACTGTGGATTTGCTTCGGCGCGCCAATGTGCCGGTTCAGACCGTGGGAGTCGGCAGCAAACGGATTATGGGTTCGCACCAGATTTCAGTCATTGCAGATATCGAGGAGCATGAGGTTACCCTGGAAGATCTGGAAATGGCGGTTCTGCCGGGCGGCCTTCCGGGTGCGCTGAATCTGGAACAGTCCGAAACCGTAAAAAACACGGTGAAGGGCTGCATTGTAAGCGGCAGATATGTGGCGGCTATCTGCGCCGCCCCGTCAATTCTAGGACATATGGGGCTGCTTCAGGGAAAGCGCGCCACAGTCAGCGATGGTTTTCAAAGCGAAATCATCGGAGCGGAGTATACCGGTGATCTTGTCACTGTGGATGGCCGCATCATCACCGGAAAGGGGCCGATGGCTTCCGTCGATTTTGCGCTGCAGCTGGTCGATTTGCTGGCGGAAAGAGAAACTGCGCAAAAAGTGAGAAGCGCTGTGCAGTGCCGGTGAAAATGCGAAAAGCTGGAAGCCGCTGGCTGCGATAAAGGCCATCTGCTTCAAGCAAAAACACTGTACTATTTAAGGAGGTACCTCTATGAGTAAAAAGCTGGTTTCAGACCTGATCGTCAATTATTTGGAACGCAGGGATGTGGAATATGTTTTCGGCTTATGCGGACATACAGTCATTGGAATGCTGGATGCCTTATCCCGCAGCAAAAAGGTTCAGTATATTTCCAACCGGCATGAGGCGATTGCGTCCACGGCGGCAGACGGCTATGCTCGTATCACCCATAAAGCGTCTGTCGTCATGTGCCATTTGGGCCCCGGCCTGACCAATGTGCTGACCGGCGTTGCAAACGCGGCGTTTGATTCGATCCCCATGGTGCTCATTGCCGGTGATGTGCCCAGCTACTATTTTGGCAAGCACCCTCATCAGGAGGTCAACATGCATGGCGACGCCACTCAGTACCGTATCTTGGAACCGGTGGTGAAACGAGCCTGGCGGATCAATGATGCAGAGGCCCTGCCTGAAATACTGGACAAAGCCTTCCGGCTTGCAGAATCCGGCCGTCCCGGCCCCGTTCTGATCGATATCCCAATGGATATGTTCTCCCGGGAGATGGACGAGGAGCTCTGGGCACGAACTTATAAGGACAGCCATTTGACCATGCGCCCGGCATTGGACCCCAAGGCTGCCAAAGCCATTGCAGAGAAACTGGTCGAAGCGGAAAACCCGCTGCTTCACGCAGGCGGCGGGATCCTGCTGGCCCAGGCCTCTGAAGAATTGGCCGCTTTGGCCGAGCATCTGGATATTCCCGTTTCCCGTACCTTGATGGGACATGGCTGCTTATCCGATTGCCATCCGCTGATGATCGGTCAGACCGGCTTCTGGGGATTGGAGTTTACCCATTCTCTCACTGTCAACGCCGATGTGATTCTGGGCTTGGGCACCCGCTTTGCCGAGGCGGACAGCTCCAGCTGGTATCAGGGCGTTACCTTCGACCCGGATCGAACCGTCTTTTTGCAGATCGACATTGACCCCGGCGAGATTGGCCGCAACTATCCGGTGGAGATCGGGGCGGTCGGTGATCTGAAAATCGGCCTTGCCCAAATTCTCGAAGAGGTGAAAAAGGTCTGCCCCGAGGGCAAACGCCGCCCCGCGCTGCGCGAAAAAATCGCCGCTGCAAAAGCGGAATTTAAACAGCAGAATGAGGCTATTTCCAACGATGACCGCTTCCCGATGACTCCTCAGCGCATTTTAAAGGATGTGAAGGCAGCAGTTCCTCACGATGCCATCATCTTTACTGATGTGGGCTGGAATAAAAATGGTGTGGCCCAACAGTTTGATATTACTGTCCCCGGCACCATCCATCATACCTCCGGTCTGGCAAACATGGGCTTTGGTGCTTCCGCCGTTCTTGGCGGCAAGCTGGCCGCCCCCGACAAGGTCTGCCTGACGCTGACGGGAGACGGCGGATTCGGAGTAAATCCCTCGTGTTTGGCCACCGCTGTCGAGAAAGGGATTAACTGCGTGTGGGTCGTGATGAATAACTCGGCCTTTGGCACGATCGCAGGCTTGGAAAAAGCCAATTACCAGACGAATTTCGGAGCCGTGTTCCATACTCCGGACGGCGAAGCATACAGCCCCTGCTGGTCTGAGGTTGCAAAGGCCTATGGTGTCGAAGCCATTCGGGTAGAATCCGCCGAAGCGTTTCAGCCGGCATTGCAGAAGGCGATTGCGGCTCAAAAGCCGTTCCTGGTGGAAGTACCTATGGAAAACATTGTCGTGCCCACCCCCGGATGCTGGAATATTAATGACATATACAGCCCCAACGATCTGGTGAAGGAAGGCAAGCTGGTACGGAAGGAAAACGGCCGGTATGTCGCTCCCAGCCATTCCAAATCTCACAAAACGAATTGATATAATTTCTAATTAAATCAAAAAAGAAGAAATCCCTTTGCGTGAAGCAAGGGGATTCCCCATTTATCAAACCGTCTATTTATCGCGCTAGTGGTAAGCGTGTTTTTCTGGAAAGTATGACAGAACCTGTTCTGTCATGTATTTACCCAGGCAATAATATATCAATCGTTAAGGAAAAAGAGCATGTTGGTCTGTTAATCGAATTACAGTAACGTCATGAGCAATTCACTAAAGCTATCAGTAAGTTAAATTAAAATATAATACGGTGTTTTCTTAACGGGGATACCCTTGTGGGTTTACACGGTCTCTTATGTATCAATATTTATTTTTTATCAGACTTTAGACTTTCTGTTTAAACGCTCAACCAAAGCAGCCGTCCGTGTGTGGTAATCGTCCAGCTCGGTCACAATTCCCATGAAGGAAGACACCAAATCCAGTGAAGCGCGCAATGTGCTCTGCTCGCTCTGGTCAATCGCACGTTTCGTCAGCCGCATAGCCTGCTGCGGTGCATCCAGCAGCTTCTGAATATACTGTTCAACATAATCGTCCAGCTGATCATCGGGCACGACGTGTGTAACAAGGCCGATTTTTTCCGCTTCAACGCCTTTCAATACCCGCGCTGTCAGAAACAGATCAAGCGCTTTGTCTCGCCCTACCAGACGCGGCAGAAAGTAGGCGCCCCCGTCGCCGGGCACAATTCCGGCGTTGAAATAGCTTTCAGAAAGCGACGCGCTTTCCGAAGCGATGCGGATGTCACACATCAGGGCCATATCCAATCCAGCTCCTACGGCTGCGCCGTGAATCTTCGCGATAACCGGCTTGTCGATTTCCTCCAGAATCAGCGGAATGCGCTGAATTCCCCTCCAAAGAGCGTTCTTCCGGGCAAGTGCAGTGGATGTGATATCGTTGTTGCTCTCAAAGAAGCCTTCCCCGGCTGCCATGGCCTTTACATCTCCTCCTGCGCAAAACGCCTTGCCATTTCCCGACAAAAGAACCGCGTAAATATCATCCCGGTCGCGGATGTCCTCCAGTGCAGCTGCCCAGAGCTGAATCATCTCCTCGCTGAAACAATTGAGATGCTCCGGGCGGTTCATTGTAATGCGTGCCAAATGATTCTTCACCTCATAAATCAAATCCGGCATATTATTTTACCTCTCTTTCCCTTTGCAGTAGCTGAAGATGCAGCAATGTAAAGCAAGTATCGCCTTACATTTGTGCCGCTCAGCAGAACTTCGTGCACTATAGTTGATTTAGGTTGTTCCGGTGACTGCTGCGTATCTCTTTTTCAGTTTTCACGCCCTTCTGCATAGGATTAATTTTTATAGAACGGAAAGTTTTCTTTAGCATTTGGCATATTCAATAATTTCATTTAAATGAAATTATTGTGCCGAGATAAGATTACATTTATTTTTGGCCAATGTCAATACTGAAAAATACAAAAAAGATTGAAAAAATACAGATAATCGACTCCGGGTTTTGTCAGTTTTCATAATGATTTATCAGAGATTTTCATTTGCAGCGGATTTTATTTTCATAATAATGAATATGATTAAAGAAGCAATTGCTATCTTGAGAAGCGGATAAAGTAAAAAGCAAAGAGCGGATGCCGGTTAAAAGCTAGAATAAATTATGCGAATTGAAAGACAAAAAGAAACGCAGTTTGCAAATCTTTGGTGAAACGAACTTGCAATACAGTATTCTGAAAGAAGATAGCGAACGATGTCTGAGAAAAATGATGCATTTAAATTATGAGCATAAAAATAAACAAAGAGGACAGGTGAGGGATGGTACTATCCAAATCACAGATGCTGAAAAAAAGTCAGTGAATAAGGCAAATACCTGATCAGAAATGTGAAAGCGGAGGTATTCTTCGGTTATGAAGAATACCTCCGCTTTTTATAAGATGTAATTGCCGATAAGGGCTTGGAATGTTTTTTCTGCTCAAAGATTTAAATAATCCGGACTGTTGCTTTTAAAAGGATTCGGATAATTGAATGTCAATATTCTGGCGATCTTATTGGTAAAGTTAATCCAGTTGTGGGGGCGGTTGGAATGAATTTGAATGCTGTCCCCCGGATAAAGGCAGTATTTATTGTCGCCGACAAAGACAGTTACGATGCCTTCCAGCACATAGATGAATTCTTCCCCATTATGACAATACATCTCCAGCTTTTTCAGGTCTGCATTTGCCAGCGGCATCAGCTGAAAAATTCTTGGAAGCGCATCAAAGTCGGTCACTTCGTTGCTTAGAATAAATTGGATGATCTGCGGGCTTACCTGGGTGCATGTCATGTCGAAACTGTGCACGACTGGATCGGTGTCTTTCACATCGATTTCGTCGAAGAAAACGGAGAGAGTTACTCCCAAAATTTCAGCAATTTTTGAGAGAGAATCTATTGCGATGGAAGAGATGCCGCGCTCCAGCTGCGAAAGAAAACCAACAGAGAGCCCGGACTCATCACTTAATTGCTTTAGAGTCATTTCTTTTTCTTTCCGCAGAGCTTTTATTTTGGATCCGATGGTAATATTGTGATCCACAAGAAACCTCCCTTTCAGGATTAAAATTTAGATATGATTCAGCGGGCAGCGGGAAACATAAGAAGCGCTTTGTATCCCTTTCAATTTCCGATCAGGAAGCTCCTGGTGAGCTCTGGTTGGTGTGAACATCTGCTGCAAGACCGCCAAATAGTGTATAAAATCCCATTTTAATTATTTTCTTTTAGCTTATATAAAATATGATATCTATCTTGTTCGAAAAAGTCAACAGAGATGTACACTCTTTCCTATAGATTTGAGAATAAAACAGGAATCACTGACAAAATGGTGAAAAATATTTATAATTTCTTATATATGAAATTTTTAAGCGCTATTGACTTTTATATCGGAGAATAATATAATTACAGTGAAATTTATAGCAAATATTTTCATGATAATGAAAATATGGAGGCCGAATGAATCATACATATATTATCAATATTCAAAAATTTTCTATACACGATGGAAATGGCATCCGAACTACGGTGTTTTTTAAAGGGTGCCCGTTATCCTGTGTCTGGTGTCACAATCCGGAAAGTCAGCGGTTTCACCGTGAGCTGATGTTCGATGAGGAACGATGTACCGGTTGCGGCAACTGCATCCCGGCTTGCCCGCAGCAGGCCATTTTTCGGACAGAATCCGGCAAAGTGGTAACCGACCGAAAAAAATGTACCGCTTGCGGGCTTTGCATCAGCCGGTGTCTTTATCATGCAAGAAGCGTTGTCGGTACAGAGATTCCCGTTCAGGAGCTGGTCAAACAATTGGTGCGTGACCGTATGTTTTATGAGGTCTCCGGCGGGGGAGTTACGCTTTCCGGTGGAGAGGTCATGGCGCAGGACATGGATTATATTCAGCAGTTGGTCAAAGCGCTGCACGATGAGGATATCAGTGTCAATATCGACACCTGCGGCGATGCGCCTTATGAAAATTTTCAAAGGATACTCCCTTGTGTGGATACGTTTCTTTATGATCTGAAAGCCATCACTTCGCAGATTCATCGGGAATACACCGGCAGGGACAATAAACGGATTATAGAAAATTTGAAACGGCTGAGCCGTGACGGCGCAAAAATCAATCTTCGGATTCCGGTTATCACCGGCGTAAACGACAGCGAGGAAGAAATGCAGGGGATAATCACCCTGATCCGGAACGGCGGTATCCATCTGACGCAGGTAAATCTTCTCCCTTACCATAAGGTAGGGATGGATAAAAATATTCGGCTGGGCCGGGCAGACTGTCAGGAATTTGATCCCCCGACTGCCATGAAGATGGAGCAGTTCAAAAATATGTGGCTGAATGCCGGAATTTCTCCTGTTTTTATCGGCGGATAAGATTGAGCAGCAAAATGAAATTTTAGATAGGAGGATTTTATTATGATGCAAAGAGGCATGAACGAACGCATTCGCAGGCTTCGTGAACAGAGCGAGAATACTCCGCCCCGGCTTTATCTGGAGCGGGCCGATTTGGAAACGGATGTCTATATAAAATATGAAGGGACTGTTTCTGTACCGGAACTGCGCGCATTGACCCTGAAGCATGTGATGGAGAACAAAACACTCTGTATCAACGATGGAGAATTAATTGTCGGCGAAAAAGGCGACGGCCCCCAGTCTGCCCCTACGTTCCCTGAACTGTGCTGCCATACAATGGAAGACATGCAGGTCATGAACGACCGGGAGCTGATTTCCTTCAAGGTTTCACAGGCTGATCTGAAGCTGCAGAAGGAAAAAATCATTCCTTATTGGCAGAACCGTTCCATTCGCCACAAAATTCTGGAATCCGTCACCCCAAAGTGGAAAGAGTGCTATGAAAGCGGCATTTTTACAGAGTTCATGGAACAGCGTGGCCCGGGGCACACCGTCGGTTCCGAGAACATTTTCCTCAAAGGCTTTTTAGAGCGGAAGGCAGATATCCAGCAGGCGATCGGGGCTCTTGATTTTATCCATGATAAAGAGGCTCTTCAGAAAAAGGAGCAGCTCAGCGCCATGTCAATCTGCTGTGACGCAATCATGATTCTTGGCCGCCGGTATGCGGATTATGCGCGGGAACTGGCAGCGAAAGAATCAGATGAGACCCGCAGGGCGGAACTGCTCCAGATCGCTGCTAACTGCGATGTGGTCCCTGCCAATCGGCCGCAGACCTACTGGCAGGCGATTCAAATGTACTGGTTTGTGCATCTGTGCGTGACCACTGAACTGAATCCCTGGGATTCTTACAGCCCGGGCCGCCTGGATCAGCACCTGAATCCCTTCTATCAGAAGGATACCGCCGAGGACATTCTGGATGACGAAAAAGCCAAGGAGTTGTTAGAGTGCCTGTGGATCAAGTTCAACAATCAGCCGGCTCCCCCCAAAGTGGGGATTACCCTGAAAGAAAGCGGCACCTACACTGACTTCGCCAACATCAATACCGGGGGAATTACACCGAACGGCGAAGACGGTGTAAACCCGGTCAGCTACCTGATTTTGGACTGCATGGACGAAATGCGGCTGCTCCAGCCCAGTTCCAACGTGCAAATCAGCCGGAAAACACCTCAGAAATTCCTGAAAAGGGCCTGCGAGATTTCTCGGCAGGGATGGGGCCAGCCTGCTTTTTATAATACCGAAGAGATCATTCAGGAGCTGCTCAATGCCGGCAAGACCATTGAAGATGCCCGCAAGGGCGGAACCAGCGGCTGCGTGGAAACCGGCGCGTTTGGCAATGAAGCTTATATCCTGACCGGTTATTTCAATCTTCCCAAAATCCTTGAGTTGACTTTGAATAACGGGTATGATCCTGTGGCAAAGAAACAGCTGGGTCTGGAGCTTGGGTACGCAGCGGATTTCCATTCCTTTGAAGAACTGCTGGAAGCGTATAAGAAGCAAATTCATTATTTTGTAAATATCAAAGTAGAAGGCTCCAATATCATCGAATCCATCTACGCCAAATATATGCCGGCGCCGTTTTTATCCATCATCACCAACGACTGCATCAAGAAGGGCAAGGACTACAATGCAGGCGGTGCCCGTTACAACACCAGCTACCTGCAGGGCGTGGGGATCGGTACGATTACAGATTCCCTTTCCGCCATCAAGAGCCATGTCTACGATAAAAAGGATATTGACATGCCGCGCCTGATGGAAGCGCTGCATGCAAACTTTGAAGGATATGAAGATGTCCGCCATCTTCTGCTGAATCAAAGCCCGAAATACGGCAATGACAACGATTATGCCGATAACATTATGCGGGAAATCTTCCAGTATTACCGCGCCTGCGTAACCGGACGCCCCAATATGCGCGGGGGCCAGTATCGGGTCAACATGCTGCCAACCACCTGCCATGTGTATTTCGGCGAGGTCATGGAGGCCAGCCCGGATGGACGTTTGGCTCATAAGCCTGTTTCCGAAGGCATTTCTCCGGTACAGGGCAGCGATGCCAACGGCCCCACCGCTGTCATCCGTTCTGCCGCAAAAATGGATCACATCAGCACGGGGGGAACCCTTCTGAATCAGAAATTGACTCCCTCCAGTGTGGCGGGCGAGAAAGGACTGAACCACATGGCAGACCTGATTCGGGCCTATTTCAACCTGGACGGCC
>JAEXDU010000047.1 GCA_023401495.1 Bacillota bacterium
CCGGTTCGGAACCGTATGGCAAAGAGGATTACCTGATTTTTGTTGTGAACGGAAGCATCGGCCTGATCCAGCATTGGCTCAAGGACGGCATCAAGCGGTCGGCAAAAGAAATGGCCGAAATCATTTATACCCTGGCTGCCCAAATCGGAGAAACATCGGTCCCTCGCAATATGGACAAAAGCGCCTTATGACGCTCCGCAGGAGCCGCCACACTTTCTGCTGACCAACAGATCATTTTTATCCCGCTCAATTACTCATAGATATGCGACAAAAGGCACGGCAATCGCCGTGCCTTTTGTCGTTCTGTTTAATAAAATGTTTTCTGACAGTTTTCCGTACAAAACCGGTATTGGCGAACCGGCCTGCCCCGGCCCTCCTTTTTGGCGGAATCGATCTCCTCAATCAGGCCGGAATCCAAAAGCTGTGAAAGAATCCGGTTACAGCTGCGAACCGTGACATTCAGCCAGCTGGATAAATTGGAGGACGTGATGACGGAATCGGGATCCATCTCGAAAATCCCCATGATGCGCAGCAGATTCCGTTCGTCGATTCCGCTTTGCTGGGAATAACTCTGAACCCTATAATTGGAATAGCTGTAGCTCAAAGTTGTGGGAGAAGAAAGGGGGCCTGTCAGAATCGGGTCCTCGCCGTCCTCCACCAGGAAGCCGTCGTTTTTTCCGAACTTGACCGCTTCATGCAGCGCAACTTCCGCCGAATATCTGGCGGAATCCATCGAATCCCCGATCCCGACCCCAAGCCGGAAATGAAACGCGCTGTTGTGAATCAGATAAGTGACCAGGTCTTTCGACAGGTGCAGCTTATCCCGCTCTAGCGTTCTTTGCGTATGAAGCTTAAACCGCTCCTGAGTCGACTCAATGGAAAAATCAAATTCATTGCAGCGCCGAAAATCCACGAGCTGTTTATACAGGGTAACATTGTAATACTCTTTGTCGTGCTCCGTGGCCCCCTCCGGTAAAATCACCTTGATCAAAATGATGATCTGGTAAGCCTCTTCCCCCAAAGCCAGCTTCTGCTGATTGATCGCGTCACGGATCGCATCCGAGATCATCTCCTCCGTGGGAAGAAAATGCTGGTACGGAATCCCGAGCGCCCGGATGGCATTCAGGTTATTGGTACATCGGGTCAGAATGTAATCGATCTTCCCCTGCTCATAAAGTTCCTTTGGCTGCTGGAGCATTCTGGCATAGTTATACTCGACCTGGTCGTAGCAATAAGGCATTTGCTCTGCCGGAAGATACCTTTTCAGATTCATGTATTGATTGCCCGGGGTCAAAAAATCCACATAGACCCGATTGAGCGGAATGTTTGGATGCTGTATCAAAAAATTCAGCAAAAGAGAAAGGATATGCGTTTCATTATAGAAAGCAAATGTACAGGGAATCGTCAGATCATGAATGTGATTAATGGCGTAATGGTACCCGATTTCGCCGCTGAAACAGATGGCGTCGCACTTATCCTTGCACTGCTGATAGATTTCCTGAATATCTTCCTGCCGGTCATAAACATATTTGAGGAAGATACATCCAAAATCCCGTTTTTCAATAACGTCATCAATCGCCGCCATCGACACCCGTGGGCTGATAATGCTGACCGTAATCAATAAAAGCACCCCTTTCTTTCACTTCAAAATCGTCTTGAAGCCCGAAATTCAAGTCTTTATTTCAAACCAAAATCAAATCTATTGATTATACTATCAAAATACATTGACTAAGTCAATTAAAAATAGTAATATTTGCATTGTTTAAAGGACACAAATATTTAAATCCTTAATTAAAAGACACAGATGTCGATAATTAAGCGCCATCTTTCGCGAAGAAAAAACAAAATTCCGGCGGCAGATTCTACATGCAGGAAAAGAGCCGGGCCTTTTGAAAAACACCGCCCGGATTCGAAAAATTGCCTTTCAGCGAACCGAAACCTGTTTTTTATGAACCAAATAGAACGGAGAGGAGGAGCTTCTATTGTCTGAAAAAAACGGTGAAAATCGCGGCCCAATCCTTGATGCGGCAGCGCGGTTTTATGAATGCCGGAATTCACATCTGGAAAAGCGGCATTCGCACACACCCGGCGGGCGGACGAATCAAAGAATTCCCCCGTAGCCGCCGCAGGCAGCCCGCGGAACGAGTTAACTTGAGGACTCAACTTCATTTGTTAAGGAGGAATCTTTTTATGGATTCGAAAACCATGACACAACTGCTGTACTGTTTTTGTGTTTTAAGCGTATTGCTACTGGCCGGAGCTTTCCTGCGGGGTGTGATTCCCGCTTTTCGCAAGCTGTTTTTGCCTGCTTCCGTCATCGGCGGATTTCTTGGCCTGTTGGTAGGCCCGATCATCTGGAAGGGCGGCGGCATTCCCTTTCCCGACGAATGGATCAGCGCATGGGCAGCCATGCCCGGCATCTTGATTGTGCCGGTGGTAGCGAGCGTTCCTCTGGGAATGAAATTCGGCAAAAAGGGCAAGGGCGCTACGAAGGCCACTACCAACGTGATGAAAATATTTGCCATCATGATGATAGCGCTCTTTGCTCAGACGATTCTGGGAATCGGGGTGAAACAGATTTTTGATACCATTCAGCCTCAGCTGAACTTATACCCTACCTTTGGGTATGAGCTTCCGCAGGGCTACACCGGGGGCCCTGGCACAGCGGGTGTCATCGGCAGCTTCTATAAGGGTCTGGGCCTTCCCTATTGGCAGGTGGCGCAGGGGCTCACCTCCACCACGGCGACCTTTGGAATTGTCGGCGGCATGGTCTTGGGCATTATCTCGATCAATATCGCAGCGCGCCGCGGGCAAACCGCAATATTGAGCAAACCCAGCGACATTCCGATCGACCTGTCCAAGGGCTTTCAAAAAGACCTGGAAAAGCAAAAAAGCACAGGCAAAGAGACCACCTTCAGTTCCTCCGTGGAGTCGTTGTCTTTTCATCTGGCAATCATCCTGACCGGGTGCGGTCTTGCCTATGTTGTGATGGGCTGGGTGAAGGGAGTTCCCGGCCTGAGCCAGATTCCGATCTGGGCTTATGCGATCATCGTCATGTTCGGGGTCAATTTCGTTATCCAGAAGCTTGGTCTTGGTAATTTGGTAGACGATCAGACGAAATCCAGAATTTCCGGCGCTTTTTCCGACTACGCCATTGTCGCTTCGATCGCCAGCCTGCCTGTACATGCGGTGCTGCAGTATATCGTCCCCCTGCTCGTGCTGATCGTGGGCGGTTATGTCGTTACATACGCAATCTGCATTGGCCTGAGCAAGGTCTTCTTCAAGGATTATTGGTTCGAGCGTTCGATGACGGTGCTGGGAACCAGCTGCGGCGTTTTCCTGACCGGCCTGATGCTGCTGAAAATCTGCGATCCCGATTTCAAATCCCCTGTATTAAACGACTATTCGATCGGCTTTTCATTCTGTTCCGTTTCTTCCTTTATTCTTCTGCCCATCACCGTAAACATGATGCTGAGCTATGGCTTTGGAGTGAAGATGCTGTTCCAGTTTATTCTGCTTGTCATTGCTTTTATCGTGCTCATTTTCGCAGACCGGCTTTACAAATCCTCGGAAAGGAAGGATAACGCCGCAGAGGGAGCGTGATATTATTTTTAGAACCAAAAGGAGACTACTATGGATAAACAGCAAATGTACGAATACCTGGAAGAGAAGAAACCCGTTTTAACGAACCTATCTGACCGGATTTGGGAATACGCAGAAACCGCATTCGAAGAATTCCAGTCTGCCGCGCTGATTCAGGATGTTTTGAGAAATCACGATTTTACGGTGGAAGCGCCGATCGGGAAGATCAAAACCGCGTTCTGCGGCACCTATGGCAGCGGCCGCCCAGTCATCGGAATTCTGGCGGAATTCGACGCGCTGAACGGTCTGAGCCAGAAGGCCCACAGCGCCGTCCAGCAGCCGCTGGTGCATAGCGGGAACGGCCACGGCTGCGGGCACAATCTGTTCGCGGGCGGCTCCGTGGGCGCGGCGCTGGCAGTAAAAGCATATCTGGAGGCGAACCATCTGCCCGGAACCATCAAATTATTTGGCTGCCCCGGCGAGGAAGGCGGTTCCGGAAAAGCCTTTATGGCGCGGGAAGGGGTGTTTCAGGGTATTGACGTAGCTCTCGCCTGGCACCCAATGGAGGTCAACGCCATCTTTGATATTGAATTCCTGGCCAACTATCAGGTGTTGTACACCTTTAAAGGCAAAGCTGCACACGCGGCGGCGGCTCCGTATTTGGGGCGCAGCGCTCTGGATGCCGTCGAGCTGATGGACGTGGGCGCAAACTACCTGAGGGAACACGTGATTTCAGACGCCCGCATCCATTATGCCATTACCAATTCCGGTGGGTTCTCCCCCAATGTGGTTCAGTCCTCCGCATCCGTTCTGTATTTGATCCGGGCGCCGAAAACCTCTCAGGTAGAGGAAATCTACCAAAGGATTAACCGGATTGCACGGGGCGCGGCGATGATGACAGAAACCGACGTGCAGATCGATTTTATCAAGGCCTGCGCCGAAGTGGTGCCCAACCGCTTTTTGTCCAACATATTGTATGAGAACCTTAAACAGCAAAAGCTGCCGGAATACACCCCAGAGGAACTGAGCTTTGCGGAAGAAATCGCAAAAACCACACCTCCCTCAGAGGATCGTGCTCTGGACTCTCTGAGCCGGTTCAGGGGTTCGCTTTCGGACGAGGAATTTCAGCAGTGCGCCAGGCAGCTGCGCGGGAAGGATTTGTGCGACATTATCGTGCCGTTCCACGAGGAGGGCCAAAGCTCGCGTCTCACCATGTCGTCCGATGTGGGCGACGTCAGCTGGAATGTGCCCACAGCGCAGATCGTAACCGCCTGCTACGCTCTGGGCACGCCGGAGCATTCCTGGCAGTTGGTATCTCAGGATAAGACCTCGATCGGGCATAAGGGAATGCTTCTTGCGGCAAAGACGCTTGCCGGAGCCGCTGTGGATCTGCTGGAAAAACCGGAGCTGGTGGAAAAGGCGCAGCAGGAATTCACCAACCGGCTGGGTGGTCAGACTTACCACTGTGCGATTCCCAATGATGTGGTTCCAAAGCCGATCCGTCTGTTGGTATGACGCTCTTTCTTTTGTTTTTCCCACTTACTTTTCTATCGATTCTGCCAAACATGTGACATAAACTATTCTCCAAACAAAATGCGCAGCGCTCTCCAAAACGGAAGCGCTGCGCATTTTGTTATGGGAGTATGGCTTCTTCATCTTAAAAACCTGCAAAATTCCACGGATAAAGCAATCGGATTGCTTGCATCGGCCTCCCACCTATTTTGCAGTATATTATAGTTAACTGGCACTACTGAAGCCATTATCCTCATAAGCATTTCAGGTAAGGCGCGATGGATACGACGACTCCCAGAATGATTTGTGTGAAAAAAGTATGTTCCGTTGCGCTCTTTATTTACAATTGCATATTGATTCAGTACAATAATACTAAAGATTTCTCTATGTGAAATTGATCTGAGGTGAACACAATGGCAGTTCATGCGAAATACTCATCGGATATTGAGGCAATATTATCGCATCGGCATGACAATGGAGCAGACTTTTGGACGACCCCGGACAAGCGTTTGCTCAAGGGGTCGCCGTTTTCAGCCTATAACAGCGCGCTCATGCTTATGGAGTTGGGGGTGGAACCAACAGATGTGGTACTGGAAGAAGTAGCGGAACTGTTTTTCAGCACATGGCAGGAAGACGGGCGTTTCAAGCTGTATCCCCAGGGCGGTATCTTACCGTGCCACACCACTCATGCCGCCTATTTGCTTTGTCGTATGGGATATGCGCAAGATGAAAGAATCCAGAAAACGCTTCGCCACCTTTTGGAAATTCAGTCCGATGATGGAGGCTTACGGTGCAACAAGTTTTCTTTTGGGCGAGGCCCCGAAACGGAATCCTCCAACCCCGGGCCTACGCTCACTGCTTTAAACGCCTTTCGGTTCACGGATGCTCTGAATCATGAACCGGCTCTCGATAGAGCGGTCGATTTCTTGCTGGAGCACTGGGTGATCAAAAAGCCCATTGGCCCCTGCCACTATGGGATCGGCACATTGTTCATGCAGGTAGAATATCCGTTCAGAGATTATAATTTGTTCCAGTACGTTTATGTACTATCCTTTTACAACTGCGCCAAAAAAGACGAAAGATTTCTGGAGGCATTGGCTGCCTTACAGGCAAAGCTGGTAAACGGAGAGGTTGTGATTGAGCGCGTTGTTCCCAAGCTGGCAAAGCTGTCCTTCTGTCAAAAGGGTCAGCCCAGCGAGCTTGCAACCATGCGTTATCAAGAGATTCTGGCAAACCTTGAAAACAACTGAAATCCAATTCCTCAAAAGAGATTCGTCAGCACGTTTCAAAATAGATTCCGAGGAAGAAATACTACAAAGGAAAGCAGGTGAACTTTAATGGCATTCGACTATAAAAAAGAGTACAAGGAATTTTATTTGCCTCCCAAACAACCCGGCATTGTGGAAATACCGAAAATGAATTTTCTCGCGGTTCGGGGCAAAGGCGACCCGAATGAAGAAAACGGGGAATACAAAAGGGCCATGGAGCTGCTCTACGGCATAGCGTATACAATCAAAATGAGCTACAAGGGCGAGCATATCATCGATGGCTTTTTTGAATATGTGGTACCGCCGCTGGAAGGGCTCTGGTGGCAGGAGGGCATCCGCGGCGTTGACTATTCCCGGAAAGACCTTTTCCAGTGGATTTCTCTGATCCGGCTGCCGGATTTTGTGAAGGAAAGCGACTTTGAATGGGCGCTGGAAGAGGCGGCGAAAAAAAAGAAAACGGACTTTTCCCGGATAGAATTCTTTTCTTATGACGAAGGGCTGTGCGTGCAGTGCATGCATCTGGGTTCTTATGACGATGAACAGGCAACCATCCGTCAAATGAAAACCTATGCGCAGGAAAACGGGTATGCCATTGACATCACCAACAAATGGCATCATCACGAGATTTATTTGAGCGATCCCCGCAAAACGGAAACCGCCAAACTGAAAACCGTTATCCGGCATCCGGTTCGAAAAGTGTAAGACATCGTAAAGGAGTAAGCTTGTGGACAATTATACCAGGGAAGAACTGGAGGAAGCCCTCCGGGCGATCGTTTCGACAATCAGCAAATGCGAAAAGGTGCAGCCAAAATTAAAACCAGGCACTTCTCAGCACACGCTGCTCATACGCAGGATCAAGGCGCTGCGCATTGCATCGTCACTGATCACCAGAGAATTGGAGAACATTTCATAACTCTGGGGATATCAATTATTTCGATACACCCGATATCGAGCCATATACCGACGGCGACCAGAGCGGCGAAGATCATATCAGCTACACTTGTTGCCTGTAAAAAACAACACCCATCCGCTGGCACTATCTATGATTGCGAGTGGGTTACGGGAACCTTGCACTCACGCAATCGGGTTACGAATCGTCACTGATGTGCACAACAAAACAGGGCCGCAGCGAATTAAAATGCTGCGGCCCTGTTTTTATCTGCACTAAAACCCATGCTGATCCAGAAACTTTTCAAATTTTGCGGAGCCCAAAATCTCATTGGTCACGAACTCGCCGTCATAGAAAAAGCTGTAGGTAGTAAACGGCGTGGGCGCGGACTGTGCCTGCCCGGTCGTCTCGATCTTGCGGACGCTGATTTTTGCGCTGCGCTCCTTGGCAAGCTTCACGATAACCGGCACATATTTATCGGTGTGAGGACACTGGTTGGTATAGTACAGCACCATGCCCTTTTCCTCGATTTTGCCCCGCTTTGCGCAGTCTTTGAATCTTGGTACCGGCGCGTTCTCGGCAAACGGCAGATAGTAGAGTACAAAAAAAGGTGCTGCGGTATCGACTGCCGAAAAGCCTTTGTATTTCAAATAATCCGGGTCGGACAGAAACGGTCGCTTTTTCTCTGAGGCGACAACAGTAAGACCGCAGCAGCCCTTGGATTTGGCATCCTGAACGCACTCTTCCAGCAGACGGTTGGCGTAGCCTTTTCCTTTATACTGCCCCGAAATCCAAAAACAGTTGATGTGCATATACCCCGGTGCCTCGATGGGACACCATGCCTTTTCTGCGGGAATGTACTCAATGAACACTTTACCCCGCGCGTCCAGCTTCCGGAACACAAGACCGTCCGCAAAGCGATCTTTCATCCACGTTTTTTTGGAGGACACGCAGGTCTCGCCTTTCTTGTCGGAGATAGCGCAGCAGATATGCTCGCGATCAATATTGTCTGCCGTTACCGCAATAATGCTTTCCATCGCTACACCTTCTTTTTACTTTTTCTTCGGATTTGGATCAGGTTTTTTATGTCCTCTAAAATCGCCGTATTGGTCACGCCGATCATCAGCCACCTGCCGCCCGCGCTAAAGACGGTGTTAGAAAACAGCTCCTGCGTATAGCTATCGCATAGCGGCATGGTGAGCTCGGCTTCAGCCTCTTCTTTCGCTCCGATCACGACCAACGCAATAAAGTATCCTTCCATCGGGTAGAGGGTGCAGAGGGAGCGCCCGGCTTTTTGATATTTCATATTCCAGCCCGGCTGGGCGGAACAACTGCTGTAGCTGCAGCTTGGCTGTACGTCGTAACTCTCTTGCAGAAAGCGATTCATTTCAGCCCATAGGGGATTGTTGATATATCCTGCGATCTCAGCGGCGCTTGGCTGCCTGTCCGGCCCATAAAACGTTACCCATTCCATCCTCATCCCTCCCGCATTTATAATACATCAGATAACATGACAACAGCGCGTCATGTTTTGTTTCGTATTTTCTCCAGATGATCTGCAACGCGCTCAGGGTGAAGCACCTTCACGTCCCTGCCGAGAGAAAGCAAAAAGCTGTAAAGCCAGCCGTCTTCCGGTATTCTGACAAGAACATGATAGGAGCCGTCAGCATTGCGCTCCATGCAGCCTTCGTCAAATTCATCGTAAACACGGTGGGCCGCCTGCGCCGCAAATTCCAGCTCCAGATCGACCAAAGACAGCGACGCAGCGTCTGCCGATTCAATAGGCGGCGGGCTGTATTGTCCTGCCGGAAAATGCTCGTCCGTTAACTGCACATGCAGCATACGGTTAATCTTAAAGGTGCGGTAAGCCTGTTTTTCCAGACAATAGCTCTGCAGGTACCATGCTTTCGACTTGAAGACCAGCTTCAACGGGTATGCCTTTCGATGGCTTTCGCTTCCGTTAGAGCCCACATAGTCAAAGCAGACGACATGTCTTCGCAGAATGGCGGTTTTGAGCAGCTCAAAGCGCCGATTGTCCTGTGCACCCTGCCCCCATCGGGAAAAATCCACCTCAAGCCAATCCGTATCGGTCTTTTGGAACAACGCGCCCAGCTTTGAGAGCGCACTGTTTGCATCCGTATTGCCTGTGGCGGCCAGACTTTGCAGAGCGATCAGAATCTGTTTCTGCTCCTCTTCGTTCAGCGCAGCTTTATTGAGCACATAGCCGTCAAGAATCGAGATGCCGCCGCCCTTGCCCTGGGTGGTATAAACCGGGATATTTGCCGATGAAAGGGTATCGATATCCCGCAAAACGGTTCGTACCGAAACCTCAAAATGTGCGGCAAGCTCTTTTGCCGTCATAGTTTTTCTGTCGAGCAGCAGGTATATAATTTGAAAAAGTCGATCGGTCTGCATAACATCACCTGTCAGCAGTATACCACAAAAACAGAGCGGCGGAACACGCGGAGGAGGAACCTTTCCAGAAAAATAAATACCGGTCTTATGGTTGAAGCGCGCATAGAGTCTTTGCCATAGCAAAAACACGCACAGGATTCTAAAATTCCTGCCCATCCATCAATAATGAACTCCCTACTTCCTCTCCCCGTTCTTATTTTTCAAAGCAGGCAGCCATATCTGATATAAAAATACAAGCAGAGCAAACGAAAAGGCTGGGAACCGATTCATACCGGTTCCCAGCCTTTATTGATGCTTATCTTTTGACCGCCATCCCGTTGAATCGGGCGCTGTCGCCCAGCAGCTCCTCAATCCGCAGCAATTGATTGTATTTCATGATCCTTTCAGTTCTGCATGGAGCGCCGCTTTTGATTTGCCCGGCATTTACCGCGACAGCCACATCGGCCATCGTCGTGTCCTCTGTCTCGCCGGAACGATGAGATACCACGGTGGTATACCCGGCTTTATGCGCCATCTGAATGGTATCAAGAGTTTCCGAAAGCGTGCCGATCTGATTCAGCTTAATCAAAATGGAATTGGCAATGTGTTTGCTGATGCCCTCCTTTAAAATCTCCGGATTTGTGACGAAAATATCGTCCCCCACTAATTGCACTTTATTGCCGAGCTTCGCCGTTAAGGCTGCCCAGCCATCCCAGTCATTCTCCGCCAATCCATCTTCGAGGGAAACGATCGGGTATTTATTGATCCAGTCTGAATAAAGCGCAATCATTTCCTCACTGCTGCGGCTTATCTTTTCACCCTGGAATACATACTTGCCGTCCATATAAAATTCGGAAGCAGCGGGGTCCAGTGCAATCGAAACATCTTCACCGGGCCTGTAGCCTGTTTTTTCAATCGCCTCCACGATCAGCTTCAGGGCATCTTCATTCGTTGCAAGGTTGGGGGCAAAGCCGCCCTCATCGCCTACCGCAGTGCTCATCCCCCGATCTTTTATCACAATTTTCAGGGTCTGATAGACTTCGGAACACATTCTCAACGCGGTCGCAAAGCTGTCCGCGCCAATCGGCATAATCATAAATTCCTGCACGTCGACCGTATTGTCGGCGTGCTTTCCCCCGTTTAAAATATTCATCATGGGAACCGGAAGCTCATACGCGTTTGAGCCGCCGATATACTTGAACAGAGGAATGTTCAGAAAGTTGGAGGCCGCTCTCGCCGCCGCCATGGAAACGCCCAAAATCGCATTTGCGCCAAGCCTTGATTTGTTCTTCGTTCCATCCAGCGCGATGAGCAGCTGGTCTATTTTCCGCTGCTCCAGAACATCAATGCCAATGATTTCGGGCGTGATGATTTTCGTTACATTCTCCACGACCGTTTTTACCCCTTTCCCATGAAAGCGGCTTTTATCGTTGTCCCGAAGCTCCACCGCTTCTCTTGTGCCGGTCGAGGCACCGGAAGGCACGGCTGCCCGCCCTGTGACGCCGTTCTCCAGTACAATATCGACCTCAACCGTCGGATTCCCGCGGGAATCCAATATTTCTCTTGCTTTTACTGAATTGATTTTTGACATTTTACTCTCTCCTTTATCTATTTATTATTTCTCCTTGGCGCGTGGTAATGTAGGGATATTCGCTTATATCAAAATGACAGCCCGAAGGTATAGGTCCAACAGGATCATTATCACCATCAGAATCCGAATCCATTTTAAAATCAGATTGGTCCGTTTGATCCTGCCGGCCGCTTCCATCAGTTTCAGTAAATCGGGTAATTCGTTGATCAGTATTTTAGACAGCCGCCTCGCAATTGGGGAGCTGTTCTTTGCAAAGGATATCCCGACATCTGCAACTTTCAGTGCGACTCCATCGTTAGGGCCGTCTCCGATCATGACTACATGATGGCCCTTCTGCTGAATCAGCCGGACAATAATCCCTTTTTGAGAAGGCAGCAGTCTTGCAAATATGGAGCAATCATCGGATTGCCTTGCTATCTCTGCAAACGCCATTCTGTCAATCACATTTCCGGTCAGGTAAGCGCCTGGATTTTCTGTCATCCCACATTCCCTTGCAATGTTTACGGCGGTTTCGGCTCTGTCGCCGGTCAGCATGATACTTCTGATTCCCTTGTCAGTGATTCTTCGGATAGTTTCAATCGTTCCATGCTCCAATGAATTTTCCAGCTCCAACATGCAGAGAAAAGTGTATTTTTGAGGAGGCGCATTGGCTGAGCCGGACGCATATGCGAGTGCGATCGAGGTGTTTCCCCTTTGATTGATGGAACGGATTGTGCTGTTATTCCGGAGCCGAAAATTGGAGTCCGCGGCCCTTTTTCCGCCCGACCGCAGCCATTGGGTGTCACACATATTAAGAATGACATCCGGATCACCTTTGGCAAAATAGCATATTCCTAAGTCTTTCAGCTCATAACCGCATGCCATCCATCGGTTTTCGGAATCAAACGGTTTGTTATAGATGCGTTTGCTTTGCAGCAATAAGTTCTTTACATCCATGCCGTTTTTCTCAGCAAAGGAAATCAATGCTTTGTCAATTGCGTTTGCCTGTTCCAGCTTTTCAACGAACAGGACGTCATTGCATAAAGCACATGTGATCTCAATCAAATGCAGTAGCCGACCTTCGCTGGAAGCGCCCGCGCCGATGCGCTGATCCCCTTCGCAATAGATGTTTTTGACATCCATTTGCCGTGTCGTTAAAACCCCTGTTTTATCAAAGCAGACGACGTCAACCTGATTGAGTGACTCGAACACAGACGTGTCTCGAATCTGAATCTGATAACGCCCGCATTTCTCTATTTCATCTGAGATAAGCCAATGCCGGAAAAGCGCATCGTTTTGCAAAAGAATGATAACAGCAGCCCAGAACAGATAAAGCACTGTCAGGAAAAACGGATTCGGCGCCCGTGCGGCCTGAACAACAAACGCCGGCAGAAGCAAAATGACCAGAATCAAATATTTCTTTTTGAAAAAACAAATTGGAAGGGTCTCGCTTTGCTCCCATAGCTGTTTGACGATCTGCCCGTATTCTGTTTGTTCTCCGGTTGCAACAACAATGCCGCTGCCGGAACCCTTTATGATTTTGCTCCCTCTATAAAGCATCGTGTTATCTTGCGCTTTTTTCAAAACAGGAGAGAGCTCGCCGGTCAAATCGAATTCATCCACCTCTAATCCGGTCGTTTCAATGAGCTTCAGATCGGCGTGAACGATGTCTCCGGCCTGAACGGCCACGATGTCATCACGACATAAATCGTCTTCATCAACATTGATCCATTTCCCGTTTTTCAGCATCGTTACAGGGTTCCCCTTCATATCATCTCTTTCCCTCCTGTTATGTGGCTGCTTTGTACCGCTATTCTTTTTCTCTTTTGAAAATGGAACCAATCGCTCTGGTAAAAAATCTAAATTGCCTAACAGTGCCGTTCCGTTCCCAAAATACCCGTCACTTTGTAATACCACGTTTTCATAGCGTCTAAGAGCAGCATGCCAAGAACCGTGATGATGAATAAGATCAGAATTGCAGAAGGGGCGACCGGGGCCATCACCCAACCAAAACCGGCCATCAGCGTGGAAAGCACAATGTTTATTATAACCATGCCAAGAACCCACCGACTCGGCGCAAATGACCAGAACGAATCACGGGTTCGCGTCATCAGGATGGTTTCCATTGCCGAATAGATCAGGTATAGAAACATCAATGAACTGATTTGGCCCGCGCTCAAATTCTGCACTTTGAGATAAAACCATAGCACTCCCAGCCCAAGAGCCAGCCAGACTACCGCGAAAATGGAGGCTATTTTGGCCAGCCGGGGCATATCCCATGTTTCGGGAACCGCAGTCGGCCAGGCTTTATCGGTTCCCAGCGTCAATGTGACCATATCGTTCATCACGACGATAAACACGATCAGGCTCAAGGAAACCGGGAAAAATCCGGTAAAGATAAAGCCGAAAGTCAGAAGAGCGGCCAACTCTGCCGTACGGGCCAGTTTCGTAATCGTCCACGTCATCATCCGGCGGTAAACACGGTGACCTCCATCAATTACCTTGGCGATGTCGGACAGCCGAGGTTCGGTGAGAACGATCTTTGCCGCCGATTTTGCAACGTCTGTGGCGGTGCTGACCGCGATGCCAACATCCGCCTGCTTTAAAGCCGGCGCGTCGTTGATCCCGTCTCCGGTCATTCCAACGACCATCTCCAGCTTTTGTATTGCCTGAACGATCTTATACTTGTCTTCCGGGTATACATTGGCAAACCCATCAAAATCCATGGGATGAGACAGCGCGTCCTCCAACGTCCCGATTCGGCTGCCGATTCCCACCCGCTCGGCAATCGCCCTGGCGGTTCCGGCTGTATCGCCTGTGATCATGAGGATGCGAATCCCCATTTCTCTGATTTTTGCAATGGATTCCCGCGCGTCATCCCGCGGTGAATCCGCGAGTGCAATCAGC